>RPRC01000223.1 GCA_003857395.1 Geobacter sp.
CGGAAGATCTTTTTCTCGAAGGAATTTCCCAACTGGTGCGGCTTGAAAAAGACTGGGTCCCCGGCTCCGAAGGCACCTCGCTCTATATCCGCCCGGCAGTCATCGCCGTCGAACCAGTTCTCGGCGTCAAGCCATCCGACCACTACTATTTCTTTGTCATCATGTCCCCGGTCGGTGCCTACTATGCCGCGGGATTTAATCCGGTCAAGATTCTCGTGGAAGACACCTATGTTCGTGCGGTTCCGGGCGGCACCGGGGAAGCCAAGACCGGCGGAAACTACGCTGCGTCTCTCAAGGCTGCCCAGATCGCGAAGAAAAAGGGGTTCGACCAGGTTCTCTGGCTGGATGGCTGCGACAAGAAATACATTGAAGAAGTCGGTTCCATGAACATGTTCTTCGTCTATGAAGATGTCGTTGTCACCGCCCCCCTGACCGGCTCCATCCTGAAGGGCGTGACCCGCGACTCGGTGATGAAGCTTGCCGACACCATGGGTTTCCGCATTGAAGAGCGTCAGATAGCCATTGACGAGTTGGTTGCGGACATCCGCGCAGGCAAGGTTAAAGAGGCCTTCGGCAGCGGCACCGCTGCGGTTATTACCCCGGTCGGGGTTCTCAGCTACAAGGACGAGCCCTTGACCGTCGGAAATGGCGGCGTAGGGAAACTTACCCAGAAACTGTATGACACCCTTACCGGAATTCAGTACGGAAAAATTCCCGATACTTTCAAATGGGTACGCAAAATTTCTTGATTGGCATGAAACAACAAACCACCGCAAACCTTTTATGTATTTCGTGCCGCCGGCACTGCAAGCAATCTCCCGAAGTGGTGATTGCCAACTGCCCACGCTACTACCCAGGCCCCAAAATCAGGAAACAGGACTGGAAGCAGATGGAACTGCTTCTCTGACCCTTCCCGGCTCTTTAAAACAAAAACCCCGCTTCTTCGGACGGGGTTTCCTTTTTTTGCAACCGTGATTCTTATGGAACATCTGCACTACATATAGGTAAAGACTTTAACATTACACCTATATTCCGGACAGCTACTATTGATGCATTTCCCACCAACCATGTCCGGGCAGGTCAAACAGGAACCTTTCCTCCGCCGCCTTCTTTCAGGTCCGGGGTAGTATTCTTTCCTCGCCTGTCTAACGCGGTCGCGACCAACCACCACCCAGCCACTGGAACGCCTGAATCCCTGCACCCTTCCCCGCTCAAGCAACTCTCCAAGCACGTAATCAGGGACCAGTTCAAGCTCCTTTCCGCCAGAAAGCAATACCTCAATGATCACCCCGACACCTCGAATCCCACTATACGTGGAAGTGCTGTATTTCCCAAATCAAAACAATTGCATATGCTAAGATTTTTTAATTTATACTATATAACTTAGCGATAGTCAACCTTTCCCCAAAACAGAAAGTTACGTCTTCCGCGCTTTGGGATGAGCCTTATCATAGACTTCCATGAGACGGTCGATGCTCACGTGGGTATATTTCTGAGTGGTGGAGAGCGAGGCGTGGCCAAGGAGTTCCTGAATGGAACGCAGGTCGGCGCCACCCTCGAGCAGATGAGTAGCAAAGGTGTGTCGCAGGGTGTGGGGAGAGATTTTTTTCATGGCAGCAATGTGGAGAATGTATTTGTCAACGATGCGCCCGACACTGCGGCTGGTGAGTCGACCGCCGCGTGCATTAACCAGCAGCGCAGCATCGTACGGTGGATTTTTTCTCGCCGCCAGATAATCGCTGATGGCGATGCGGGCCAGACTTCCAAGAGGAACGATCCGCTCCTTCCCCCCTTTCCCGAGAACGCGGACAAGACCTTCGCAAAGATCCACCCCTCCGATATCCAGGCCGGTCAACTCGCTGACCCGAAGTCCACTGGAATATAAGGTTTCCAGAATAGCCCGATCCCGAAGTGAGAGCACATCACAGCCGGTCGGGGCAGTGACCAGTGAGGTCACTTCGTCGATGTCCAGGTGATACGGGACCTTCTTCTCTTTCTTCGGGGTGCTCACCAATTCCGCGGGGTTCTTGCGGACCCTCCCCTCCCTCATCAGGTATTTAAAAAAAGAACGGATCGCCGCAAGCTTCCGGCCCAGGGTGCTCTTCGCATGATCGATGGTGAGACGCGCCAGGTAGCGGCGAATCATAAGATGGCTGACCGTTTCCACCGGAATGGCGGGACCGAGTTCCTTGGCAAGGAACTCCCTGAACATTCCCAGATCGGTTCGGTAGGCATCGAGGGTATGACTGGACACGTTCCGTTCGATACTCAGATAACGACAGAATTCATCAATCTCTTTTCTCATTGTTCCTACCAACCATTATAGTGGATGCGTCCGGCATCGAAACGGTTCGCCGGCGGCTTCTCCTCGGCCGGGTAGCCGAGAGGAATGAGGGCAAAGGGAACGACACTATCGGGAATACCCAACAAAGCCCGCATCGCTTGAACCCGATCCTCTCGGGGATAGACTCCCACCCAGACAGCACCGAGCCCCTTATCCTGAACCGCAATAAGGATATTTTCCGTTGCAGCTGCACAGTCTTGAGGCCAATAGCCCCGGTGCAGATCCATGTCAAGGTCACCGCAGACGAGAATTGCAACCGGAGCAGCGGAAACCATTGCAGCATAGGGATGGAATTTCGGAATCTCGTCCAGTATGCCGCGCTGGTCGATGACCACAAACTGCCAGGGCTGTTCGTTGCCCGCCGACGGGGCACACATGGCCGCCTCCAGCAGTTCGATGAGCAGCTGTTCAGACACGGTCTGATCCGTATACTTGCGGATGCTCCTGCGATTGAGAATCGCCTTCATGGTCGGCCTCCGTTATCTCGTTTGCCCCTTCTTTATAATCCTGATGCCTCACTGGTTCAAGGTGTAAATGGCTCGGGACACCATCCGACACCTTTTGCCGCCGCTGCTCACCGTTCTACGCTGGCCTGCCAGAGATCACTTTCCGCACGAAGGGACGGCACATACATGGGCCAGATCGAAGCCGGAAGAGCAAGAACGTCACCCACCAGTTCCGGGTAAATCACATAGCGGAATTCATGTCGTCCAGCCGGAAGTACATCGAGGAAAAAGGCCATCCGCTCGTCATGCCGCTCCTGGTGGGCATACCAGTCCCAATAGGAGGCGTACGAAGCAAACCGCGGGTCGTTGCGGGTTTCGCGAACCTCGAATCCGGCCGGGAGCCGGTCCTCGATGATGACAAAATTCATATCTTCTTTATTGTCCACCGTCAGGCGCACCTCAACATCATCGCCCGGGGCAAGCTTCTCGCCAGGCAGGAGCGCAACATACTCCATACGCCATTCACTGCCATTCTGACGAGGCGTAAGACGGTACATCTTGCGCTCAATGGCAAGTCCCGGGGTGCGGTCGGCCGCCTCGGGCGCAGCGAAGTACCCCAATCGGGCGGAAAGGTAGAGTGCACCTTCGCTCGCTTCCCTGTCGAGTCGCACCCGGTTCTCGCCCCGCCGCAACTCGCTCATGGGAATCGAAATCACTGGTTTCCCCTGGACAACGCTCCCCTTTTCTACCACATACCGGTCCAGTTGCCTGCCATTCAGGAAAAGGCGTGCAGTATAGGAAGCGTCAAGTTCGCCGGTGGCAGCCGCATAGTCCGCCAGCGCCGTGACTACCGCAGCCGTCCCCCGGGTGGTGTTCCACCAGCGGCCAGACCGTTTCCGCACCAGGAACTCGGCAAGTGAGGAAGCAAGCGGGGCGCGAGGGGCGAGTGCAAGCTGGCTTTCCAGAAGCAGGGCCGTGGTTTCCACCGCGGAACCCGACCAGCGCCAGGAATACCACCAGGAATTGGCATCTTCATCCTGCAGCCAGGCAGCGGCCCCCTCTTTCTTCAGCCCTTTTTTCAGTTCTTCAAGGAGCAGTGCAGCCCGGTCTTTTTGGGACCTGTTCAACAGTGAAGCCAGATACTGCACTCGCTGGGATGGCTGCAGCTGGTGCCACCCGGCTTTGATGCGCTTCTCAACGACCTCATTGCTCCGACCGGCAAGGGTGTATGCCCGGTAGAGAGCTGGAAGCGCCTCAAGTGACCCCTTTTCAATCTGGTCGGACAGGGACTGCAGACCCCGGTCATAGGAGTCGCTACGTACGGGAACTCCCGCCTTGCGTGCCAGGGCGAAGCCGTACATGATGTGGGCAGTCAGGTAGGGATCGCTGGAACTCTCCTTCCACCATCCCCAGCCGCCGTCCTCGTGCTGAAAGTCATAGAGCCTGCGCAGCCCTTCATCGAGAACACGTTCGAGCTTAACCGAGACCTCCGCTGCCAAGGTAAATCGTGTTGATCCGAGGAGTTTTTTCACCTGAACGGCAGGCAGAAAGCGCGACATTGTCTGCTCCACACAACCGTAAGGGAAGTCGATCAACTCCTGCAGGCTCTCATTGAGGCTGGCTGTGATGGTCGGGGCTATGGACAGGTCGAGGCCCGCCCCTTCGCCCATGGCTTCCCCAGGCAGGCTGACCACCGTCTCCCCTTCCGACCCTCGCAGAACGATATTTCCCTGGGAGACCCGTTTCATGCTCCGCATGAACACCGGGATCGTCAGCTCCATGGCATCGCCGCGATCGCCCGCCAGGGCTCGCAATCGGAGAAGCGCCTCACCCGATGTCTCCGCCTTGACCATCATATCCCGCCGGAGAGTCCCCCCCGGGTTTACTGCCCCGGTAAAGCGGCTTTCTCCCAACAGCGAAAGGCCGTTAGTCTCGAAAACACCAGTGACTGCCCGCTCACTATCGGTCATGTTGGTTATGATCCCGGGTATTTTCATCTGGTCACCCACCGTAAGGAAACGGGGCGGCTGCAGCCGGGCCATGACGTCCAGCCGGGCAATAAAGCTGTCTCGTCCGGTCCCGAACTCGCTCCGGCCGGTGAAGCCGACCGCCGTGGCCCGCCAGGTGGTCAGGTTATCGGGCAGTTCAAATTCAACCTCCGCATTACCGTCTGCCCCGGTGGCAAGAATCGGGAGCCAGAAGGCGGTATCCTTGAAAACCTTGCGGACCTTGATCCCCTGCAGCTCATCTTCGGCCTTAGCCGACAGCCCGGCTTTGGCTGCGCCGCCCAGGTAGACACGCGGGAAGGAGTTGAGAGTCAGAACCCGGTGCTCGCGAGTTCCCCGGAAAAAGCGGTAGATGTCCGGCTGGGTCTCCGGCGCAATGGCAAAGAGTGCCTCATCCACCACCGCAATGGAAAGCTCGGCAGCCCTTGGCCTGGTATCCTTGCCTCGTGCCGAAACCGCGAGGCGAACCTTTTCTCCCGGCTCATAGATGTCCTTGTCCGTCGTGACTTCCAGCTCCAGCAAGTCCGGCTTGGAAGCGACCCGCAGGGTTCTGGTCCGGGAATAGAAGCGCCCTTTTTCGATCATCACGGCGGACACGAAGACATATGGTGCCATGTCTTCGGTTACAGGAATTTCTACCACCTCAACGGAACCGGCCGACTGGACGACGCGGCGAGAATAGATTTCCCGCCCCTCTACAGTCAGAAGGAGGGAGGCTCCTGCAACAGGGCTCTTCACGATTATCCGTGCAGTTTCTCCGGGCAGATAACTCTTTTTATCAAGCTCCACCCCCAGCTCGCGGTAGGAGGTGTCCCAGGCATACCCTTCCTGCCAGACCCAGACCCAGCCCTCACCCGTTGCCTTCAAGCCCCGTTCATCGGTCGTGACTGCCTTTACGCGCCAGTAGCCGGGACGGGGGAAAATCTGGCCGAACACCACCCGGCCGCTTGCGTCGGTAGCAACTTCCCGCTCATCGAGCTTGCGGTAGAGATACGTGCTGGTCTTTCGATCGTACACCTGCTCCTCAACGCTAACGAGAACACGGGCCGGAACAGATTTTCCCTCCCAGGTAGCGGTTGCAACCTCGATGTCAGTCGCTTTCCCCGGCGAGCAGAGGTAGGAGAGCGGACGAACCGAGAGGGCAATGAGGGAAGGCGTAACCGTGAAGGAGGCTGTTGCGGACACCTCTCTCCCGGCAAGATCGGCCAGATCGAATTCAACCGTATAGGCACGGGGCGAATCGAGCGGCCGGGTTTCGATCGTGATCAGGGCCATGCCGTTGGAGTCGGTTACGGCCTCCCCTTCGCCGAGAAAATCGGCATAACCGCCAAACAGGTTTTCGTCATCATCGTCATCTCCATCCTCGCCATCAGCAAAACGGTAGTAAGGGCGGGAATAGATCCGATAGCGGACCTTTCCGTCCACCACCGGCGCGCCGAAATAGTAGCGGGCTTTCAGTGCAACCGGGACCGGATCGCCCCCCACGTGGAATTTCTTCCCGGCAGAAACAGTAACCTCGAACTCGGGCTTGCGGTATTCGAGAACTTTGAAAGAGCTCTGAAAGCTTTGATTTCCAACCTCTGCCCGCACGAAATAATCGCCGAGGGGCGGCTGTGCCGGAAGAACGAGATCACCGTTGAAAGAGCCCGCGGATGAAACCGGATACTCCTTCTCCATCAGGGTCTGCTCGCCGCTGTCGGTGACTGTCACCCGTACCTTCACCGTTCCGGTCAGGGCATACCCCTCACCAACCATCTTGCGGAGCACCCCTTTGAAATTGACGGTCTGACCCGGTCGATAGGCGGGACGCTCGGTATAGAGATACCCTTTCAGGGTCTCTGCCCCGGATTGCATGGCAGAGACATGAAAAATGGCCAGGCTGTCGTCCTTGCGACCAATAAACCGGACACTCCGTGCACTACGAGGACTGGTGAGAAGGCCGTCAACAGCTGTTTTGCCGAGCAATCCCGGAAACGCCGATGCTCCCGGTGATACTGCTGCTTCGAGTATCTCTACCCCTTCAAGAGCATGGCCGTCCACCAAATCTGCGGCAAAGAGCAGGGTCCCGGCCGACGATGCCTTGGCCACGAGACCAAGCCGGGTAACCAGGAAGGTAGATCGGGCAATGGTTCCACCGCCCTCGGCTTCCACAAGGTAGAAACCGGGAGGCAGGGGCTCCAGCTTTAAAGAGGCACGACGATAGAAGGTAAACCTCTGCTTTGCCAGGGTAACACTCTGTTCCCGGAGACGCTTTCGCGCATCAACGGGAATGGTGGCTGGATTGCCCGGATCCACACTGCCGTCAAACAGGCGTGCCTCATTAACGGCATACACCGAGACCTTTGCCCGCTGGACCCAAAGACCCCGCAGGGAGACCGGAATCACTCCGCCGGGAAGGATAACCCTCCCCGGGTCGTCAAGGGAGAGCGACGCTGGACGGAGAACTGCCATCATCCGTACCGATCGGCTTTTCCCTTCCGGCACATCGACACTCATGCTCGATTGTGTAAGTCTTTCATCGTAGGACTCCAGGGAATAGGATCCCGGCGGGAGCTTTGCGAAGCTGACCATCCCCCGCTTGTCGGTTTTTCCGTAACGATACGCAAGGTTTCCGGACAGTGACACCTCGGCAGCCGCTACCGGTTGCCCCCCCGCCACCAGGCGTACGACCAGCGCGCCTGCCTTCCGGACAATAATATCACCGGCATCCTTCCGCTCTCCCGCCTTCAGGGAGAAGGACACCTGCCGTTCCGGGACCCACGAAGGATGGTCCAGTCGGAATTCATACCAGCCCTCATTCAGGGCAGGGACAGTAAAGAGACCCGCTGAATCCGTTCGCCCACCCGCGTATTTACCAAATGAAACGGCAATTCCCGCAAGCGGTTTGCCTTTGGCATCAATGACCCTCCCGAAAACCTCTGCCTCCCGGTTGAGGGGCAGAGGAAGTTCAACCTTTTCTCCCGCGGTGACAACAGCGGTTCCCGCCAGAATTCCGAAACCGGTCTTACGAATCAGGTAGTGGTAGGTTCCCGTGGGCAGCAGAGCGGAGAACTTCCCCTCGGCATTGCTCTCCGTGCGAAATGCAACCGGTGGTTTTCGGGGATAGTTGCGCTGGAATTCGAGGGCTGCCCCTGCCAGGGACTGATTGGTCTCGGCAGACAGAACAGTCCCCTCGATCGAGCCCTTGGCAACGGCGGCCATGCCCGGGTGCGGAAAGAGAAAAACACTCACTACTGCCAGGACAAGGGAACTGATGAAAAACTGTTTCACGGCTGACCCTCCTGCTTGCACGTTCAAGGTTCAAAATTCAAGGTTGAGAACAACAAAAAATGAAACACTTCAATTGGCATTTTCGGTTGGATATGATCTTTCAGTCTTTCCCTGATATCACCCAGGAATCAAAGACATACAATCGAACCTTGCTGGGGTCGCTCTCGCCGAGCCTGCGCAAAGCCTCGCGATACGCCCATGAGGCCGTCTTCGCCTCCCCGGGCACGATGGCAACTCCACTGCGGTCGTTCTCCACGAACAGCCCCTCCCTGACAGGATCAATCATCTCAGCGGATGCTACGGGACGCGGTTCGCCCGGAAAGGTGATCAGCACATGGGCCAGCATGGCAGTAGCCCGGTCAATGCGCCCGGCCCTTTGATCCATGTGGAGCGCCTGCTGAACGTTTGCGTCGACCTCTTTGCCAATATCGGCAGTTCGGGGACGGAAACCTCCGGAACAGGCAATCACCCTCTTTCCGGTGAAGAAGGTGACGAAGCAGGCCCGCTGGATATCCGCCGCCCAGGAAGGTGGAGAAACGGCAGGGCCGAGGCCGAGCCGGTAGAGAAAAACCCCCTTGGCATACTTTGCAAGGACTTGCTGCTTTTCCCTGGTGACCCGTAGTGTCTCAAAGGAAGTTTCTGCGCTGCCTCCTCCGCAGGGAGCTCCCTCGGCAACGCCTGAGGGAACAGCGAGGGCGATAATCAATACGGTAATGAGCAACATGCCTCTGGATGCATTCACGGTGCCGTTCTCCCCACTATCCTGCTGGGAGGTGGGTAGAAATCCCTCGACAGGACCTCTTCTGTTGCTGCCTCGTCCCGGATCACCCGACGACGGGTCACAACTGAGAACCCCTGCCCACCCGATTGGATAATCGATCCGGATTGTCCGGCAGTCAGGGAAACGGCTGCCTCAGGATCAACGGAAATTAAATCCGTGGAAATTTTCACTTGGAACGACTTGCCGACCACCGACCAGAAACCAGCTGTCAGCCGATTTCCCGTCGCCTCCACCCTCAGCATCAAGGGATAGGAATGGGGATTGCGCACCTTAAGGTCCTTTCGCCAGGTAAGAATAGTGGCGTCCCGTCCCGGAGGCACATAACTCACGCTCCTTGAATGGGGATGTCGTTCAACAATCTCCAGACCCGCCTCGAGCGCCGCATTATAGATGGTTGTTGCCAATTGGCAAATGCCGCCTCCGGCGATATCGCTCAACCCTCCCTGGTCATTGATGATCGGTGCCGGGCGATATCCTTTCATTGTATCTCTCGCACCCACATTGTCATTGAAACTGAACACTGCTCCCGGGGAAATAATACTACCCGTGAGATCCAAAGCGGCACGGCCGGCATTGCTGCACTGCTCAGGAGAACGATTGACGAGGGAGGTTGAATATCCGCCCCAGAGATGCGAGTAGGACGCAGCGAAATCGGCAGCATTCGCGCTGGAGAGGAAAAGAA
>RPRC01000224.1 GCA_003857395.1 Geobacter sp.
CATTTCGGACTTGGAAGGCACCTTGCCGCCAGACAGTTGCGACACCTGGCGATATCGCGACAGCGCGGCGCGCGCCTCCACCACCGTGGCCTGGGTCTGCAGCACCTGCGCCTCGGCAGCGGCGAGACTTGCACGCGATTTGGCAACCGTGTCCCGAAGTTTGGCGAGATCGAGGCGGGCCAGCACCTGCCCCTTTTTCACATGGTCATTGACGTCGACGTACACCTGGTCGACGATACCTGACAACTCACTGCCCACATCCACCTTGTTGGTCGGCTCCAGATTGCCCGTTGCGGAGACCTTGACCACCAGGGTGCCTACCTCGGCCGGCTCGGTCTTATACTGCGGCGCGTCTGCAGTATCGCCTGAGCGGAAATAGAGCAGGACCGCACCTGCAATCACAAGCAGTGCACCGGCCAGCCACAGCCAGCGTCGCGAGAGCAGCCCTGCTGACTTTTTTTCGAGAAGTAGTTTCAGGGTAGCACCCTGATTGTCTTGGGGAGTAGTGGTATCGTTCATAGAGTGTCCTTGCCGGCCGGGAGGGAATCGGTCTGTGGCGACCAGCCGCCTCCCAGCGATTTGTATAAACTGATGAGCGCCAGCACGCCGTCGGCGTGGGAACTGGCGAGACTATCCTCGACGGTCAGTACAGTGCGTTGGGTGGTAAGCACGGACTGGAAATCAATCAGACCGGAGCTATAGCGCTGCAGCGCCAGCTGCTCTGCATTTCGCGCAGATTCGGCAGCTTTCTCCAGCGCCTCGCTGCGTTCGCGGTTGCAGGCGAGCGAGACCAGTGCGTTTTCCACATCCTGCAATGCGTTGAGTACTGTTTTTTCATATGCCACCTGTGCCTGTTCGCGCACCGCATCCTGGATATTCACCTGGTTTCGCAGCCGTCCAGCGTTGAAAATCGGGGCGGTGATGCCGGAGAGCAAGGAGTATGTGGCGGAACCGCTGTTGCCGAGCGCGCTGAGGGTCAACGCCTCCAGGCTGATTGCGCCCGAGAGCGTGAAGGATGGGTAGCGCGCCGCTTCAGCTACTCCCACCCGGGCTGTTTCCGCTGCCAGTTTGCGCTCGGCAGCCCGGATGTCGGGGCGCTGGCGCAGGGTGTCGGCCGGGATGCCGACGGCAATCTTTTCAGGAAGGTTCGGCAGGCTGCCGGCCGCGGCAAGACTGGCATGCAGCGATCCCGGAGCCTTGCCCAAGAGGATGTCCAAACGATGCTCCGCCTCGGCCAGGCTGCTTTCCAGGCTGGGAATCTGCGCCCGGGTTTGCTCCCGGCTGCTGCGCGCCTGTTCGACGTCCTGGCTGCTGACAAGTCCGGCCTGGGCGCGCCATTCGGTGAGCTGCAGCGTCTCCGACTGGCTGGCAAGGTTGTCACGGGCAATGCCAAGGCGGATTTGCAGGGAACGTGCCTCGACGTAGTTTCGCGCTACTTCGGCTACCAGTGTAACCCGAGTGTCATGAAGGCTTGCTACGGACGATTCGAGGTCAGCCCCGGCTGCCTCAACTCCACGGCGTACATTGCCAAACACATCCAGTTCCCAGCTTGCATCAAAACCTGCGATGAACATCTCCCGCGCGTCGCCGCTGCCGGTATCCTCGCTCGACTGGCTGCGGCTCGCGCTGACGGATGCAGTCACTTCCGGAAAACGCCCGGCCGCGGCAACCGCGAGACGGACACGTGACTCGCGCAGCTTGGCCTGTACACCACGCAGATCGGGGCTGGCCTGAAGTGCCTCATTCACCAGTTCTGACAATAGCGGGTCGTTCAGGCTGCGCCACCACTGGCTCAGATCGCCGGATGCAGCGGCATGCGCAATGGGCTGGACCGAGTTGTCGAGTCGGTTCCAGGCTGCCGGCACGGCCAACGCCGGTGGCGAATAATCCAGGCCGACCGTGACGCAAGCTGTGAGGCTGAGAGCGGAAAAGGTGATAAGTGCGAAAAAGGGTTGCTTATCTTTCATCCGGATGAGCCTCAATTTCCTGGTTTGTGTGCACCGGCGTGTTGAGCAGCGAGTCCGACCAGATCGAAATCGCTTTTGATTGCGGCAATGCCCGCCAGCGCAAACTTCATTACATGCTCGATATATGCATCAAGGTCATAAATCATGACCGGCATTTCTACGTTTTTCATTTTCAGCCTGGCTCTTTGCATCAACATCGGATGGACACACATGCTGAGGATACAGGTTTCACAGAACACAACCTGCTCTTCGGTTGCCTCCTGACCCAGCAGTTCCCGCACCACTGAGAGGGTCTTTTCCCGCAGAGGGATAAGCTCCGATTTCATCACTTCTTCCAAGAGACCGGTTGGATTTACGAACTCCATTTGGGAGATGAAAAAATCTTTATTGTTCTGGTCGGAAATCCTTCTTATCAACGCCTTCACCTGGCCCCGCAGTCGCGCCTCGGCAGGCGCATTTTCGCTCACCCCGCCGTCCTGCGGGAAGTCCTTGAGCGATTTGGCGAAGGAGTGCCGCCATGCCTGCTGATACAGGGTCTCCTTGCTGCTGAAGTAATAATTTACGGCGGAGATGTTTGCATCGGCACGCTTGCAAATTTCAGCCACCGTAGCATCGCGGAACCCCTTCTCGACAAACACGTCGCTTGCCGCGGTCAGCAGTTTTTCCTTGGTATCACCTGATCTTTGCTTTGTCATAACGCCTCGACATATTCAAATGCTTATTTCAAATCATAATTTAAAATTAGCATTTGAATATGTCAAGCATAAAAATTGGCCTGCTTCATCCGGCACTCAACAGGAGCGGTAGCTATCTTGTCTTCGCTGAGGCCAGGCGAGAGCCGGGATAGCCAGACACACCAAACCGAGTAATCAGCGTCAGGATAAACCCTTGACCTCTCTTCCCGGCATGCGTTATCCTTTGCCGGACAGAGTTCGCAATACTGTTGGGACGGGAGATCCTTGGATACTATAGTCTGGATCCTGGCATGGGGAGTATTGGTAACAGTTTCGTTGCTGGCAGCAAGTCACGCCCTGCTCATGAAACGCGATCCACGCTCCGCGTTGGGCTGGATAGTGGTCAGTCTCTGGTTCCCGCTCATTGGGCCCCTGCTCTACTGGCTCATGGGAATCAACCGCATCACCCGCACGGCCCGTCGTTGGCAGGAAAGCGGCCGCCGCCTCTCCAGTCACGATGCATTCCAGGCGCCTCATCAGACGAAATCCCCGCCGCCCATTGTCGGCGACACCTTCCATCTGAAGGAGCTTCGCCACCTCTCCGACCGGATAGTTTCCACTCCCCTCACTGCAGGCAACAGGCTCGCGGCTTTCCACAACGGCGATCAGGCATACCCCGCAATGCTGAAGGCAATTGCTTCGGCGCGTCATTCCATCCACCTGAGCACCTATATCTTTGACGGCGACGCTACCGGTAAGACTTTTGTCGAAGCACTGAGTGCCGCTGCCGCACGGGGAGTCGAAGTCCGTGTCATCGTGGACGGACTGGGTGAAAAGTATTCCCATCCAACGGCCCGGAAACTTCTGCATGGTTCTGCGGTAGAAATAGCCCGATTTTTGCCCATGCGCCAGGGGGGACACCTCAACCTGCGGAACCACCGCAAGATACTGATCATTGACGGAACGGCCGGCTTTACCGGCGGCATGAACATCGGCGGTCGCCACATGGTAGGGCAGCCGGAGACTTCTTCTCCCGTCGTGGATATGCACTTCAAGGTCGAAGGCCCGGTTGTCGCCGACCTGCAGAAAGTATTTCTGGAAGACTGGTTCTTCGTGACCGGAGACTTCCATGACGAAGAACGCTTTTTCCCCTCTCTACCGGCAACGGGCACTGCCCAGGTAAGAGCCATAGCAGACGGTCCCGACAAGGTGTTCCGCAAGCTGCTGTGGATTATCATGGGTGCCCTTTCCTGTGCCGGTGAGCGTGTACAGATCATGACCCCCTATTTCATTCCCGACCGCAGCCTAATCTCGGCCCTGGTCACAACTGCCATGCGAGGGGTTGAGGTAACTCTCATCCTGCCATTGAGCAACAACCTTCCCCTGGTTCACTGGGCAACCCGCTCCTATCTCTGGGAATTACTGCAGTGCGGAATCCGGATTTTTTACCAGCCACCACCCTTTGTACATACCAAACTCTTTCTCGTGGATGGTCTCTGGAGCCTCATCGGTTCGGCCAATCTCGACCCGCGAAGCCTCAGGCTCAATTTTGAATTGAACCTGGAAACATATGATTACCAATTCAACGGCATACTGGAGAAGCACTATCAGGAGGTTCTTTCCCGGTCACGGGAAATTACCCTTGATGAAATGGATGGCCGACCTTTACCTGAAAAGCTCAGGGATGGCGCAGCGAAACTTTTCTCACCGTATCTTTAGCAAGATTATAGTGGAGTATCCCGGGGGAGCTTTTCACTATATGGGAATAAAAAGGCCGGATTTCTCCGGCCTTTTTATTCCCATATGACACACAAAGAATTTATTTCACCTTGATGGTGATCTGCATCGGCTTGATCAACTCTTTCTTTGGCAGGGTAATTGTCAGTACGCCCTTGTCACAGACAGCTTGCACCTTTTCCTGGTCAATTGTCTGAGGCAGCAGGAAGCTTCGTTGAAACGGACCGTAGTACCTTTCGATCCGGTGGTAATTCTCCTGCCGAACCTCCGCATCCTGCTTCCGTTCTCCGCGGATTGTCAGGGTTGCACCCTCTATTTTGACCTCGATTGCTTCTTGCTCGACACCTGCAAGCTCAGCGCGGATAACAACCGCCTCGTCATTTTCGAAAATATCGACAAGAGGTTGCCAAGCGCCTTCCCGCAACTCCTCTCCCGGTTCACGATTCCAGGCCAGATCCAGAAGCCGGTTCATCTGCTCTTGCATGCCGCGCAATTCCCGCAACGGGTTATACCTCACAATCGCCATAGTACAATGCTCCTTTTCCCCGGACAATTGCAGCCGAAGAGACAACCATATTCTGTGAAATAAAGGGGGCTATTTTAGTTGTTTTCCTTTGGGGATAGTGTGCTTGAGCTTTTTTGAGCCATCATAGAGGGTTTGTTTGGTTACGCCCCGCTTCTCCTTCAGGTCTTTCTTTTCGTAATCATCCTCAAGAAATATTTCCGCTTCAGAGACCAGTTTTTCGATCATTTCCTTTTCGTTTTCCGTCATAGTCCGTTCCCCTTTGTACTCATGACGCATTAGAATCTGCCCGTGAACGAGCCATAATACTTCAGCACAGCTGCACAGGAAAGTTCCGACTTTTTCACCTCCTCTTTTAGCGCTTCAATCCCCAAATCGTAACAAACTTTCCGTCAACTGCAAGAAAATCACTCAAAGAAATATCGTCTGGAAATGGAAAAGAAGGCAGTCTCGGACAGGAGCCTTGACAGTGGCAGCAGGGAGGGGGAATCCGTCGCCGCTTTCCTGCTGGACTGACGGCAATCAAAGTTCTTGGTTTCGCAAAAAGCAAGAAACTGCCTCGCTCTGTTATTCCGACCAACCGCATGTCACCCTGGCTTTAGCGGTGGCGCAAGGGAGAAATCTTGCAGTAACAGTCAGTTACAAGATCTCCCCCTGCCGGTCGAGATGATACTTTTCAGCTGATGCGTGCGCAACAAATTTTATCAGTGGTTTCCGCAGTTCCCGCCGCACGCAGTTCGGCATTTGATCTGGGCTTGGGCATTACTGCCATGGGACTGGAAGCAGTCCAGGGATTTGCGGGTTATGGACCACTCCTCGCCGTCCTGAATTCCGTCAAGAGCGCCTTCCTTGATGAGCATGAGAACCCGTAAATGGGTCGTTTCCAGTTCTTCAGCCGCTTCCGTTGCGGAAATTCTTTCCCGTACATCGTTTTGTGCCATCCGGCACCTCCTTGGTCTCTGTTTTGTCTTGCCATGGTAGGGCAAAAGATCAGTGGCAGAACCTCTAACTGGAGCGGTGAAGCGCAACGCCTGGCGGAGCCACTTCCCGACTTTTCCAGAATAAACATCGGCAGACACAATCTTGCCCTGAAGAGAAGAGCATAAGCCATGCCAGTGCTTGGTTGTTCCCAAGGCCCTTGAATTCCATCAATTTACCGAAAACTGCTCAGAGAGCGTGGTCTTTTTACTGCGGAAAATGACGTCACTACTGCCCGCTGACTATGCAGAAACCCGGAACCTGTCAGGACTATGAGAAGATATATCTTAACAGTCGGCTATTCGTCGCTGGGAATCGCTGAAGGGATGTGTTCCGGTATTATTTTGACAAAAGCACTACGACAATGGCTGACAACCCCCTCCAACCAATCGGCTTCCTCTTCCTGGTGGGAATGGAGCAGTTCCCGATGGTACAACATCAACAGCTCTTCCAGTTGCATGACGTCGTCCTCGTCCAAATCCCGAATCTCCACGGTTGCCCCACGGGCGATCCGGCGGCGGAGAGCCTCCCGGTCCAGGCCCAGTTCCAAATCAAGTCGGCAGTAAACAACGCCGCCGGTCATGCCGGAACAGATCCAGGGACCAGGGTCACCAAGTACCACGACACGCCCCGCGGTCATGTATTCGAAGGCAAAGCCCTTGAGGTTGGCCCGATCGGCCAGCAGGCCTTGCGCGTCGTCAAGGGGCTTCCTGATGCGTCCTCCCAGAACCACCCTGGCGCCCGAAAGACGGATGCAGGCCCGGCTGTCAGCGTCTCCCTGGATGAGGAAGGTCCCGCCTTGGGCGCCGTATGCCAGGCCTTTTCCGACAGCCCCGCCTACCCTCACGCCATGGCGGTTTTCACCCTTCAGTACGACAATTCTTCCACCGTTGGCCGATTTTCCCACTCCGTCTTGGGCACCACCCTCAACGAGGATGGTAATCGGTTCACTGTTGAAAGCGCCCAGACCGTTGCCTGGTGTGGAATCGCGCCGAAAATGGAGCAGCGCCTCGCGGGCATTGGTGAGACGGCCGTCCCAATGGGCCCGAGTCAGTGCTCCCGCAAGATAGGTGCCGATGGCCCGGTCTGAGCTGGAGGCCGAGCCATCATTGTAATGGACGCGCTCATCGCCACCCTCGAAACCTTCCGTTACCAGACCCGATATAAGTGAGGTCAGATAATTCAGGGGCTTGCGGATAATCCGGACCGCATTATCAGCCCGGCGGATCTCGCCGGGGGGTGGTGGGGCCAGGAGGCCGGAAAGATCGAGACGGTCCAGCCCCCGCACCTGTTCCAGGAGATGGGCCTGACCAACCAGGTCCTGGGTCCGCTGGAAGCCAAGCTTGGCGGTGAGAGTTCGAATCTCGCGGCCGAGAGCCCGGAAAAAGGTGGTATGGTAAATGACGCCGTTTTCCAGCACCCGCGGCACAAAACGCTTCAGCCCCTTTTCCCGCGCTTCTTCGTTGGTCTCGATCTGGGTGGCAATTCCCACATGGCAGGTCCCCATGTGACAGCCCCGGCAGGCGGTACAGCCGATCACCACCATGGCCATGGTGCCGAAACCGACACGATTGGCACCCAACAACAACAGTTTTACCACATCGCGGCCCGTTTTGGCTCCGCCGTCGGCCCAGATCTCGACCCGGTTGCGCAACCCTGCCTCAACCAGAGCGCAGTGCGCTTCCCGCACCCCTATTTCAACCGGAAAACCGACGAACTTCACCGCATGCCGGCGTGCCGCACCGGTGCCGCCGTCATAGCCGCTGATGGTGATGATGTCCGCGCCGGCCTTGGCAATACCAAGGGAAATTGTGCCAATCCCTGCCACCGAAGGTACCTTGACCGAAATCTTGGCATGGGGATTTGCCGTCCGCAGCTCCTCGATAATCTGGGCAAGGTCTTCAATGGAATAGATGTCGTGGTTGTTGGAGGGGGAAATGAGGGACACCCCCGGCACCGCGTGCCGGGCAGCAGCAATCTTTTCCGTCACCTTAAAACCCGGCAGATGGCCTCCTTCTCCCGGCTTTGCACCCTGTCCGACCTTGATCTCGAGGAAATCCACCGAGTTCAGGTATTCCATGGTCACCCCGAACCTGCCGGAGGCGATCTGCTGGCCACGGTTCCTGCGATAGTTCCCCAGCATGTCGGCGATTTCTCCCCCTTCGCCATTCATGCAGATGATGTTCAGGCGTCGGGCCGATTCCGCATAGATCCGGAACGGGGTTTCACCTTGGGAACCGAAACTCATGGCAGAGATGAGGATGGGCATATCATGGTTGCCAATGGAAATATCCACCTCTTCCGGGTCCACGGCAACCTCTTCGCGGAAGCGAAAATCGATCAGATGACGAACCGCCAGAGGGTGCTCGACCTCATACTGGCGAATCAAGCGGGACAACTCGGCAAAGTTCTCCTCCATCTTGGCGACTTGACCGACCATTTTCCAGATACGTGAATAGATACGAAACTGGTTCTCCACCGGCTGCCTCTTGCTGCTGCGAGCCACGGCACGCCTCTCCCGGCCATCCTCTTCCAGTTTGCGGAAGGTCAGTCCGATCTCTGCGGAACCGCAAAAATTCGGGGTACCGAATATCTCAACTACCTGGTCGGAGAGCCCGACCGAGGCAAAATACCTGCCGTAGCCGCCCAGTTCGTGCGTTCCCATGGTAGAGATCACCTTTTCCAGGCCAGTTGACAACACCGCGAGGAGGTTGGCAAGGCCGTTTTCCTCAGCATCGGCTAACTCCCACATGAGATACGGGCAAAGGGCATCAGCACCCATGCCGAGGAGAAAGACCAGGTCGTGGAGATTTCGAAGGGCAGCGGAGCGGACGACCAGAGAAGTTCGCCGTCGCAGACTCTCTCCTGTTGAGGCTTTGGCATCTCGGAGGGCACGGTGCACGACCGCCACGGCTAGTCCCGGGTCGAGGAATGACACGCTGCCGGTAAAGGCTGCGCCGTCGTCGAGAAGCAGCAGCCGGCAGCCTCGGGAAACGGCCGACAGAGCCTCTTTCCGGAGCCTTTCCAGGGAATCGGGGACTGTTTCTCCGGAACGGAGTGCGCAGCTGATGACGCGATAGCGACCGCGGCCGGAGGAAAAGAAACCGAGAAGGTTCTCCAGGGAACTGGTCCCGGCCTCACGGCCGGCTTCCCGGTCCGTGGTCACCTTTGCTTCGCGCCGTCCTCCGGTCAGAAAAGGAATCTCCAGCACGACATTGTCGTGGCGATCACGACGAAGGACCGGCCGGGGACCGAGCATAATTCGGGTGGAAAAATGTTCCATTTCCCGTTCTCGGTCGATGGCCGGATTGGTCACCACCGCTACCTGCTCTTTGAAAAAATCGGAAATATTCTGCCGCTGCGAAGAAAGCGAAGCCAGGGGGCCATCATAACCAAGGGAAGTGATTGGTTCCCGTTTTCTTAGTGAAGACTGTCTCAGCGAAGCGAGATCACTGGTCTTCCAGGCATTGGCCGCCAGCAGGTTCTCCTGACTGAGCCCGGCGGTTCTGTGAAAGGGAGTTGAAATCTCCTCTGGAGCCTCGCGAAGTTCCGCACCCAGAAAAAGCTCACGACCGTGAGCCGACAGGTCGGTTCTCTTTCTGAGAGTTTCGAGAACCTCGGCAATGATTTCCCCGTGCGTGTAGATA
>RPRC01000225.1 GCA_003857395.1 Geobacter sp.
CCAACTCGACCACCGCCGGCGGCGTAAAGGCAAAGGCCAGGGCATCCCGATATTTGGAGAAGGCCCCCATGGCCCGCTGGGCAACGGCCGGCGCACGCAGCTCGGTGCTGTTGCGGAGTTTCCAATCTTTCAATTTGACGAAGGCAAGTCCCATATTCTGGCCCCGGCCGGCAAAACTGAAACCGCTGACCGTTATCAGCGAATCGATGGCCTTGTTGTCCACTTCCAGAAAATGGTGCTCTAGCTGTTCAAGCACTTTTATGGTCCGTTCCTGGGTGGCCCCGGCCGGCAACTGCACCTGGCAGATAATGAACCCCTGGTCCTCATCCGGCAGGAAGGCGGTAGGCATGCGGAGGAAGAACACCGCCATGACTGCGACGATCGCCCCGTAGATGACCAGATAGCGGCCGGTCTTGCCGAGCATCCGTCCGACAACGGACTGGTATTTCCTGCTGCCGCGATTGAACCATTTGTTGAACCAGGTAAAGAAGCCTTTGAACCAGCCGCCCTCAGCAACCGTGTGCCCTTTCTGCACCGGCTTCAGCAGGGTGGCGCAGAGGGCCGGAGTAAGGATCATGGCCACCAGCACCGAGAGGATCATGGCCGAAACGATGGTTATGGAAAACTGGCGATAGATGACGCCGGTGGAGCCGCCGAAAAAGGCCATCGGCACGAACACCGCCGACAGCACCAGGGCGATGCCCCAGAGCGCCCCGGTGATCTGCCCCATGGACTTGATGGTCGCATCCCGTGGCGAAAGACCCTCCTCGCTCATGATCCGTTCCACGTTTTCCACCACGACGATGGCATCGTCCACCAGCAGGCCGATGGCCAGGACCAGGGCGAACATGGTCAGGGTGTTGATGGAAAAACCGGTGGCCGCCAGCACCCCCAAGGTGCCGAGCAGCACGACCGGCACCGCGATGGTCGGAATCAGGGTGGCGCGGATATTCTGCAGAAAGAGAAACATCACCAGGAACACCAGCAGAATCGCTTCCAAAAGGGTCTGGATTACCTCTTCAATGGAGATCTTGACAAACGGTGTGGTGTCATAGGGATAGACCACCTTCATGGCGTGGGGGAAAAATTTCGATAGCTCCTCCATCTTGGCCTTGACCCGTTCGGCTGTATCCAGGGCATTGGCGCCGGAAGCCAGCCGGAGCGCCATGGCTGCTACCGGCTTGCCTTTGTAGCGCGCCTGCATGTCGTAGTTCTCGGTGCCGATTTTGCAGTCGGCCACGTCCCGCAGCCGTACCGTGGAGCCGTCACTGTTGGTGCGCAGGATGATGGCCGCGAACTGTTCCGGGGTCTGGAGCAGGGTCCGTGCGGTGATGGTGGCGTTCAGCTGTTGGCCCTGGGGAGCCGGGTTGCCGCCGAACTGACCTGCCGAGACCTGGGCATTCTGGGCCTGGACCGCCGCAACCACGTCATTGGAGGTCAGCTTGTAGTTGTTCAGTTTGTCGGGGTGCAGCCAGATGCGCATGGCATTCTGGGAACCGAAGACCTGCACTTCGCCAACCCCTTCGACCCGGCTGACGATGTCCTGAATGTTGGCCGCCATATAGTCGGTCAGATCGTAGCGGCTCATGGAGCCGTCCTCCGAGACGAGTCCCATGATGACCAGGAAGTTTTTGGTCGACTTGACCACGGCGATCCCCTGCCGCTGCACAACCTGGGGCAGGAGAGGCGTGGCGAGCTGGAGCTTGTTCTGCACCTGCACCTGGGCCATATTAGGGTCGGTACCGGCCTTGAAGGTCAGATTGATGGCCACCGTCCCGGACGAGTCGCTGGCGGACGACATGTAGATCAGGTTGTCGATGCCGTTCATCTTCTGCTCGATGACCTGGGTGACGGTATCCTGCACGGTCTGGGCCGAGGCGCCCGGGTACATGGCGTTGATGGTAATTTGCGGCGGTGCGATGGGTGGATATTGGGAGACCGGCAGCGTTTTGATTGCCAAGATGCCGGCCAGCATGATGATTATGGCGATCACCCAGGCAAAGATCGGGCGATTGATGAAAAACCGGGGCATGAAATGTCTCCTTTATTTCACTTTCCTCCCTTTATGAAAGGGAGCTTTTAGCTTCATTCCCCCCTTTGAGAAAGGGGGGTCAGGGGGGATTTCCAGCGCCGATTCAAAGGCAAATCCCCCTAAATTCCCCTTTCTCAAAGGAGGACTTGATCATGCGGAGAGTCGTTATTTCCCTGGCTGCTTGTTGGTGTCGGCCTTTTGGCCGGCCGCGGCAATAGGAGTGGACTCCGCCTTCCCCCCGAACGGCACAGCTTTCACCTGCGTACCCGGCCGTGCCTTCTGAAGCCCTTCGATAATGACACGGTCTCCCGCTGCGAGTCCGTCACTGACCAGCCAGCTTTCGCCAACGGTTCGTGCAACTTTGATGATCCGCGGCTCCACCTTCTCCTCTGCTCCGACCACCATAACCATGGCATTGCCGGCCGGGTCGCGCGTAACCCCACGCTGCGGAACCAGGATCGCCTGCGAGCTTTTCCCTTCCTCCAGGATCGCACGGACAAACATGCCGGGCAGCAGAGTCTGCTGCGGATTCGGGAAGATCGCCCGCAGGGTAATGGAGCCGGTGCTCTGGTCCACGGTGACTTCGGAAAACCTCAGGGTACCCGGCAAAGGATAGGCACTGCCATCTTCGAGCAGCAGTCTGACCTGAGCCTGAGCTGACCCGTTATTTTTCAGCAGGCCGCTGGCCAGGTTCTTTTTCAGGCGCAGCAGCTCGGCACTGGACTGGGTGACATCGACATACATGGAGCTGAGCTGTTGGATGGTGGCCAGCGCCGCAGGCTGGCTGGCAGTCACCAAGGCGCCGTCGGTGACGCTCGAACGGCCGATTCGGCCGGAGATGGGGGCCGTTACCCTGGTATAGGCCAGGTTGATCCGGGCGGTCTCCACCGCGGCCTTGGTGCCCGCTACGTCGGCCTCGGCCTGTTTGAGCAACGCATAGGCATCATCATAGTCCTGCCGGCTGACCGCATTGATCTTCACCAGATCGCTGAAGCGTTCAGACTTGAGCCGGGCCGGGATCAGATTTGCTTCGGCCCTGGCCTGCGCAGCCTTTACACTGGCAAATGCAGCCCGGTAGCTGGCCGGGTCGATCTGGTAGAGCACCTGCCCCGCTTTCACGTCTGAGCCCTCGGTGAACAGGCGCTTCTGGATGATCCCCCCAACCTGGGGGCGCACCTCGGCGATCAGGTGCGACGAGGTACGGCCGGACAATTCCGTGGTCAGCGTAACGCTTTGGGGTTTCACCACGACCACCCCTACTTCGGGTGGTCCGCCCGGCGGGGGGCCGGCAGTCGTTTTTTTGCCGCAGCCGCTCATCAGTATGCCGGTTGCCAGCAATCCTACTACGCTAATCAGTTGTACCCTGTACGTGGCTCGCATAAATACCTCTATCATGAGAAAATTACCAGCCGTACGGCTGGAGAGTCGTTGCTTGTGTTTAGACCTGGCAGCGCTTGCCTCTCAGGTGTTCTTCTTTGTGAATGCGATGAAGGCGAACAGCGCCCACACCACCACCAGTGAAATCACGAAAAGGGTCAACATGGTCAATCCTTGCAATGAATTTGCTACAATGCCACGGTTGGAAGTTTCCTTAAGAATGAACGTTCATTTTTCACAACGGTAGAAGATCAAGCAGGATCAATCGACGGGTCCTAACGCCGGATCCCGTCCCAACAGGCCTCGATAGTCCGGTCAACAAGGGAATCATCCAGAATGACGAAACGGAGGATATGATCCCTCGCCACGGCAAGCAACGGGCCGAAAGCCAGGGCAAAGAGGATGACCAGCGGAAGCTCCTTCACAATCTGGCGGGAGACGCCGTCTTCGAAAAGTTCCCGGAAAACGTCGCACCCAGCCTTTTCCCCCAGAATCTTGTCCCTTCGGAACTCCACACCATAGGGGGAATTATGAAACTGCTCCAAGTACTTAAAATCAAGGGGATTTTCGATAAAATACCTCAACAGCGCCGTACCAAGATGGAGAAATCGCTCCCGCACCGGTTTCTCCGTCGCATACCCCTCCAGAAGAACCGCATAGAGCTTCTCTTCCACCTCGCGGTAGAGTTCATTGATCAACACGTCCTTGTTCTCGAAATAGCGGTAGATTGTTCCGGCCGCCACCCCAGCCCGATTGGCGATCAGCGCCATGGGAGCGTCATGGAAGCCATGCTCGGCAATAAGCTCCAGAGCAGCCCGGACAATCTCGTCCCTTTTCCCCGGTTTCACCATACGTGTCCCTCCTCAAGAATGAACGTTCATTCAAAATATAACTGAGGCCTTTTGCTGTCAAGATATTTCTTCATCTCGTAAAGATGATTGGCTCGTCAGTTTGCATTTATCGGGGGATACGGCTGAATTTGATCCAAAACCCAGCCAATCTCATCAGTCATGGCTTGGCTGCCGCGACTGCTTCTCTTTTGTCTTGTGAGATTTTAGAAGCTCGATAGCGAAAAACAGGTTTGTCAAATCGAAGGGAATGCGAACGTGGCAGTAACCATTCCTGCGCAGATACATCGACATTTGCCTGAGGAAAATGAAAACAGGGAAAATAGGAATGAGTAGAATCGATTGAAATACATGTTCTTAAGATTTTGATAAATTACCATACTATTGAGGGCTAAGATTTATTCAGCTTCTTCTTGCTTCCAGCTAACTCCTTGAAATTTTCACTGGACACCTCGAAACCACAACTACGACAGGAAGATAAGAAGAAAACTACTGTCCAGTTAAAATCGGAAACCCTGTCCAGATAAAACCAGAATCACTGTCCAGTCAAATCGGCTTGACCACCTTGGAAGCGATTCGTGGTGAACAGACGATAAACGATCTGGCCACCCGTTATGAGTTGCACCCGAACATGATCACTAACTGGAAACGGCAGGCGATCGAGAACATGACCGGACTATACGAATGCTCGGGATGCCGACGTTATAACCATCGAGACCTCCCGTTCCCACGTGGAACTGCTCGACGACTTCGACGATTTCAAGTATCCCAACGAAATCGGTCCGGGAGTGTACGACATCCACTCGCCAAACATCCCGGGCGAGGAGCACATTGTCGAGCTGATGAAGAAAGCCGCCCGGCGGATTTCCGCCGAACGCTTGTGGTTCTATCCCGACTGCGGCCTGAAGACCCGCCAATGGAGCGAAGTGATCCCGGCGTGGATCAACATGGTTGCCGCCGCGAAGACGTTGCGTGCCGCCATCTTCTGATAACCCCGCCGGGGAATGTCTGACGCAATATTCTACCACAAGCGCCGCCGGAAATTAGTTGTAATCAGGAAAAGCAGCATGGATAGCATCTTTAATGATGGGTGATTTCAGCACAAGAGACAAGGACGGTTTTCTTGTTCCTGATGCTGTTCATTATAAAAATGCATTGACTTGATGGTTAAGTTGCTGTACTAAACTTTATCATGGAAACAAAGGAAGAATTCATCAGGTCGGCCATCCGCCTTATCCAGAGGATCGCCCATCAATATGCCCGCATCGAGGAGATGCCCCTTCGGTTCGACGAGGACGGCGAAGTCACCACCAGGGAAGCGCACATTATCCAGGCCATCGGCGAGGCTGCCGAGATGAACGTGACGGGCCTGGCGAACCGTTTCGGCATCACGAAAAGCGCCGCTTCGCAGATGGTCTCCAAGCTGGTGAGGAAAGGTTTCGTGGAGAAAAGGCCGGCGCCCCACAGCAACAAGGAATTTCTCCTTTCCCTCACGGAGCGGGGCAGGCTGGTGTTCGACGCCCATGAGCGTCTTCACGGCAGGGAGATGGATGAGCTCATCGTCAAACTGGGCACGTTTTCCCTGTCCCAGATAGCGACCCTGTCGGTGCTGCTGGATGTCGTCGGGACGACCATGGACAGCCGCCTTTCCGATTCGGCGGAGAAGTAAATTTTTTTGGAACAATAGTTAAGTAACTTAACAAAAGGAGCGGGAACATGTCGAAGCTGAAAAATGCCGTAATCGAATTTTCCATCAGGCGCTACAAGACGGTCGCCGTTGCCGTAACCCTCTTCACGCTTGCCGCGGGCGCTTTTTTCCCCTTGATCACCATCGATACGGATCCGGAAAACATGCTCGAAAAAAACGAGCCGGTGCGGGTCTTTCACAATGAAAGCAAGAAAAGCTTCGAACTGAGCGATACCATCGTGCTGGGGGTCATCAACGAACGGGACCCGGACGGGGTGTTCAACCCGGCCACGCTGAAGCGCGTCCATGAACTGACGGAGTACGCGAAAACCCTGCGCTGGGAGGACGTGAAACAGTCGGGCCGGACATCGGGGGTCATCGAAGCGGACATGATTGCGCCCTCCCTGGTGGACCACATAACCCAGGACGGCCCGGGGGCGATCCGGTTCGAGTGGCTGATGTCCGTGCCGCCGCGCACCAGGGAAGAAGCGAGGGCGATACGCGACAAGGCGCTTTCGAATCCGATGCTGAAGGGCATGATGGTCTCGGAAGACGGGAAGGCGCTGTGCATCTACCTGCCGTTGACGGACAAGCTGCTCAGTTATCGCGTCTACGAAGCGCTGAAAAAGAAGATCGCGGAGCTTGGCGGCGACGAGGAATATCACATCGCCGGCCTGCCGGTGGCCGAGAGCGCCGTCGGCGTGGAGATGTTCAGGCAGATGACGGTTGCGGCGCCTTTGACGATGCTGGTCATTTTCGGGCTTCTGCTCCTCTTTTTCCGCAAGCTGAGGCTTATCGTCCTGCCGATGATTATCGCGACGGTGTCGGTGGTTTCCGCCCTGGGCTTGATGATCGCCTTCGGACATCCGGTCCATATCCTCAGCTCCATGCTTCCCATCTTCCTGATGCCCATTGCCATCTGCGATGCGGTCCACATCCTGTCGGACTTTTTCGAATCCTATACCCCGGAAAAGGGGCGCGCCCGGACCATCCGGGAGGTCATGGGGCGGCTGTTCGCGCCCATACTCTACACGTCGCTGACAACGGCAGCGGGCTTCCTCTCCTTTCTTACCACGTCCATTCCGCCGGCCAGGGTCTTCGGCATGTTCGTGGCTGTGGGGGTGATGATCGCCTGGGCCGCCACCATCCTGCTGGTCCCGGCGTATGTGATGATGATTCCGGAGCGGGTTCTCGGGAACTTCGGCAGGGCCGCGGGCAGGGAGCGTTCGACGAGACTCGCCGCCTTTCTCCAGTGGATAGGACGCTTTGCCTGCGCCCATGCGAAGCCGGTTCTCGTGATCATGGCCCTGCTGATAGTGATTGCGGTATGGGGCATTTCGCGCATCAACATCAACGACAATTACGCGAAACGCTTCAGCGCGGGCCACCCGATCCGCAAGGCCGATACGGCGCTGAACAGGCATTTCGGAGGGACCTACACCGCCTACCTGGTGCTGGAGGGGAGAGAGGGCGGCGGCAAGCCGATGCCCGGGGATCTGGAGCGTATCGAGACCGCCATGTCGGGCTTTGCTTCCCGGATTGACGCTCCCGGCGCACTCGTCGAAAGAATCGCCGCGGACGTGAGGGCACGGATGCCCGGCTTTGCCCGCGTCGCCGCCGGTCGCGAGTATTTTCTGGATCGGGCAATGAAGTATTTGGAAGAACGGACTTCCGCGGCGTCCGGTGAAGAAGCCTATGTGCTGCGGGAACTGCACGGCTTTCTCGGCGCTGACAAGGACGGCATGAAGACCTTCAAGCGTCCCGAGGTACTGCGCTACCTGGCCGGGCTCCAGTCGTATCTGGAGGGTGAAGGCATCGTCGGCAAGACCACGTCCGTGGCCGACGTGGTCCGCAAGGTCAACCAGGAACTGACGGACGGGAAAAAGGAGAGCTTCCGCGTTCCCGACAAGGCGTCGGCAGTTTCCGAATGCTACCTCCAGTACCAGCAGGGCCACCGGCCCAATGACCTGTGGCATATGGTGACCCCGGATTACATGAGCGCAACGGTGTGGACCCAGTTCACCCGGGGCGACAGTACCCTGACCGCGCGGGCGGTGGAGGCTGTAAACAGTTATCTGAAGGACAATCCGCCACCGGTGGAGCTCTCCTGCCGCTGGGCCGGCCTCCACTATGTGAACCTCGTCTTTCAGGACATCATGTTCCGGGAGATGCTGGGTTCGTTCATCGGGTCGTTCGTCATCGTCTTCCTGATGATGGTCGTGCTGTTCCGTTCCGTGCTCTGGGCCGGGGCGTGCATGATCCCGCTGACCGTGACCATCGCCGCCATTTACGGGGTCACCGGGATCATCGGCAAGGATTACGACATGCCGGTGGCGGTGATGAGCGCCATATCCCTTGGCATTGCCGTGGATTTCGCCGTCCACTTCCTGGAGAGGAGCCGCCGCGCCTACCGGGAACAGGGTTCCTGGAAAGCGGCCGCGCCCGTGATGTTCGGCGAGCCGGCCCTGGCCATCAGCAGAAATGTGCTGGTGGTGGCGCTCGGTTTCCTGCCGCTGATGGTGGCCCACCTGATTCCCTACAAGGTAACCGCGGTGATGCTCTTCGGGATCCTGTCCGTCTCCGGCCTGGTGACGCTCTTGTTTCTTCCCGCGCTCCTGACCGTCGCGGAGAGGTGGTTTTTCAGGACAAGTGTGAATGCCGCAAAGGAAGCCGAGCCGGTGGTGGAGGCGTTTCAGGAACAATGATAGGCCGCAAAGGCACGGATGACGCCGTAATGGTTCAGGGGCGCGGCAAGCAGCGTCCCTACAGAATGGGAGGTTTGTAATGAAGATAAAAACTGGATGGATAATTGCGGTTCTGATGACCTGCGCGGGTTCTGCCTTTGCCGCAGGTTCGCCGGGCGGGGTGAGCGTCGATGAAATTGTCGGGAAAGCCAATCACATGGCCCTTTACCAGGGCGTGGACGGCAGGGGCCGGGTCGAAATGGTGATCACCGACAGGCAGGGGCGCACGCGCAAAAGGGTGTTCGCCATGCTGCGCAAAGACGATGGCGAGGGTGACCGGGACCAGAGGTACTATGTCCTTTTTCATGAGCCGCCCGATGTGCGCAGGACGGTCTTCATGGTCCACAAGCATGCCGCGCCCGGAAAGGATGACGACCGGTGGCTCTACCTCCCCGGTCTCGACCTGGTGAAACGCATCGCCGCGAGCGACAAGCGGACCAGCTTTGTCGGCTCCGATTTCCTGTACGAGGACATCTCCGGCCGGAGCGTCACGGAAGACCGGCATGAACTGCTCCGGACCACGGATGCGCACTATGTTGTGAAGAATGTGCCGAAACAGCTGCACACCGTGGAGTTTGCCTACTACCTGGCATATGTGGACAGGAAGAGTTTCATGCCGGTGAAAATGGAGTTTTTCAAGAAAGCGGACAGGCTGTATCGCGTGATAGAGGTGGAGCGGCTGGAAAACGTCGCGGCGCGGGAAAACGGCCGCGCGGTCGGCTATCCGACGGTTATGAAAACCGTTGCCCGGGACCTGGACACGGGGAGCAGGACCGAGATGGTCTTCTCCGCTGTC
>RPRC01000226.1 GCA_003857395.1 Geobacter sp.
CCCCTGGCCGGGAGATAATCGGCCAGGGGGTTTTTGTTTCATGTGCTATAAATCCAGCGGACTGCTCTCTTCCTTTGCTGTTCTTACAGGCACACGCTGCGTTTAGATCATTGTCCTCTTCAGAATGGAGTGACCCCAGATCTTTTGAATGACGCGAATGTCGTAATTAATCTGGAGGTGGTGTGTGGCGAAGGAATGTCGGGAGGAATGCGACGTGATTCGTAGAGTTATACCATAAAAACGCCTTTGACTTGACTCATGAATGACGGTATATTTCGTCTGGCTTTGAAAACCGAAAAACCCGAAATGGAATGTTTATCACTGAACTCTCAACTACTTTTTTGGCATGTTATGCGGAACCCCAGTTATTATTGTCAATAAGTTACGTTTAAAATAAAGTTGTCATGTATTAATTTGTGGGAATTGGTTAGTTGAGCAGGGGTTCATCAATAACGATTTGGGCTGGAGGATGGATAAATGATAATCAAGCTCAAATATGGCGGTCAGTTTAAGGTTGATGATCTGATTCAATTCATCAAGAATAGTGGCCGAGACTACATCATCCAAGGACAACAGGCATGTGTCCGAGCAAACCATACGAAGCCTAATTCATTGGATTACTGGCTGAGGAATAGAGCAACATCCCCTGACACCAAACAAGCTGATAACGACGTAATAGGCGCTTTGGTAGCATCGGGGCATTTTCGAGTTGAGAAGAAGCTTCATTGCCCGGACCAAAAAACATAGTGCAAGGGATTGAAGCTTATGTAGTGACCTTTTTACTGCGGAGGGTTAAATGGCTAAATAAAATCTCGGTTTAAGTCAGAAATTAGCTGAAACTGCAGAAATTGTTGCCACGGATGGCCTGACAGATTTTGATGCCGTACAAACAGTCATGTACCTTAGCCTTCTGGCAAGCGAATGGCAGCAATTCAAGCTGGCTCAGGGAAGCTAAATGAGTCCTTGAGGCTCTTTGCTGAAGCGGAATCACTTGTTGGTGGCGACATAGATCTTACTGCTGACTATGCTCTTGGCATCATCGGTGCTCAGAACAGGAACAATGCGCTATTAAATGATGCTTTTGCCTGGTTCGCCCGCGTTCACGAAATGGCTCCCCAAAACACGCTATACCTACAAAACTTTGCCATTACGCTTTTCTATGCAGGCAATTATGCCGAAGCTTGGAAAAAGCTAGCTGAAGCAACGCCTCGTTGCGCTGAGATTGACCAAAACTTTGTCGCAGAACTTCAAAGCAAGATGCCCCGGCCATGAAGGAAGCGACACCTGACCGACCGCTCTAGCGGGACTCTTCGCCGGCAATCCGGCTTTGCGCCTCGGCGATGGTCGTCCAAATGAATTCGTTGGAGAAGCAATTCTACCCGCTACAAAAAATATTTTTGGAGGTAAGAACTAATGCGCAAAGTCTTTATTTACCGGGTTTTACTGTTTGTACTTTCAGTAGGTTGTCTGGCTGGATGTAGTGGTTCCGGATCTTCGTCAGCATTACCGGCAACGCAGGCATGGGAAACACCGGTTTTGATTGAGGCTGATAATACCTACGGCGGGTATTTCCCTCAGATCGCCATGAATGCTTCCGGCGATGCAGTGGCCGTGTGGTTGCAGGATGACATCACCAATACCAATAATGTCTGGTCAAACCGCTACACCGCTGCAACTGGACTATGGGGCACTCCGGAACTGATCGAGACTTATAATACAAACGGAGCTGCGCCGAAGGTGGCAATCGATGCTTCCGGAAACGCAATTGCCGTGTGGAGTCATTATGATGGTACCAGAGAGAATATCTGGTCAAATCGCTACGACGCCTCAACTGGTCACTGGGGAACAGCGGCACTGATCGAGATTGACGACAGTGGTGATGCATCTAATGCCGAGATTGCTATGGATGCATCCGGTAATGCCGTGGTCGTGTGGTATAACTTTATCCTCGCCAGGAATATGAGTGATATCTGGTCAAACCGTTACAACGCCTCAACTGGATCCTGGGGTCCAGCGGAGTTGATCGAGAATGATGACACCGGACATGCTTATGGTGCCCACGTTGCCATAGATGTTTCCGGCAATGCCGTGGCTGTGTGGGCTCAAAGCGACGGCACAAGATATAATATCTGCTCAAACCACTACAGCACAACAACAAGTCACTGGGGTACAGCGACGTTGATCGAGACTGACAATAGTGGGGATGCAACTAATGCCAAGGTTGCTATGGATGCGTCCGGCAATGCCGTGGCTGTGTGGACTCAAAGCGACGGCACAAGAAATAATATCTGGTCAAACCGCTACACCGGTTCAATGGAATCCTGGGGTACAGCGACGCTGATAGAGGCAGACAATACGGAGAGTGCATATAGCCCCCAGATCGCCATGGATTCGTCCGGCAATGCCGTTGCCGTATGGCGTCAGGACGACGGTACCAGGGAGAATATCTGGTCAAATCGCTACACTGCCGCAACAGGAATCTGGGGCACAGCGACGTTGATAGAAACGGGTACTACGGGTAGTGCTTCTAATCCACAGATCGCCATGGATGCTTCCGGCAATGCCGTGGCCATATGGTTGCGGAATGACGGCATCAGAAATAATGTCTGGTCAAACAGTTGCACCGCATCAACAGGACTCTGGGGAACAGCGACGCTGATCGAAACTGATAATTCAGGGTCTGCGAGTAATGCTCATGTTGCTATGGATGCAACCGGCAAAGCTTTGGCTGTATGGCAACAATATGACGGCACCCTGAATAATATCTGGTCAAATACATTCAAATAGCAGGGGATGCAGTTTGTTTTTGTATATAAAATCGGTATGTGAAGTGCATAAGGGGGAAGCATAGAGCTTCCCCCTTTTTTTAGAACCGGACTTGGTTATTCGCCTTGTCCCGCATCAAATGAACGCGCCAGTTTTAGACAGAGGACAGAAAGGGGACAGGCTACTTTATGAGGTGCCATAAATGCCGAGGGTAGCACGTGCGATGTCGTCATGGCGATCGCTGACAGCAACTGAAATGCCGATGCTTCCTTTTTCTGTAAATTTGACGGCATTGCCCAACAGGTTGAGTAGAACCTGCTTCAGGCGGAGTTGATCGCCGGTCAGAGAGTCCGGCACTTCTTCCGGGATCTCCGTTTACATGCTGAGTCCCTTGCCGTGAATGAGAGAGATCTGGGTTCTTATGATGTCGTTTATACTGGTCCGCAGACATGGTCCTTCCAAGGGCGTTGATCCAACGCACCGCCCCGTCCCTCAGCAGGATACGGTATTCACTGTCAAGTATTGAGCCATCACGTACTGCGTTATCGATTTGTGTCGATGCTATCGAACGGTCATCGGGGTGCATCACTCTACGCCATGTTTCAAATTCGGCTTGGTCTTTCTCAGGATCGAGCCCGAACAATTCGAACAACTCGCGAGACCATTCGATGTGGCCGCTTGCCATGTCCCAGTCCCAGACGCCCGCACCGGCTGCATATTGGGCCAACTCCAGCCGTTCATTGGCGCGGCGCAGATCTTTTTCTGCCCGCTTGCGTTCACTGATATCCGTGGCAATTCCGCAGATCCGGGACGGTTTCCCGAACTGTAGCCCGATGACGGTTCCGCGATCCCAAATCCAGCGGATCCCGCCGTCAGTCCTGACAATCCGATATTCGATATCGTACTCTTTTTTAATTCCCTCATACCATTGGTTAAGCTCCTGACGCACCCGAGCACGATCCTCGGGATGAATTGAGTCGATCCAGATCTGAGCATTCGCATAGACTGCACTCGTAGGAAACCCCCATATCCGTTCAAAAGCAGGGTTTATGTAGACCATTTTCCCCTGTTCAAGATTCATGAACCAGAACACCAGATCAATGCTTTCGGCAAGCAACCGAAAACGTTCCTCGCTTTGGCAGATGTATTTCTCCAGCAGTTTCTGGGTGCTGACATCACGAACGATACCGCTGCGGCAAAGGGGCTTTCCCTGTTGATTGAAGTGGGTATGGATCGAATCAGACAGCATGCGGTAGCGACCATCCTTATCCTTGAAGCGGTACTCGAGCACTTCTTTGCTCCCTGCAGATACCCTGTTCAGAGCTGCTCTTACGCTAGCCTGGTCGTCTGGATGAATTCTTTCCATGACCTTGGAAAGGTCCATCGATACCATTTCAGACAAGGAAAAACCTGTTATCTGCTCAATAGCAGGGCTCATGTATTCATACTGGTCGGTTATCAGATTCTTCAGGTAGACCGCATCGGCTGAGTTTTCAAGGAGCGCCAGTATCGACTGGTTTTTTAGCCGTGCTAGCTCTTTACAATCCGCATCTTTCTTCCCGGTTGTTTTTCGCTCAGGTGTTTCGGAGCTGTGTGCATTGCGGAGTGTCAGATTTGGGCTGGAACAAAAAATTGGGCTGCCGGTCAACTACTGTTCATTTCCCTACAAGCGGCGCTTCCAGCGTGCCGCTGCCCGTCGGCGAGCGGCCCTGACGGTTTGTGCCGGGGTAGAAGTCGTGACGGAAGCGGGCTATCTCCGGACCCTTTCAAAGTCCGGGGTATGCTACAGCGAAGCTGTGCTGCTGCAAAATCCCAGCTACCGGTATCCGTTTGAGAAGATCACACTGGAAACCGGGCGTTCCCTGTATCTGGAGCGGCGGCCACAAACACCGGAGCAGGAATTGGCTACTGAAGAAAGGTGTGATCTGGAGGCCGGACGTCCGCCGGAGAGGTTGGCTCGTTTTGAGCGGATCGAGAGCGGCCTGGCTGAATATTTCTGATTATAAGGCCAATGAGAAGAAAGAGGTCAAACGCTTGCTTTTTCAGAGGAAATTGTGGAAAACCTCCCTGTTGGATAAATATATCCCATGGGGAGGTTTTCCTGTCTTCTGTTGCAATGAACGGTCTACCTGCTATTATCCATGCAAACGCCAGGTGTTTTAGGATGCCGGAAAGGGGGCAAAATTGCATTTTTTACAGATACTATGGGAGGGAATAGGTGGTCTTGGGAGTGGCACCGTGATCCTGAAAGCGTTATTTATTCTTGTTCTGGGTGCTGCATTCTGGGTGTTTTGCGAACTGGTCAAATACATTGTGAACATTTTTTTGAAACTGGCAGTGGAGGCATTGCGCCACCTTGCAGTTCTTGTTCGGGGGTGGCCCCCACATGCCGAAGAGGAAAAAGATAGGCAGGAAAAGGTTTGGAGCAGTGACAAGAAAGGCTTGCGATGAGGCTTGTTTGCTCTCTGCAAAGCAAGAGCAGTAGGGTGACCCCCAATGCCATTCCATCGCCTTTATGGCTGCAATCCTATCGTAGAGGGCATGAGAAAAATAGGGTGAAGAAAGAGATCCGACCTGCCTGGTTTTCAAAAGCTGGCAGGTCTCGTTAAACGAAATCAAAATGGGTTGCCGCCCTGCGCATCAGCTGGATGATGGCCTTTACCTTGACCACGCTGCTCCTGGGCTTCATTGGTTTGGCCCTGGTTTTTCTCTGCGGTATGAAACAGCTGATAACCGTCGTTGCCATTGACGTGATCATCTGTGCCCTTGCGGTGTGGTAGCTGATGGCTCATGTAATCTCTTTCAAGTATTCGGTAATGATATCCTGCCACTCGGCAGGGCTTGGCTGCGTAGCCAGATTCTAATGGGCCTGGTAAGCCAGGCACTACAGTACTTCCTCCTCTCTGACCACTGAGATCCCCCGATTTATCATCGTGTAGAGTAACGATGATGGTCGGGTTTTTTTTTATTGTTCAGTTGACAGGTGCAGAAAATTACGTATGGCTTGGTGGCGAGCCTGCAAAAAAGTAAAAAGAGAGTAAATTGCAGCTTTGGAGACCCCGCTTTGACCTTGGTTTTTCAAGATACTGATGACAGTTTTATCATCAGAAAACATGATTCGAAATTCGTTGATATTTATCGGTAGCTCCAGCTGTTTAGAGGAAACTACCAAGGCCGTGCAACAGATTAGGTCATTTCTGCATTATTCGGGGGGATGGGCCCGAAATAATTCAAGTAATGTAACGATGCACCGATAAAGTACTCAGTTGCAAAATTTTACTGTAATTATAACGATTTAAAAATATGGCAAAGATTCAAATCAAAGCAAATACTCGGAAAAAGGGGGAATACAATGCAGTGGTTTAACAGTCTTAAAATTGGCACGAAACTGGTTACCAGTTTTATCCTCGTATCTTTGATCGCTGGTTTGATCGGTTTGATCGGCATCATTAAAATGCAACAGATCGATGATGCTGACACAAAGTTATACGCACAGATGACGATACCATTAACTGAAATTGGTCAAGTCTCCACAGCGTTTCAGCGTATGCGATCTAATCTCTTGGAAATGTATGTAGCTGAAACACCAGAAAAAGTAAGTGATCAAAAAAAGCGTGTCACTGAAAGAGATGCTGAAATTATGAATCTCTCGAGATCATATGCTTCGACCCTTTTCACCGATGAGGGAAGGATGAAACATCAAGAGTTTGTGGACAGCTTTAAGAATTTCAATGGTGTCGGGAAAAAATATCAGGATCTGTTGCTTGCCGGCAAGAAAGACCAGGCACTTGCGCTGTGGAACGGCGAGATGGATGCCGCCCGCAGAGGCGTACAGAACACACTAGATGAAATGGAAAAATCAAAGATAGGATTTGCCAAGCAAACTGCAGATGACAACACGTCTCTTGCCAAGGCATCATCACTTCTGGTAACTGGAATAGCAATTTTCGGCGCTATACTTGCGATATTTATTGGCCTCTTCATTACAAGAGGATTGCTTAAAGAGCTTGGCGGCGAACCGCGTTATGTTTCTGAAATTGCTCAGGCTGTTGCTGCCGGCGATATTTCCATTGCGGTCAATGTGTCAGATAATAGGCAGGGTTCAGTTTTATGGGCCATGAAAGAGATGGTTCAAAATCTTCGGGACATGATCTCTAAAACTGTCGATATCTCAGCCGGCATCGCCTCAGCCTCTAATCAACTTCAAGCCACATCTCAGCAGATAGCTACTGCGGCTGAAGAAGTTGCCGCCCAGGCCGGTACAGTGGCAACAGCCAGCGAGGAGATGGCGGCTACGTCTAACGATATTGCTCGAAACTGCACTATGGCGGCAGATGCTTCAAATCAGTCCGCAGATTCAGCCAATGCCGGCGCAAAAGTTGTTCAAGAGACAATTACCGGTATGTCAGTAATTGCTGAGCGTGTACGTCAGACAGCGACTACCATTGAGGCTTTAGGCGCACGCTCTGAACAGATTGGTGATATCGTAGGAACAATTGAGGACATCGCTGACCAAACCAACCTTCTGGCATTGAATGCGGCAATTGAAGCTGCTCGTGCTGGGGACCAAGGACGGGGGTTTGCTGTTGTTGCCGACGAAGTACGAGCTTTGGCTGAACGCACCACAAAAGCAACCCGAGAGATTGGCGAAATGATCAAAGCTATCCAGAAGGAAACGAAGGATGCCGTAAGCGCCATGGAAGAGGGCGTCAATGAAGTGGAAAAAGGTGCCGTATCGTCACAAAAATCTGGTCAGGCTCTTGATGAAATTTTGCAGCGTATTAACGAAGTATCCATGCAGGTAAGCCAAATAGCTACCGCAGCCGAACAGCAGACCGCCACTACCAGCGAGGTAACTACGAACGTCCACCAGATCACCGACGTAGTTCATCAAACTGCCAGCGGGGCTGAAGAAACCGCAGCCGCAGCGGCTCAATTGTCTGGGCAGGCTTTAGATCTGCAAAATCTGGTCTCGAACTTCAAGTTTTGAGAACAGGTAAAGTCTAACGGCGTAAGTCATGGCCAAAGCACTGGCAGCAAATAGGTCAGAAAAGTAACCGAGAGAACTGTTTCAGCTGGTAAGCTTCAAGGTTGGTAGCGAAGAATACGGCATAGAGGTTCTCAAGGTCAGAGAAATTATACGAATGATCCCTATTACCAGAGCATGCAGGCGATTGGGTGATTTTACGGTGAGTTAGTCACCAAAGCACCTGCGCTCTCTTGTTTGCCTATAATGTTTTTCTCGCCTGATCCGTTGTGATGGGAGTGAGGGCAGGGAAAAACCTGCCCTCTTCTTTATCTCGTGTCCAACCGGAACCCCCAATTTGTGTTCTATTGCTTCCGCTTCCTCTCTCAAAGAGTTGATCGCCTTGTTCTCCTCCAAGGTCATCTGTCCTGTTCTTCGACACCCAGTTTCACTTCGACAGGACTGCTTCGGATATGCAGGTCCCTTTGGGGAAACGGCATCACGATGCCGTGTTTGCGGAACTTCTCGATAATGATGAAGTTGAGGGAACTGATGAGCAGACCTTTCTTCTGCACGAGAGAAGTGCTCCAGACCCGTAGTTCGAATAGAAGGGCGCTCTCGCCGAACTCCATGAACCGTACCCCTGGGCGGGGATCTTTCAGGACGTCGGGGGTTTCGTCGCCGGCTTCCAGGAGCAGTTTCTCCACCAGGCGCACATCGCTGTCGAACGAGACGCCGATCGGGACTTTGAAGCGCACCATTTTTCCGGTGTGGCTCCAATTTACGACATTTTGCGTAATGAAGCTGGAGTTGGGGATAATTATGGCGATATTGTCGTTTGTTACGACCGTTGTGCTGCGCCCCTTGATCTGGATCACATCTCCCTCTATGTTGCCCACTTCGATACGGTCGCCGATTTTGATGGGACGTTCAAAAAGGATGATCAGGCCGCTGATGAAATTGCTGACGATGTTTTGCAATCCGAAGCCGACCCCTATGCCGACCGCGCCGGCCAGTACGTTCAAGGCGGTCAGGTCGATACCGGCTGTCTGCAGGATGATGATGAATCCAATGGCTATGATTAGATAGCGGAGGATCGTGGCCATGGCCTGGCGGACCCCGATGTCGATATTCCTTCTGGCGAGCAGGTTATCGGCTACCAGGTTTTTCAGCTTCCCTGACAAGTAAAACAGCAGGAAGATTAGGACGACCAGATAGATCAGAGTCCATAATGTCAGTTGCATGGATCCTATTTTCAGCAGGGTGAATGACAATAACGATTTTACACTGTTTAGCACGTCCCAGAATGTTTCCAAGGTTTTCCTCCGCTCTTAAAAAGGCCAGAAAATGGGGATAAACACGGTCGCCAGTACCCAGAACAGCAGGGTAAGCGGGGTGCCGATTCGCAGGAAATCGGTGTATTTATAGTGGCCAAGGCTGTAAACCATGGCGTTGGTCTGGTAGCTTACCGGCGTCATGAACGCTGCTGATGCGGCGAAGGTCACTGCCATCAGGAATGGGCGGGCATCAACTCCCAGAGTGTCCGCGGTGACGATGACAATAGGTACCATCAGCGCAGCCGTCGCATTGTTTGAAATCAGTTGCGTCAATAGCGATGTCAGAAGATAGAATGCGGAAACCAGGGCATGGGGGCCCAACTTGCCAACGGTGGCGACAATGAAGTTGACTATGAAAAGGGCCGCTCCGCTTTTTTCCATTGCCGTTCCCA
>RPRC01000227.1 GCA_003857395.1 Geobacter sp.
AAAATGTCACCCAGGTTTTCGGTGGAATTACCGCGCTGCACGAGGTCTCCTTTGCCGTTGCCAAGGGCGAGATCAAGGGCGTCATCGGTCCCAACGGCGCCGGCAAGACAACGCTCTTCAATATCATAACGGGAATATATCGTCAGACCTCGGGGAATGTCTTTCTTGCCGACGAGAAGATTACCCAGTTTCCGCCGGAGCGGTTGGCCAGGCGAGGCATGGTCCGGACCTTTCAAAACGTTGAATTGTTTGGCAGGATGACTGTCCTGGAAAATGTCATGATCGGTTTACATACCAAAAGCCGTAGCGGCATTCTAGCCTCGGCCCTGAAATTGCCCACTGCTATTCGTGAAGAGCGGCGCATTCGCCAAAAGGCACTGGAATGCCTCGAATTCACCGGGATCAGCGAACATGCCGCGGAGACTGCTGATAATCTGCCCTTTGGAAAATGTCGGCTGCTGGAAATTGCCCGGGCCATGGCTCTCGAGCCGGCAATCCTTCTGCTCGACGAACCTGCCGCAGGGCTCAATGCTCGTGAGACTGCCGACCTCGGACAGCTGATCCAAAGAATTCGCAGCACCGGAGTTACCGTTGTCCTGGTGGAACATGACATGGAACTGGTTATGGACATCTGCGATTCTATTCTGGTGCTCAATCTTGGGGAAAAACTCGCCGAAGGCACGCCGCTTGAGATTCAGGAAAACCATAAGGTTATTACCGCCTATCTTGGAGAAGGCTAAAACAAACGTAACTGCGGCTCAAATGGTATGAGAATGCAGCCGGTACTCTGTGCCGGATTTGTCTCCGTACCGTATCCTCCGCTTAGGTGACATAATGCTGAAAATTAAGAATATCAATACCTTCTACGGCCAGGTTCACGCGCTGAAGAATGTTTCGCTACATGTGAATGCCGGAGAAATCGTCTCACTGATCGGGGCGAACGGCGCGGGCAAGACGACTATTCTCAATTCTCTTTCAGCGGTCACGCCGCCTAGAGATGGCGAGGTGATCTTTGAAGGTGTCTCACTTGGGAACCTCTCTTCGGACCGGATTGTCGAGATGGGTATTTCCCAGGTTCCGGAAGGCCGGCAGGTTTTTAAAGATTTCTCCGTAGAGGACAATCTCGAGCTTGGAGCTTATCTTCGCTATCGCGGCCGCGAGGGCAGGGCGGCTATTAAAAGTGATATTGAAGATATGTTCTCTCTTTTTCCGCAGCTTTCCACAAGAAGAAAGCAGATGGCGGGTACTCTTTCCGGTGGTGAACAACAGATGCTCGCCATCGGTCGGGCCCTGATGGCAAAACCGAAACTGCTGCTGCTTGATGAGCCGTCCATGGGCTTGGCGCCGCTGGTGGTTCAGGAAATTTTCCGGGTTATAACAGCGCTCAGGGAAGAAAGGGGGACCTCTGTTCTTCTCGTCGAGCAGAATGCCAAGGCCGCCCTGAAGATTGCCGATCGGGGTTATGTGCTGGAAACAGGTAAAGTAATACTTGAAGAAAATGCCTCAGACCTTTTGGAAAATAAAGAAGTACAACGGGCTTATCTCGGTAGGGAAAAGAAAGAAATTTGGGAACGGTAAAACTATTTCGAGGTCACGCTATGAAGATTTGGGATCCTTTGCACGAATGCATGCCGCGGGAAGACCTGGAGCAGCTGCAGCTGGAAAAATTACAGGCAACCCTGAACCGCGTCTACCGGTCGGTTGCCTGTTATAAGAAGAAATTTGACAAAGCGGGCATCAATCCCGAGGAGATCCGCTCCCTTGACGATCTGGCTCAGCTTCCTTTTACCACCAAGGAAGATCTCCGGCTGAACTACCCGTATGGCATGTTTGCCGTTCCTCTGCGGGAGGTTGTCCGTATTCACTCTTCCTCCGGCACTACGGGCAAGCCGACAGTGGTCGGCTACACGAAGAACGATATCCATACCTGGTCGAATCTGGTGGCGCGTTTCATGACCGCGGCCGGTGTGACCCACGACGATGTGGTCCAGATCGCCTTCGGCTACGGCATGTTTACCGGGGCCTTCGGGCTGCATTACGGCTCCGAAACCATCGGTGCTTCGGTGATTCCCATGGGCGCCGGGAATACCGAGAAACAGATCATGATCATGCAGGACTACAAGTCAACCGTGCTGGTTTCGACGCCGAGCTATGCCATTACCCTGGCTTCGCGCATGGAACAGTTGGGCATCGATCCGAAATCCCTGTCGCTGAAGGTAGGTTTGTTCGGTGCCGAGCCTTGGTCCGAAGGGATGCGCAAGGAAATTGAAAGCCGCCTGTTCATCAGCGCCACGGACAATTACGGCCTTTCCGAGATCATCGGACCGGGTGTTGCCGGTGAGTGCGAATTCAAGTGCGGCATGCACCTGTCCGAAGATGCCTTTATCGCGGAAATTATCGACCCGGACACTGGAAAGATTCTGCCCAGGGGCAGTGTCGGGGAGCTTGTGCTCACCACCCTCACCAAGGAAGCCTTCCCGATGATCCGTTACCGGACTCGGGACATTACCAGTCTCGATTACGAAAAATGTGCCTGTGGCCGCACCATGCTCCGGATGAAAAAGACCATGGGCCGTTCCGACGACATGCTCATCATTAAAGGTGTCAACGTCTTCCCGTCGCAGATCGAGGAGATTCTCTTTGCTGTCGAAGGGTGTGAACCGCATTACCAGATTGTGGTTGAGCGGGAAGGGGAGATGGATATTCTTGAAGTGCACATCGAGGTTACCGAGAATATTTTCTTTGATGAGATGAAAAAACAGAAGGGTTTTGTGGAGATGGTGGAGAAAAAGATCCACTCGGCACTCGGGGTTGGGGCCACGGTCAAACTGGTGGAGCCTGCCAGTCTGCCGCGACATGAGGGTAAGGCGGTGAGGGTGATTGACAAGAGGAAGCTGTAGCCGGGAGGGTGTTTGCCCGATTGTTGCGTTGATCAGTATTGGTAGTTGGGAAGAGGCCACTTTTCGGTTGAAAAGTGGCCTCTTTTGTATGTTTCTTCCTGTTATAAGTCCAGCGGGCTCTTTGGCTCCTTCACTATCCTGACTGGAGCGCAGTGGTATAGTTTTCGACTTCCGTTCCTCGTCAATTGCCTACTTGACTTGCCGGCGGTCCGGGTATACCTTAGAGCAAATTCATTGAAACTTATTGTTATACTGGATGGAATCGATGGTTTCCTTGGCATTTTCTGACTATAGAAAGCCGTAGTATCAGCTATGAGCTGATGGAGTGGCTTTTTTCGTTTCCGATAGTTGGACGGATTTTATCTCCATGCAAAGAGGTTGAAAAAGGACAGACAAATCTGTTGACACTGTACTAAAAAAAGGTACATTATGAAATGGACGGTAACGCTACATAGGGTGGTGCAAAAGCAGTTGCCGAAATTGCCGGAGAAGATTCTGGACATTCTTGAGCGGCTTCTTGCCGATATTGAAATTTCCGGCCCCGTACGCGGTAACTGGCCGAACTATTCAAAGTTAACCGATGGTCGCCATCACTGCCATCTGAAAAAGGGAAAACCGACGTATGTGGCAGTCTGGAGTGAGGACAGGGAAACGGTAAAAGTGGAGGTAATCTATGTTGGAACGCACGAAAAAGCGCCCTACTGATGAAATGGTAACAATTCGTCTGCGTGTGCATCGATCCAATGCCGAAAGGATCAAGCGCTTTATAACGAGCATTGAAGCTGAAAAACAGGGTGAACCACGTCCATGGCGTGAAGTATTCAATGAATTGCGGCCGGATGATACTATCCCATCGTCAATTCTCCGTGGTTCACGCGTTAAGGAAGAGCTAACTCAGGTGCAGCTTTCCGAAATGACCGGCATTCCTCGCCGTCATATAAGCGAAATGGAGCATGGAAAACGGCCGATCGGCAAAGAAACCGCCAGGAAGCTGGCCAAGGCGTTGAACTGTGATTATCGGGTGTTTCTGTAGGGAAGAATGAAGCGCTATAGTTTTCTGTTAAGAAATGATAGAAAGTCTAACCCCAGAGCCTTCCATATATTTGTTGTAGAGAAGAGGCCACTTTTTGTTTTGAAAAGTGGCCTCTTTTTGTATGCGGAGACGCCGGGACATGCTGGCTCATGAAGATGAAGTTTGGAAGACATGTTACGGAAATCTCTTTTGACATCAATCATGAGCAGGAGTATATTTTGGCAGGCGTCGGAAATGGAAAAGTGTCGAAATGGAATATTGGTTGTTACACGTTCATCTGCCAATTTGGAATACTTAGCTAGTGGGATATGCCATATATATTAGGTGGTTATGGCAATTGTTGGATTTTGTTAAAAATTGGCAGTTGAGCAGGGGATCATCAATCAGTGGTTAGGAGTCACATGTCCACCGCACTAACAGTTGAAGATGTAGTCGAGAAAGTGTGCTCCATTCCCGCCGACTTCCACAGGCGAGGCGATGTTTCTGTCGTATATTTGTTGGAGGAGTCTTGATACGAAACCCTTCGTGATGCCATCACAGTTTCCGTAATTCAGCAGCACTTGCGGGCGCATCCGCATTTGATTGACGTTTGGGCAGGGTATTCAGCGGACCAGCGTTGTGACGGTTGGTATTTTGACGACAGTCGCATCTCCATAGGGCACTATTCATCGGGTGCCGGCAGATCACACGAGCAGGTATTCACCGAACGTTCACAGGCATGCGCGGAGTATATCAAGTATGAGTTGGAGTCCATACGCGAAAATCCATCATTTGGGTCGGACCAGAAGAGCCTCGGAGAGCGCCGCAAGAGAAAGCGCAAGTATGCGGATTACGTATGCCGAAACTGCAATGAAAAGATTGGCCAAAACGATGGGTGGGAGATGGGACCCAGATGTAAAGTTATGGTACATTCCCTTCGGGAAAATCAAAGGAACGGAACTGGAAAAGCATATAATATTGGATGCTGAGATGAAGAACAGAAGAGCATGAAAGCATCTAATATTATATGCCAGCATATAATATTAGATGCTTCTCTAACCGGTCAATTACATCGTTGGCCGTAGAAAAATAGTATGTCAGCTCAAGGGGGACATGATAATTGGAAACACTCACTGACTTGAAAAACTTAGCGGAAAACCTTCAATATCAAGCGCAAAAACAGAAAACTTTATGCGATATCAATGATGACATGATTGACATGCCTATTGTAGGTCTGATCAACGGGTTTAACAAATTGCCATATTGTTTTACTCTGCAAAGCTGTTATGGCCACTTTGTTTACAATGGTCAAAATGATGATCATAACCTTGATCCATTGCCGACAGAAAAAACCGTTACTGAAGTGGAATACAGGATCGCCTACGTTGCATTCTGCATTGAGAATAGTGCTTCGGGAAGATGGCTGTTTGAGGCATTAAAGGAAATCCCGGCTATCGATCAAAATAATATCCAGTTTTGTTGTGCGGAATGGTTCTGGGAAAGGCAGATCAATTCTTATGCCTTGCAAGTGGAGCCGGACAGGTTCAAGCGCAAAGACACGGCAATAATTGATTTCAAGGAAGCTTTGCATATTGAAAAGATACGAAATACTTTTTTCGTTCGGCTGTATGAATTGCTTGAGAACTGTAAGAAAAATTTAGACATGCTAACAAATGTAGTCGATGCCAATAAACGGCGCGGCTTATTTGCAACGTTGGCCAAAGGCAGAAAAAACTAAAAAGCCAGAAAAGGCTGGAGTGGTGGCGTTTCGTGGCGTCGGTGGCGGGACAGGTGGAAGACTAACCAAGTGCCGCGATCATAGCGAAGAAGGAAGCAGGCGTAGCAGGAATACAATATACCCACGATTAGGTTGGTAACGACATGATCATGCCTCTGACACACAGACCAGTTGAAGATAAAGACCTTCGGATTATCTGTGGTTTTCCACAAAACGAGGACGAGTTGTTTTTCCTGTACCCAAAGGCCACATATCCACTCACTCCGTCACAGTTGCGCACCGCAGTTTCATCGCGCTCGAATTCAACGGTGGTGGAGCATAGCGGCGAAGTTGTTGGGTTCGCCAATTTTTATCGCTGGGGTACTGGTGGTTGCTCCATTGGGAATGTCATCGTTTCTCCCGCCAACCGTGGGAGCGGTGTGGGACGCTATCTGATCGAACAGATGATTGATATCGCATTCTCAAAACATCGGGCTGCCGAGGTGGCGGTTTCCTGTTTCAATCACAACACTGTCGGCCTGTTATTGTATCCGAAGCTGGGGTTTCAGCCATATGCAGTAGAGCAACGACAGGACAGAGACGGAAATCGGGTTGCTCTGATACACATGCGGCTTCCTCGCAACTCGACCTGGGGAGAGTCTAGGGGGACGTAGGTGATTTGTTGGAGTCTAGAGTCTAGGGGGACGTAGGTGATTTGTTGACTAGGCACGCATAACCTATTGTTTTTTAAATATTTGAAGACGAGATTCCAACAAGGCCGGTGGAGCAGTGAACCCGCTCACCGCCCGACCGTTATTCGCTCCAATAGAAAGAATAATACCCCCGGGAGAATTGATGAATGGCGCTTAAAAGGTATCGAGTTATTCTCACAAGCAGGTCTTCCTTAAAGGCCGGAATTAAACGGAGCTGGAAAAATCCTGAATACCACATGCTTATAAGGGATGACTTGCATAAAAATGCGGGTGATGCCTCCCCAAAACATGCAGGGCTAATATATACAGTTGAGGTCAGTGCAAAGCACATTTGGGAGTCGATAAATAAGGCAGTTTCATATGTGAGACATGTCACTGATCAAATATCCACTATCCATAGAGTAGCAATAGAGTACCCAGTTCCACAGTTTTCAATAGATATCGAAAAAGCATATTCTCATCGCGAATTAGCTCAGGTCCTATACAATGTGCCTGCCCTGCATCAGCCTCGTAGAACACTTGATTCTGATTTGTACAAAAAATTCTATGATCGCCTTGATGAGTTACGGCAAGACTGTCCAAAGAGTGCAAATAGGATTGATCGCGTGCTTCACTATCTCCGAAGCAGCTACATTGAACAAGAGCCTATTGATCGGTTTGAAGATGCTTGGGTGGCGTTGGAAACCATAAACCCTCTTATACGACGAAAATATGCTCAACCGACCACGTATCAAAGGAAGTGCCCAAAGTGTAAAAAGGATTTATCATGCCGGAGTTGCAACGAAGAAATCAAAGAACCGGATAACGCTTCTGGCATTGACTATATTTTTACTGAACTTCTCCAAGAAACTCAGGCTATGGCCAAGAAGGTACGAGGAAAACGTCTCGACATTGTACACGCGCGCGCAAACTTCACCACAATTTTGAATGATATCCATCCGCAGACACGGCTTGCACAACGTGCAGTTATAGCCGGTGTTCTGGATATCTTGGGTATCCCTAAAGAGCAAGTTACGAATTATTTGCGTGAGATACTACCATTGACTGGTGATCCACATGTAACTGTATGTGCCATTCTATACGATCTTCCTGTTGAGAGCCTTGGAACACGGACTAAATATCCACAATTATTCTTACAATCCTGTCAAATAGAAGTTCAAAATCGCCACGAGGTTCATGCCGGAGAAATATGTCCGATAGCGGCACAGCTAAATATCGGTATACAAGACTTCTCAGGAACATGGGACTTGCTTGAAGCAAGATTGCTGTTAGAAACTGATCCGGACAATAAAGACTCTGCGATTCAAATTATCGCAAGCAAGGTGTCAGTGGCAATCGAGAGTCAGTAAATGTCAGGCCACACATCTGACAGAAACAGCACTTACAAACTGAAAATACGAAGTTTCCAACCAGGCAGAAGCACCGGCCTAAAACCGCCGGTGTTCTCCCGAACCGTTGAGCAAAGGATTTAGAATGCCAGAAAACAAACAGCTTCAAGACAAACTAATAGAGTGGCTTGAGAAACAAGGCTATCCGCATGAAATGGAAGTTGCACTAGCTTTTCAAAACCATGGATTCAGGGTTTTTCAGTCGGACTATTATGACGACCCGGAGACTGGCGATAAGCGAGAAATTGATCTAATAGCCTTCAAAGATGCGGACAGCGAAAACTTCAAGTTTAGGATAAGTTTCGCAGTAGAGTGCAAATCATCCTACGATAAGCCATGGGTTCTTTTTACTTCAAATAAATCCAGAATCAATAATTACTCCCGAGTTATGCAACGCGCTTCTTCAGAAAGTGGCAAAAAGTTGCTACTCAAGCTAACTGATCGCGAGGATGTAAAAGATTTTCTATTATTCAACATTGGCAAACGCCCAGCTTACGGGATTACACAAGGGTTTACGTCGGGAGCAGATGTAACTTTCGCAGCAATAAATGGCGCGGCAAAAGCAGCCATCGCTAAAGTGGCAAAGCCAGTATCTAAAACATTCCACCTTGTTTTTCCTATTGTGTGTGTTGGAGGACGGTTGTTTGAATATTTCATAAATGATGACGGAGACAAAAAACTTGAGGAAATAAAGCACGGGACATTGCTTTGGAGAAACCCACTTCTCGGGACAACACATACAATCATACCAATTGTCACTTCTAGCGCTATCACTGAATACTTGGATGCTGTTTCTGCTGAAGTCGAAATCCTGTTGAATAGCTGTACTGACGAGTGTGAGGAAATCTTAAAGAACTCTTCAGTCACACTATCCCGACGCGTACTGAGCAGTGGGCTAAAACGATAGCCCAACACTCGGGTGCTGCTGTTTTCGCTTCGCTACACAGCAGACCCTCAAGCCGTTATGCGAGTAAAAAAATGAAATATTCGCCAATTGCACATTTCATCAACATTTTATTCTTGGGTTTTATTTTCATTTTCCCATTTGTGTTGTGCTTACACCTATCTAATCTAAGCAACGGTGGTGTTGCCGGAGTAATTGCCGGTTGTTGGCTCCTTGGTGCTGTTCTTTTTGCCGATTGGTATTATTTGCATTGGACGGATACTTTCAAGGGATGCTTATCTGCAATCGCAATAGGACTGCTGGTAGCCGGGCTGAGCCTATTCCTAGAGTCGTTGATGTCTGACGCCACTTTAAGCCAGTTGTTAAAAATGAATGTGAATGCATGGCATAAAAACAGACTCCTTATGAAGTCGTTTGTCACAGGAATAGCCTTAATCGGATGTGGGATACTTAGCATACCTAGAATCCTATTTATAAGACTATTCGCGAAAGATGAGACGCCAATTGATACTTTTAACAGATAGAAAAAGCATAACCAGCCGGTTGCACACCGCCCCGCCCTGAGAAACCGGGCGATGCGGGTGAACCGGGCACCCCGTTGGCCGGAAATCGATATTACCGATACTTAATAGGAGGCAAGGTATGTCAAATAGCGCACTTATAATTGGGGCGGCAAAAACACTCAATTTTGATGGTTTCGCAAAAGCGACAAACCGATCTAACATGTTAAAATGATTGAGTAATCTTGTTTATTTTGCTTTACATGGTGATAGTTTTGTGGCAAGATAGCCGAATAAAATCAACAGGTTAT
>RPRC01000228.1 GCA_003857395.1 Geobacter sp.
TCCGAAGCATGGTAAAGATGTTCACCCCAATCGAAGCCGAGCCAACGGACACTGTCCTTGATGGTTTCGATGTATTCCACATCTTCCTTGGTGGGGTTGGTATCGTCGAGCCGCAGGTGGCAGCGCCCGGAATAATCGCGGGCCAGTCCGAAATTGAGGCAGATGGACTTGGCGTGGCCGATATGGAGATAGCCGTTCGGCTCCGGCGGAAAACGGGTTACGATGGTATCGTGCTTCCCGGTGCGAAGATCTTCATCGATGATGTTGCGGATAAAGTTCGTGGGAGCGGCAGAATCGACCGCGAGCGTTTCCAGCCCTTTTTCGCTGTCGTTTGTCGGTGTGGTCATGTGGTTTCCTCTATGTCGATAGATTCAGAATTTCTCTTCAAGGAGCGCAACGGAATAGCTGGCGATCCCCTCTCCGCGCCCGGCAAAACCGAGTTGCTCGGTGGTGGTGGCCTTCACGTTGACCCTGCTCTGCTCACAGCCGAGCGCATCGGCGATAATTACTCTCATTTCCGGAATGTAGGGCGCCAGTTTCGGTCGCTGGGCCACGATCGTGGCATCCACATTCCCGATCCGGTAGCCCTTGGCATCCGCAAGGGACATGACATGCCGGAGCAGCGTAACGCTGCAGGCGCCCTTGTAGGCAGGATCGGAATCGGGAAAATGCTTGCCGATGTCGCCCTCGCCGATGGCACCAAGGATGGCGTCGGAGATGGCGTGGAGCAGCACGTCGGCATCGGAATGGCCCAGCAGCCCCTTTTCATAGGGAATCTCCACCCCGCCGAGGATAAGTTTTCGTTCCGCCACCAGTTGGTGGACATCATAGCCGTGACCGATTCGCATTGCAGATCCTTTCGTTTTCAAAAACCTGGGGTTGGGGTTGTAAGGGCAGGCCCCTGCTCTTGCGCGCCGTAGCGCTTCAGCGCACAGGAGTGTGCCTGCCCAAATCAAGGGCAACCACGGGGGGTTGCCCCTACGAATGATTCACGCTACCCCCCCTTTTTCAAAAAAGCCTCCGCCAGGAGCAGATCCTCCTGCGTAGTTATCTTGAAATTCCCATAGACACCCGGCACAATTCGGACCTTTTTTCCGAGTCGCTCCACCAGGGAGGCATCGTCAGTACCGAGCCAGCATTCGGCGGCAGCCTGCTCGTAGGCCGCGCGGATGACGCCGTAGCGGAAAGTCTGGGGCGTCTGGGCCAACCAGAGGGTCTCACGGGGAGGTGTCTCGACAACCACACCATCCTTGACAACCTTTACCGTATCCTTGACCGGTACCGCCACCAGTGCGCCATCATGGATCAGTGCCGTCTCCACGGAGCTTTTGATAACGGTGAGGGGAATAAAGGGGCGTACCCCGTCATGGATAATCACCGGGTCGTCTGAGCCCGACTGCTCCATGGAGCGCAAGCCGTTCAAGACGGAATGCTGGCGCTCGCTGCCACCGGCCACGATCCGGCGAACCTTGGCGAAACCGAAACGCTCCACCACCTTCTCCCGGCAGTAGGGTATTTCATCTTCCGGGATGATCAGGTAGATATCGTCCACAAAGGGAGCAGACTCGAAAACAGCGATGGTATGCGCCAGAATCGGCCGATCACCGAGCTGCAGGTACTGTTTATTCATCCCTGCAGCCATCCGCTTTCCCATGCCGGCTGCTGGAATAAGGGCTGTCACCCGCATGTCTCTACCCCTTACAAACAGGTTATTAATTTTTGGTTTTTAGTTTTTGGTACAGACTACAGACCTGAAACTCAAAACCTGGAACCAAATCCGCTTCGATTCCTGATTTTTCAGAATTTTCAATAATAAACTCAGGCCCTTTTAGCGGTCAATGAAAAAGTTTCAGCAAATGATCGGAAGGCAGCTTTTCTCCCCTTGCTTTTTCTCCGGTTCAAAGATACCCTTTTCAGCAAAGGAGTGAACGATGGATCCGGTTCGACATCTGAAAGTCTCCATGATCGTGCTCGGTCTTCTCATCTCGATCGGAATTCTCGGGTATATGGGGATAGAAGGGTGGAATTTCCTCGATTCTCTGTATATGACGGTCATCACCCTGGCGACCGTCGGCTTCAAAGAGGTCCATACCCTCAGTGACTCCGGAAAAATCTTTACCATGCTGCTCATTGTCCTGGGTGTCAGCGTGCTCGGCTATATTGTCGGGAGTCTCGCCCAGATCATGTTCGAAGGACAGTTCCAGCGCGTCTTCGGGAGGAAAAAGATGGAGATGAAGATCGAAGCCCTACGGGACCATTACATTGTTTGCGGTTTCGGCAGGATGGGTGCACTCATTTGCCGGGAATTTTCCGCCAAGCCGCTGCCCTTTGTGGTGGTGGAAAAGAACCCCGAGATAATCGAAAAACTGGAAGAGGATAATTATCTTTATCTGCGTGGTGATGCGACCGATGATGAAGCGCTGCTGAAGGCCGGGATCAAAAGAGCCAAGGGGCTTATTTCGGTGGTCGCCTCCGACACGGAAAATGTTTATATTACCCTCTCAGCGCGGGGACTGAATACCGACCTCTTCATTCTTGCCCGCTCAGGCGACGAGGGCTCGGACCTCAAACTGAAACGGGCCGGCGCCAGTAAGGTTATTTCTCCGTACCTGATCGGCGGAAACCGCATGGCCCAGGCAATTCTGCGACCCAATGTGGTGGACTTCATCGAGATTGCCACCGGCCGTGAGCACATGGAACTGCAGATGGAAGAAATTATCATCCCTCCCGGATCCGCTTTTATCGGCGAAAATCTGGTCAGTTCGGGATTCCGCAAGGAGACCGGGGTCATGATCGTCGGCATCAAGAAGCAAAACGGCAGCATGGTTTTCAACCCTGAATCGCACACTCACTTTGGAGAACGGGATACCTTGATCATTCTTGGTCAACCGGCCGCGATCAGCAAACTGGAATACCTGGTGCAATGCAGCAGCTGCGCTGCCGACGTCATCAAAAAGCACAAGAAAAAACCCCATGAAAGCTAAGCTGATTTTTGTTCACGCACCCTACGCCCTGATCGAGGAGCATCTCGACTTCATTCTGGAAAGAGGAGTTAATCCCGAGATTGCTTTCACCGGAGCGTCCCTCGATACTCTGGACGTGCAGAGACTGCGGGAAATTTCCCGCATCCTTAGCGATAACGGAATTCGCACAACCATCCACGCCCCTTTCATAGACCTGAGCCCCGGCGCCCTGGACAGACTGGTACTGGAGGCAACCCGACTGCGTTTCCACCAGGTAATGGAGGCAGCGGCTGTGTTGAGGCCATCAGTGGTGGTTTTCCATCCGGGTTATGACCGCTGGCGTTTCGGGGGAAGCAGGAACCGCTGGCTGAAAAACAGCATCGAAACCTTCCAACCCGTTGTGGAAAGCGCAGCAAGGATCGGCTGTACCGTGGCCGTAGAAAATATTTTTGAAGAAGAGACCTCCACCCTCAAGGCGCTCTTGGAGGCTTTCGATTCTCCCTTTTTCCGCCACTGTTTCGATGTGGGTCACTGGAACCTTTTTTCAAAACTCAGCATGGAAGAATGGTTCGAAGAACTGGGCCGCTTTATCGCAGAAGCCCATATTCACGACAATCACGGTATGGCTGACGACCATAGCCCGTTGGGCGAGGCAGGCATCGACTTCTCTCTGTTTTTCAAACTGATGGCCCGATATGCACCCGAGGCAGCCTGGACCATCGAAGCTCACAACCGGGAGGCAGTCGAGCGTGCCCTCGAAAACCTCTCCCCCTATCTTGCTGAGCGCTACCCGGAATAGTGACCCCCAATTTTTCTCTTGACAGCTGAGCCCTTCCCTGGCAACAATACCACCATGATTCTCAATGGCTACTCTACCTTTTTCGCCTTTTCTTTTTGGTGCGGTTTCTTTTTTCGACCGTCCACCCGGCGTAAAGGTCTGAGTCAAGCGTAGCAGAAAGAAAATTCAAGACCGGAAACCGAGGGTGGACTGCAAAGCACCCCCGGCTTTTTCATTATCTGAAACAAGCACCAGCCAAAAAAGGGCCGGGGGGAAAATCCTCCGGCCCTTTCCGTTTCCGGGGACAAGGAGAAAGGAAGAGATGATTATCGTCATGAAGGCAGGAGCTGCAAAAAAAGACAAGGATGAGGTGCTGAAACGGATCAGGGAACTGGGCTACAAACCCCATGTGATCCACGGAACCACCAGAGACGTCATCGGTGCCGTGGGCGACGAACGAGGCAAGCTTATTCTCCAATCTGTGGAATCGATGCATGGCGTGGAAAGTGTCCTTCCGATCCTCCAGCCCTACAAGCTGGCATCAAAAGAGGTAAAAAGAGAACGGAGCATCATCCGGGTCTCGGATACTGTGGCCATTGGCGGCAAGGAAATTATCGTCATGGCCGGCCCTTGTTCCGTGGAAGGGGAAGAGCAGATCATCGAGACCGCCTTGGCCGTCCGAGACGCCGGAGCGCAGATGCTACGGGGCGGGGCCTTTAAACCGCGCACCTCACCCTATTCGTTTCAGGGTCTCGAAGAGGAGGGCCTGAAACTTCTTGCCAAGGCCCGGGAAGCAAGCGGTCTCCCCTTTGTTACCGAGGTAATCAACCCGGAGACCGTGGAACTGGTAGCCGAGTATGCCGATATGCTGCAGATCGGGGCCCGCAATGCCCAGAACTTCGCCCTGCTGAAAAGAGTCGGCCAGATTCGCAAGCCGGTTCTTCTGAAACGCGGCATGTCCATGACCATCCAGGAATTCCTCATGAGCGCCGAATACATCATGAGCGAGGGTAACCAATCGGTGATCCTCTGCGAGAGGGGCATCCGCACCTTTGAAACCGCAACGCGCAATACCCTCGACCTGTCCGCCATCCCGGTTCTCAGAGAAAAGACTCACCTGCCGATCGTCGTAGACCCGTCCCACGGAACGGGGAACTACCATTACGTCGCGGCAATGGCCTTTGCTGCCGTGGCTGCCGGTGCCGACGGTCTGATGATCGAGGTGCATTCCGATCCCGAGCACGCATCCTCCGACGGCCCCCAGTCCCTGAAACCTTCAAAATTCTTGAAAATGATGGAAAAGTTGAAACTTTTCGCCGAGGTGGCGGACAGAACCCTCTGATTTCCTGCCCTTCCTCTCCTGCCCGCCCCCCGGGGAAAGGGCAGGAGAGAGCAGCGACATTCCCCTTGCTCAAGATGATTTTTTTCAGTATGATGTGAAAAATTTAATATCATTTCACCAATAGCACTGGCACATCACATCTTGCTGCTGACGGGGGATCTGACGGTTCCAGGCCAAACGGGAGGTACTGCATGCGCTTTGCCCTGCTCTGCATTCTCTGTGGCACGATTCTCTGTTTCATCCCAAAAACAACCGGGGCATCCTCTGACACTGATGAACACCTGGCTGAGCTGGAGATTCAAAGGAATTTCGAGACAACCCTCGACCTTTGGCGCGACGGCCGCTATGAAGAACTGTATGAAAGGACCTACGCTGACGGCAGTCGTTCCCGGGAGGCATTCATTCGACGGATAACCGCTGCGGCTCGTAAACCGGCCTGCTGCTGGGAAAAACTGCAGGAAGTTAGCGTCAGCAAGGGCCCGGGAAAGAAGGCTACCCTTCATGCACGCATCGGCTTGGAAAGCAGATTTGGTGATACGGAGTACAGCACACGCTCTTTCCGTATGAAGCAGGATAATGGCGTCTGGAAACCGGCGATGTCCGACATTCTCTCCCTTGCGGGCAAGGCGGGCCGATAAGTGCCTGCGTCCAGCCCCGACAGGTAGTGCGAGCCGTCAGGCCGGATGAGCAACTAAACGTCGCAAGAAACAGGAAAGGATTGACTTCATTGCTTTCATTCGTTACTCTCCACTGGCTTAAATGCACTACATTTTCATGATCTGAGTCCGACAGGAACAGACGCCAGAATACACGATACCTGGGGGAGAGAAAATATGAGTGGAAAAATCACTCAGGCGCAAGCTTCGCAAAAATCTGCGGAAATCCTTAACGCACTGAAAGACGGAAACCTCGAGCCGAATAATATTGACGTCAGCTTCATCCTCTATCTTACCGAACTCATTTCGAATCGAGGTACAGTCGAAGAACCGGCATATTCAAGGGATATGGTGAATGATATCGTTGCTGCCATGATGAAGCATGGTGTGAATATGCACGATTGGCCGTTGATTATTTCACAGCTGGTGAAGGCGCTGCATACCGTGATTCTGTACAACATCCCCGACTGTTACCATGAAAAGGCGGTAGAACTGGCGGCGGATGAGCTGCAAAAGGGTTTTGCTGCCACCAGGAAAGAATATTTTGCTCTTTTGGGAGTGAACTGAACGAATAGAGGGGTGGTCGCCCCGGGTTACAACCTTGAACGGTCGTGACCCGGGGACGCTAAACTTCGCAAGGGCACGGAAGAACGTCATGGGGGAAAGCCATGTAGTTGGCGCACAACTGACGGATCTTCACCATGTTTTTGTACCGTACGTTACCTGTTCATCATCTCACGGAACTTGTCGGTGATACTCTTTTCAAAATACCCTGATATCTTTTCGTGCAGGTCATCCAGAGATCCCGCAATCTCTTCTTTGGTCTGCTGGCGGGCAATATAGCCATCGAAATCGAGGGTGAATGACTTCTGGCGGATCGGCTCCGGATAATCGAAGTTGTACATCCCGTAGAGGAATGTCAGCTTCAAGTCACCATAGTTCAGCTCCAGATTATTAAACGCGCGGGCAATGGCAGACTTGTCGTCAACCATCGAAAAAATTGAGATCAGGTCCGGATTCAGGTATGCGGTCCAGTCGGTCAAGGTAGATTCCGTCAGCTCGATATTGTTAAAATAGCGAAGTCCGAAACGGTTGACGCCAAGATCTCCGACTTCGGGAAAGGCCGTAAGCAGTGCATCGGAAATGGTAAGGAATGTCTCTCTCAGGTCATCGTAGTCGGTATACTTCTTGAAATCCAGCCACATGAAACTGGGGGCGATACAAAGCGCCCTGTCCCCATTTTTCCCCTGAAAAAACCAGTGGTTTTCTTTCACATGCCTCCGCACCGGCTCCGACCCGCACTTCACCTCGACCTGTTCGGCTATGGCGCTCTTGCGCTGCACATGGGGGAACTGATCCTTGAGCTTTGCCTTTACCGATGACGGCAGCTCGGATGAGATCTGATAAAGATTTTTGTTGAAATCGATGCGAGCCATGACATTTTTTAAATAATTATTTCGATATTTTCCTGACATAGGGGCTCCCTTGCTTGTATAGTATGAATATAGTACTACCGTATTTTTAGCTGTTAGTCACGAATTTTCCTGCCAACACACCGGCTCCTGCCAGCGCGGACGGCAAGTACTCGGTCTCTTTTTTGCATGAGGGGGAAGCCTTCCCTCTGTCAACAGCAGAATACGTGCGGCACTATCCCTGTGCAAAGCCTGATCCCATGAAAACCGGCGAGAATAACGGAAAATGGATATAAAGAATTGAAAGTATCTTGCGCGATGTTTATACTATTGCAAAAATTTGACATGGTGGTACTGATTGGACCTGAAAAGCACGGAATTCATAAAAAGTGCGGTTACTCCCGCCCACTACCCTGAAAGCGATCTGCCGGAAGTGGCATTTGCCGGACGCTCCAATGTAGGCAAGTCATCGTTGATCAACACTCTGCTTAACAGAAAGAGTCTGGTCCGCACCAGCAGAACACCGGGTCGCACCCAGCTCATCAATTTTTTCCTTGTTAACAGAGAGTTTGTTCTTACGGACCTGCCAGGATACGGTTTTGCGAGCGTCCCCCTGGCCGTGAAAAAAGAATGGGGCCCGATGATCGAAACATATCTGGCCAAGCGGGAAAGCCTCCGCTGTGTAGTTCTGATCCTCGACGTACGGCGAGTCCCGAGCCGCGAAGACCAGCTCATGCGCCAATGGCTCAGCACCTATAATATTCCCGTGGTCCTGGTGGTGAATAAATGCGACAAGGTCTCCCGCAACGAACGGGCACGCCAGGCCGCCGTTATCGCCCGGACCCTTGCGGTGCCGGTGGAGGAGCTGATCTTTTTCTCGGCCCTTTCCAAGGAAGGACGAGATCCTCTCTGGGACCGGCTGGAATCACGGTTGTTCACGTAGGGGCAGGCCCCTGTGCCTGCCTTGATTGGGCGGCCGCCCCTACTACGAAGAAGAGCCGGCGAACGGTTCGGCTGCACGAACCTGCCCCGCGAATACATAAGAGGTATCCATGCACACCATACTACTAAAGAAAATACTGACGGAACGAACCTGGCACATGCGGGTTGCAGCTCCTTTGATAGCGCGAAAGTGTCAGGCTGGGCAGTTTTTGATGCTCCGCATCCACGAAAATGGCGAGCGTATACCGCTAACCATCGCAAATTGGGACCGGGAGGCCGGAACGATCGATATCTATTTTCAGGAAATCGGTGCGACCACCGAGTTGCTGGCAAGCATGAAGGAGGGGGATACCATCCTGGATGTGGTTGGCCCCCTCGGCAACCCCACACACGTGGAAAAGCTCGATGGCACCTTTGTTATGGTGGGAGGCGGCTTCGGCATTGCCGCAGGCTACCCCGTGGCCCGCGCCTTCAAGGAAGCCGGAAACCGCGTGATTGCGGTTCTTGGCGCCAAGACCAAAAACCTGCTCATTTGCGAAGATCTGCTGAAAAGCGTCTGCGATGAAGTGCTGGTTGCTACCAACGATGGCAGCTATGGTTCGCAGGGCATGGTGTCCGATGTTCTTCAAAGCCTTCTGGATGGCGGAGAAAAGATCGTCCTGGTCTATCCGGTCGGTCCTCCGATCATGATGAAGGTAATTTCCCAGATGACACTGCCCCTCAAACTGAAGACAATCGTCTCGCTGAATTCGGTTATGGTTGACGGCACCGGGATGTGCGGCTCATGCCGCGTAACGGTAGCCGGCAGAACCCGTTTTGTCTGCTCCGAAGGTATCGATTTCGACGGTCATGAGGTAAATTGGGACGAAATGATGTCCCGCCAGAAAATGTACAGCCGCCAGGAAAAAGAGGCCTTGGAGTATTATCACGAGCATGGCGGCTGCCAGGGAGGTTGCCAGTGAAAAAAGAGCTGACCGTACAAGAGCGCTGCGCCATCCCCCGTCACGAAATGCCGCACCAGGATCCTGCCAAACGGGTACGGAACTTTGACGAAGTGGCCTTGGGCTGGGATCGAGAAACCGCCATGGAAGAAGCGGAGCGCTGTCTTCTCTGCAAGAACCCGCAGTGTGTCACCAACTGCCCGGCGGAGATTGACATACCCGGATTCGTTCGGAAGATCGCCGAAGGAGATTTTCTCGAAGCGGCCCGCGTCCTTCGTGCCAGTTCCGCACTGCCGGCAGTCTGTGGCA
>RPRC01000229.1 GCA_003857395.1 Geobacter sp.
AAAATCACTTCAGGAGGTAGATTGCCATGCCAGGAAAGATTTTTTATCGCGAGAGGGAAAAAGTCGTCGATAAGTCGAGCCAGCCACGCTATATGCTGGCAGGAGTCTCCGGTGTTGATCTAAAGATCTACGGACAACATTTGCGGATGAGCGAATTGAAATTCATTGCAGAGCAGGTGGGAGCTGAATTGCTGCTCCTGCCGCGCGGACCGAAACACCAGGAAGAAGATGTGGTTGAGGTCTGATTCTGTGTGGATATGAATGTTTCTGAAAGGGAGTCGTTGCTGGTAATGACTCCTTTTTTTATGCGTTTGCATTTGGCACAGTCTCTTGACGGACTGTGCACTTATCTGTTAAATGATAAGGTCATTCATTTTTTACGATGAAATGGCCCAAATATTATTTGTACGGAGTTCTTAATCATGCCCAGCTTTGAAGAAGCGCGAAAGATCATACTCGACAGTGTCGTACCCCTGGGAGTGGAAAAAGTCGAAATCCTGTCCGCGGTCGGCAGGGTGCTCGCCGAGGATGTTGCCGCTCCCTGGGATATGCCTTTATGGGACAATACCGCCATGGATGGCTATGCGGTACATGCAGCTGATTGTTCGGGAGGGGGCACCCTGGAACTTGCCGGGTTCCTTCCTGCCGGCGGCCATATGACCGATGAAGTCGGGCGTGGTAACGCGGTGAAGATCATGACCGGAGCCCCTATCCCTCCGGGCGCTGACGCGGTCGTTCCCTACGAAGAGACCGAGGAGCAGGGCGGCCGGGTTTTCATAAAGACGGCAGTGAAACCTGGTGATCATATTCGATTCAAGGGTGAGGACGTAAAAATCGGCGAGACGGTTCTTCCTGCAGGAACCCTGCTGAGACCTTCGGAAATCAGTATGCTGGCTTCCTTTGGCAAGATTTTTGTGCCGGTCCATCGAAAGGTGCGTGTTGCGATCCTTTCCACTGGTGACGAACTGATGGAGCCGGGTGAGTCGCTGCTGCCCGGCAAGATTATCAACAGTAATTCCCTTGCCCTTGCCGCGGCGGTCATTCAAGCCGGCGGCATTCCCGTCATGCTTGGAATTGCACGGGACAATCGGGAAAGCCTTCTCGAAAAGATGGTTGAGGGGTTGCGGGCCGATGTGCTGATAACCTCCGCGGGTGTCTCGGCCGGAGACTGTGATTACGTCAGGGATGTTCTGAGTGAGCTGATGGTACTCCAGGCTTTCTGGAAGATTGATATCAAGCCGGGACGTCCCACTGCCTTCGGCCTGCGGGATGGAAAGCCGATCTTCTCTCTGCCGGGAAATCCGGTTTCAAGTCTTCTCACCTTTGAAGAATTCGTCCGTCCGGCGCTCCTGAAAATGATGGGTCATTCTCGCGTGCTGAAGCCGATGGTCAAGGCAACACTTAAAGCGGGAATACGCAAAAAACCGGGCAGGGTTAACTTTATTCGGGTCGCGGTGACGCAGGAAAATGGCGAGTTTTTCGTTCAGAGCGCCGGTAAGCAGGACACCGGCTTTCTCAAGACCCTGCTTCTTGCTGATGGTATTGCCATTATCCCTGTTGAAAAGGAAGATCTTAAAGCAGGCGATAAGGTGGATGTTCATTTGCTGGACTGAGATAAAGTTTGGTTTTACGTAGGGGCGCGGCAAGCAGTGCCCCTACAGAAAAAATATACCTCAAACCTTTGTACAAGGGAGAAATTATGAGTTTCAATCATTTTGACGATCAGGGCAAGGCGATCATGGTGGATATCAGTGCCAAGGCGCCCACCTTGCGGACCGCTATTGCCATGGCCACTGTTTACCTGAAGAGGGAAACCCTGGAGAATATTGTTAGCGGTACAATGTCAAAGGGCGATGTTCTCGGTGTTGCGCGTCTTGCCGGAATCGCTGCCGCGAAAAAAACCCCTGACCTTATACCGCTGTCTCATCCCCTTGCCCTGCATGCAGTGACGGTTGACTTTACAACCGACCTGGAGGCTGGTACCGTTCGTGTCGAGGCGATGGTGCGAGCCTTCGAAAGGACCGGGGTGGAAATGGAGGCGATGGTCTCAGCTTCGGTTGCAGCCCTTACCATCTATGACATGTGCAAAGGGGCCGATAAAGGGATCCGTATCGGGGAAGTGGCGCTGCTCTATAAAGAGGGTGGGAAGAGTGGTCTCTACAAGCGGGAGGAAAAGCCGTGAAGGCCGGAATCCTGACGCTGAGCGACAAGGGTGCTCGCGGTGAGCGAACCGATTTAAGCGGGCCTGCTTTAACGGAATGGCTTTGCTCTCGTGGTGTCGAGACTGCTGCCTATGAGATGATCCCTGACGAGATGGAGCTGATCTCGGCAAAACTTAGCGAGTGGGCCGATAGCGGTATGCTGGATATCATCCTGACAACCGGCGGCACAGGCGTTTCGCCGCGGGATGTGACGCCGGAGGCAACGGTGAAGATCCTGGAGCGGGAAATCCCCGGTCTGGGGGAACTGATGCGCTCCAGAAGTCTTTCCAAAACATCGTCCGCGTCTCTCTCTCGGGCAGTTGCCGGGATCAGGGGCAGGACGCTTATTATCAATTTGCCGGGGAGTCCGAAAGGGGCAGTGGAAAATATCGAGGCTGTCTGGGATGCAATCCCCCACGCTGTTGCCAAAATTCAGGGTGATCCGAGCGATTGTGCAGTTTGAATACTTGTTATTTTTCTGCTGGTCATCGGGTCGCTGTCAGCAGCAGTCCTCTTTGTTGCACGCTTACCCGACAGGAGGAAAAACCCCATCGTTTCAGACGGAACAGGAGAAACGGGGCTGCCAGTGGAGATGCGGAAGCAAAGAAGAGTTGGCAGGGACTGGAAGGGGCTGAGGAGTCATTCGGTTGAAGGTATTCGATCAAAGCCTTCGTTTCATCCGAAGGACAAAACCTGCCAGCAAATGAGGGCGTAAGGGAAAAGAGGATCAAGCGAGCCGTTTCTCGCATTCCAATGGAAACAATCATGTGCTGAATGTACTACGGATCGCCATTGGCAATAAAGTTTTTTCGGTATGCAGGGGGGGATGTGTCATCAGATGCATTCAGCGTATCCCTGCTTTTAAAGTTCTAATTATTTGGGGGAAATCTAATGGGCAAACATGGCAGATACGAAATTGAAAACAAGCTCCAGGGAGAGACACTGGTTCGCAAGGGGTTGATGAAGAGGCATGTCGGTGTTGATCGACTCAGGCTCGTGCCGGAACTTAATGTCGTTAAGATTGGCGGCCATGGAGTAATCGACTTCGGCAAGGAAGTGGTGATTCCCCTCATGAAGGAGATCGGTGAACTCTCAGCGAAACACAAGATGCTTGTGGTTACCGGGGGAGGGGTCAGGGTTCGCCATATCCTGGACATCGGCATTGACCTGGGAATGCCCACCGGGGTACTTGCAGAGCTTGCAGGGAAGATCAGTGAGCAGAATGCAGAGATTGTAACGTTATTATTATCAGCTTGGAACGGTTCACGAGTCAAGACGGGCGACCTGCTTGATCTTCCCACCATGCTCCACCTGGGACTTCTTCCCGTCACTCATGGGACCCCACCCTACGGACTCTTTGAGCATCCGCCTGAGTCAGGACTCATCCCTCCGCACCGGACTGATACCGGCGCCCTGCTCATGGCAGAAGTCCTTGGCGCCAAGAGGTGTATTCTGGTGAAAAACGTTGATGGCCTCTATACCGAAGACCCGCGTGTCAACCCCGATGCAAAATTGATCAAGGAGACAACGGTGGCTGAACTCATCGAGATGGACATGGAAGACATGGTCATGGAAAGGAAAATTCTCTACATTCTGCGGGATGCGTCCACCGTCAAGGAAATCATGATTATCAATGGACACAAACGCGGTACTCTGGAAAGGGCGCTGAACGGCGAGAATGTGGGTACTATTATCCGCGCGTAACAGTTGGTTGACATGCTGCAGAGGTGGGTATATCCTATAAATAAGCCCTCCGAAGTACCCAGGGAGGAAAAATAGGAAGGAGGTATCCCTTCATGTCAGGCAAAATTTTTTACCGGGAAAGAAGCAAGATGACGGATGGCGCGAAACAACCGCGTTACATCCTGGTGGCGGTTTCGGGGCTCGACCTTAAGGTTTATGGTCAGCATCTCCGCATGTGCGAAATGAAACAGATTGCCGAAGCTGTCGGCGCTGAACTGATCGCACTGGGAAGAGGACCGAAACACGCTGAAGAAGCCGCGTAACCGGGCGGCCGAAACATTGCAGTAGAAGAGGGGGTTGTCGATTTCGACAACCCCCTCTTGTTTTTTGCGGTAAAAAATTCAGGGTTGCAGTTCCATGCTACCTGGCCAATTCGGCAATACTTCCCCGAAGTCTTTCTTGTTCCAATTCCATATCAACGCCCTCTCTGCGTTGGCTCGTCTTCAGCTGCTCAACGTACTCTTCAGTACGCCTCGCAGCCTCAATCCTCGCCGCCTTGAGATCATCCTTGATCTGGAATTGGTAGTAATCTGTCACCACCCGCCACGCGGGTCAGGCAGCCTGCTGGATTCAGATGGTAAAGGATTTCCGTAACGGGTCTGCATAATGTCAGGTGCAGGCCTCCGTGCCTGCACCAAATCAAGGGCAGCCACAGGGGGCTGCCCCTACAAGAGGCATGTATCAATAGGGAAGGAGATTTTCTGATCGAAAGTCGACGATTTTCTTGATTGCTTACTTTTTGACATGCGTCATAACCTTTTTCGTTTTCTTCGGCTACTCTGCAAACATCATTTGTCACAAGAAAGAATATCCGACAAGAACCTATACGAAACAGATCCCTCAGCGGAAAAGGAGATACATACCATGAAAAGAAATATTGTCGAAATTGATCAGGAGAAATGTGACGGCTGCGGACTTTGTGTTCCTTCCTGTGCCGAAGGGGCGATCAAGATAATAAACGGTAAGGCTGTTCTTGCCGCTGACAACCTCTGTGATGGACTCGGTGCCTGCCTCGGTGAATGCCCGCGGGATGCTATTCGTATCATTGAGCGCGATGCGGATGAGTTCGATGAGCTGGCGGTTGAGGCAAGCCGGGCAAAAGTGGCGGTCGGATCGGGCATTGCCGTGCAGCACGGTGGTTCTTCCTCGGGACAGCATGGCGGAGGTTGCCCTGGTTCACGTTTAATGACCCGGAACAGTTCGTCACCGGAAGTTTCGGACCAGGAACACGGCAGCAGGCAGAGCAGACTTGGTCAGTGGCCGATACAGTTGAGCCTGGTTCCGGTTAATGCTCCGTTCTTCGAAAACGCCGATCTCCTGATTGCGGCCGATTGTGTGCCTTTTGCTTATGCCGACTTTCATAAGGACTACCTGGCCGGCAGGGCCCTCCTCGTTGGTTGCCCGAAACTGGATGACAATGACTATTACACGGAAAAGCTCACCGATATTTTCCGCAACGCCACGTTGAACAGTGTAACCGTGGTGCGGATGGAAGTACCCTGTTGCGGCGGCATTGAGGCGGCTGCGAAAAGGGCACTGGTGGCTTCGGGCAAGACAATTCCCCTGAAGGTTGTAACTGTCGGTGTTGATGGTACAATTCGCTAGCCATCTTCAAGGAGGAACGCGGAATGCAAGAATTGTTGGGAAACATCGAGGCTGCAATGAGGGCGTATTTCGGCAGTGATCAGCGAAGGATTGGCCATGCGCTTCAGGTTACCGGATTTGCCGAGGAAATCTTGAAATCCGAGAAGGGCGACCGGCTTGTGGTAGTTGCCGCAGCCCTTCTGCACGATATCGGTATTCGGGAAGCGGAGCGAAAATACGGCTCGTCAGCCGGTAACCTGCAGGAACAGGAGGGGCCCCCGGTCGCTCGTGAGATCCTGACCGGTTTGGGTCTTGCTGCGGCCGTCATTGACGAGGTTTGTGAGATTATTGCCTCTCATCATTCACCCGGCGAGGTGGACACAGACAACTTCCGGGTTATTTGGGATGCCGACTGGCTGGTTAACCTGGGCGATGAGTTTGACCTGACGGACATCGATAAAACCTTTGGAATGATAGCTAAAATCTTCCAGACAGTGACCGGAAAGAGCATCGCCGAGCGGATATATTTGTAAAAAGACAAAAAGATAGTAATTAGCCTGTTGGCATTGCTTCTCTTCGCTGTTATGAAATTACTATAGTTGCCGAGTAACTATTCAGCATGGTTTTGCTGAAGCCAAGAATGTAGCTCCCCTCCCTTGACGGGAGGGGATTGAGGGGTGGGTGAAGCTTCCAACTGAGCAAACATGGCAAATTCCCCCTCCCCCTAGCCCCCTCCCGCAAGGGGCGGGGGACATATCTTGCACTTTCAGTATGTGCTGAATAGTTACGTTGCCGAAAGACGGAGCGAATGATTAATCGCGCCGTCTTTTTTGTTGGAAGTTTTGTTGGTGGAGGCCTTTGCGGTTGCTCTCTACCGTCACCTGAAGCTAGCTGGTTTCCATTCGGAAACGGTCCTTTTTCGCCCTGACAGCGTCAATCAGCGGTCTTGTTTGTGCGACGTACAGAAGTACGTCTCCGCACAATCCCTTGATCTCCTTGTCAGGACAAAAAATCCTCGTTTCCAAATTGGAAACCGCTAGTTTCACATCCGGAGTTTCCGGATGGAAACTAGCTGGTTGTCGGGTGGCCTGAGAGGCGCGATGTAATTCCTGAAAAGAAGTGAACTAGTCTTGTGAATGACCGCTCTTCGTGATATAAAAGGCAATTGAAAAACTATTGCGGGGTCGATCTGCGGCGTTGCCGCTCGCTCGAAACCTCAACGTACCCAACGGTACGCCTCGGCTTCTCGCTTGCTTGCGCCTTGCATCTCGCTTGCGCGCCATAGCGCTTCAGCGCGTAGGCGTGACCTCCTCTTGACGTTTTTCAACAGCCTGATAAAAGATCTTTTCAATCATGGGCATTTCGCTGAAGTTGTCAAACAATGATAATGATTCAGAAATAAAAAAGCCGCATCGTTTGATGCGGCTTTTTTACTCAATTGGACCGTGATGCCGATTGCTCTTCCCTTGCGTGAATTCCTGCGTGGGAGGTCGGAAAACTACGGTTCGGTTATATGGAGGTCATTTGCAGTACGATTCACTACTTTCCATAGAAAAACCTGCGCGCTACATGGGCAGTGAAATTGGTTCCGTTGCCAAAGAGGCAGTAGATGTGCGTTTTGTGCTGGCTTTCCCCGATGTCTATGAAGTGGGGATGAGTCACCTGGGACTCCAGATTCTCTATGCTATTTTGAACAGCGTCGAATGGATCGGCGCCGAGAGGGTGTACGCCCCGTGGCCTGACCGGGAAGATGCCATGCGGGCATCTGGAGAGGTTCTTGCCACCCTGGAGACAGGGACACCTCTGGCCAGAACCGATATCCTCGGATTTACCCTCCAGTATGAACTGTCCTGCACCAATATTCTGAATATGCTTGAGCTTTCGGGTATTCCGCTTCTGGCCGCGGAACGTGGTGAGGAGTTTCCCTTGATTCTTGGGGGTGGACCCTGCGCGGGAAACCCCGAGCCGCTTGCAGATTTCTTTGATATTTTCCTTTTTGGTGATGGTGAGGATGCGATTCTCGAGATTGCCGAGATCTATCGGGATTGGAAGAAAGTGCGCGGGACCAAAAAAGATCTCCTTGATCGGCTCTCTGCCGTAGATGGCGTTTACGTCCCATCGCTCTTCTCGGTTACCTATGACCAGGAGGGGAGAATTTCGGACATTGCTTCGCTCAAGCGGGGGTACGAGAAGGTAAAGCGGCGCATCGCAGCGGACCTGGATGAACTTCCCTATCCAACAAGGCCGGTCGTGCCTTTCCTTAAAACGGTTCATGACCGTGTCAGTATGGAGATTGCTCGTGGTTGTACCCGCGGCTGTCGATTTTGTCAGGCCGGGTACCTCTACCGCCCGGTTCGCGAGAGGTCGCCGGAAAAGGTTGTTGATACGATCAAAGCCGTGTTGAAAAACACCGGGTATGACGAAATTTCTCTTCTTTCTCTTTCATCGGCCGATTACGGCTGCATCTCTGATCTCCTCAAGACTCTCATGACCACCTTCGAGGAAGAGCGGGTCGCGGTGTCTCTTCCCTCCTTGCGGGTTGGAAGCCTGACGCGTGACCTTATAGATGAGATCGTCAAGGTCAGGAAGACCGGCTTTACGCTTGCTCCCGAAGCTGGAACGGAGCGCCTGCGCAGAGTTATCAACAAGGGCATCACCGAAGAGGATCTGGTCGTTAATTCCCGGAATGCTTTCGAGGCCGGTTGGCGGGTAATAAAGCTCTATTTCATGATCGGTCTGCCCACTGAGACCCGGGAAGATGTACTCGGAATTGCCGAGATGTCCGCTCAGGTGAAGCGGGCAGGGAAAGGGACCGGCCATGGCGGCGACGTGACGGTTTCTGTTGGCAGCTTTGTCCCCAAGCCCCATACGCCCTTTCAGTGGGAGCCCCAGATAGGCTGCGCGGAGATTACGGAAAAACAGCGCTTTCTACGTGGTGAACTGAAAAAACGGAAATTGGCCTTTAAGTGGCATGATGCCAGCCTTTCTTTTCTTGAAGGGGTTTTTGCGCGAGGTGACCGGCGACTGGCAGGGGTCCTTCTGGAAGCGAGGAAGCTGGGCTGCCGCTTCGATGGCTGGGGTGAACACCATGATTTCCAGAAGTGGCAGCAGGCCTTTGAAGCGGCGGGGATCGATCCGGAATTTTATCTGCGGAGACGTGATGTTACCGAGATTTTGCCTTGGGCTCGCCTCGATTGCGGGGTCAGCGATGATTTCCTGCTGGAAGAAGTGAAGAAGTCCCGCGAGGAAATCATGACCGGGGATTGCCGCGACGGATGCTGCACGGAATGCGGCGTATGTGATTTTTCAGAAATCCGCATGAGGCTCCATCAGCCGCTAGTGCTTGATCCCTCTGCCAAGTCTGGAAACCGGCAGGTGACCGCAGTTGGGGAGGAAAAGCCTTCCAGCTTGCGGGAGGCAGGGGCGAGCGCGGAAGCGGACGATGTTTCAAGAATACGGCTCCGTTTTTCAAAAACCGGCGCCATGAGTCTGTTAAGTCATCTTGAGCTGCTTCATCTCTTTACTCGTGCCGTGCGTCGAGCCGGGATACCGATTCGTTATTCGCTTGGTTTTCACCCCCATCCCAAGTTCTCCTTTGCAACTGCACTGTCGGTGGGTGTGGAATCCTGGGCGGAATATTTCGATATGGAGATTAGTGCCGGACTCGACTCTCAAAGTGTCCAGGACGCCTTGAATGCATCTTTGCCGGAGGGGCTCAGAATCCTCGAGGCAGCGGAGATCCCCCTGC
>RPRC01000230.1 GCA_003857395.1 Geobacter sp.
AAGATTCGGCTTCCATCCTATCGGTATTCTCGACGTCAAGCTCCAAAAACTGGAGCATAAGTCAATGAAAGTGTAACCCATGTCCACAGGTTAAAATGTAACCTATCTCCATGTTGCACAGGGAGTTATGCATCAGTGCTGAATAGTTACGAATTGTTTTAACATTTTTGATTCATTTGCCCCGTGTTTAGGCAGCTATTGGAGGTTTTGAAACCTGGATTCCCGCTTTCGCGGGAATGACGGAGATAGAAACTTTGTCTTTAATGGAGAGGAATGGATTTCTGTCTTTCAGTTCCACCCACTAGACTTCTATACCATAAACATATGGTGCAAGCCATATTGATTTGACACTAGCGGTGCCTTTTTGCTATAGAAACAGAGGGGAATCCAGTGCGCACAAACAGGGTTTTGACTATGGACTTTAGATTGCGGGAGATCTATCCAGCGGAGCGCATCGACCGGGAAGTCCAAAGGTTGGCCCGGGAAATTTCCGCTGATTATCAAGGTAGAGAGATTACTATTCTGGTGATCCTTAAAGGAGCTTTCATTTTTGCCGCCGACCTGCTCCGGAAACTTACGGTTCCCGTTACGGTCGATTTTTTGGAAATTTCCAGCTACTGCGGCATGGACTCAACCGGAAAAGCAACGATGGTAAAGGATGTCGGGCATCCCCTCCAGGGTAAGGATGTGTTGATTGTCGAAGATATCATCGACCAGGGACTCTGCCTTTCTGTTCTTCTGCAGGAGCTGTCCCGGAGAAATCCTGCAAGCCTGAAGATCTGTACGCTGATTGATAATCGAAAACGACGCTCCCACACCATTGAGCCTGATTATGTGGGGATGCGTGATGTGTGCGGTTTTCTCGTGGGCTACGGACTCGATATGGATCAGCGCTACCGGGAGCTGCCGGCCCTGTATGAAGTAGTGCCCTCCAACGCTGACACTTAAGCCTCGATCCTCGATCCTCGAACCAAGAATCTCGAACCTAGAACTTAGAACCCGGTAGGGAAGCCTCTATGATAATTCAATGCGAAAAATGTAAAACACGATTCAAGCTCGACGATTCCCGGGTTACCGCTTCTGGTGTTCGGGTGCGTTGTTCCCGGTGCAGTCATACTTTTGTTGTCCGGAGGGAGCACCCTGAGGAAGAGTCTGACTTTGAATCAATTCTCCAGGGACTTGGCGAAAATGAGCCTTCCGGGCAGGATGAGGAAACCAATCTTTCGCTTGGCGAGGATTCCTCGGACAAGACCTTGGAGGAAACTGCTGCGCTTCAGAGCGAGGATTTTGCAGAAGATGAGTTGCCCGACGATTCCCTGGCAGACAGAGATATTTCCCTTGATTCACTGTCCTTGCCTGAAGACGAGCCGGAGCTGAAGATTTCTTCTGATGAGCAAACTTTTTCAGATCTGCTGAAAAAAGGTGTTGGTTTGCCCCAGTTCCAGGAGCCACCTGACCTTGATCCTTCTGAAAAAGTTCCTGCTGCAAAAGACGATGGGGGCAGCTCAGACCCCTCAAAGCACTTGAATAGCTTTTCTGCTCAAAGCAGTCATCTGGTTGATGATGACCTGGATGGTTCCGTTTCAGCAATCAGTATCGATGCGAATGATGGTCCCTTGGAATCGCCGCTCTCCGAGGAGTCTGAACACTCGCGCTCCATTCGTGAGCATGTCTGGCCGGTAGCTGATTCAAAGGATGAAGAGGGTATGGATGATGATCTTTCTCCGCTTTCCATTTCTTCCCGCAGGAAAGGGTCTCCCTATTTCCCGATTCTGATGGGAATTATGCTGGTCCTTCTGTTGGGAGGAGTCGGTTTCTATCTTTTCACCGCCGGGAATGGCGGCCTGGCAGATTTGCTTCCGGATTCTGCGAAAGAGGTGCTGGGCCTCGGGAAGAGAACAGGCGGTTTGGTGGAAATTCGATCGCTGGAAGGAGCTTTTCTTGCCAACAGGGAGGCGGGTGAGATTTTCGTGATAAAAGGTGATGCCTTTAATGTGTCCGCGAAACCTCTGACAACGATTCAGGTGAAGGGAAAGGTCTTCGGGCCCAATGGTGAGGTTCTTTTGCAGCAGACTGTCTTTTGCGGAAATGTGCTTTCCGGAGAGCAGTTGGCCTTACAGCCGTATTCAAGTATGGTGAAGGTGATGGGTAATCAATTCGGAGAGACGCTGGCAAACTTCCAGGTGCTGCCCGGCAAGGGAATTCCCTTTGTGATCGTATTCAGGGATGTGCCGGGGCATGCCAAGGATTTTGGCGCCGAGGTGGTGAGCCCGATCAATACGAATGACCGCTGAATTTTTGCCGGACAAAAAAAGACGCCCGGAAGTTCATCCGGGCGTCTTTTGGTCTGCGTAATTTGTTAGACTAGTGTGCTACACCTTCGGCGATCGCGTTTACAGGACATGTGTCTACACAAGCACCACAATCGATGCAGCCGTCTTCGTCGATAACCCTTTTGCTGTCAGCTTCAGAGATTGCACCAACCGGACAGGAATCGTCACATGCACCGCAGTTGATGCATTCGTCAGAAATCGTATAAGCCAAGATGTTCACCTCCCCCTTGTTTATTTGCCTGATATAATTTATTGGGTTGAAAATATCATAGGCAAAAAAAAAAGTCTAGAGGAAAGGTTTTGCCGCCAGCCCTTTTTCATCCCATTATTATGCCGGAAAGGTTTCCCTGAAATGCACCATGTGGTCCTCGAAAAAACATCTGAATATTCACGTGTTGAACTTCGGAATGCCATGACTCGCCTGCTCGCTCCGCTTGGCGGCATGGCGGCTTTCGTGCACCCGGGGGAGCGGGTTCTTCTGAAGCCGAATCTGCTTTCGGCTAAAACACCTGATGCCGCGGTAACGACACATCCGGAGGTGGTGAGGGCCGTTATCGAGCTGGTTCGCGAGGCAGGCGCAATACCTTTTGTAGGTGACAGTCCTGGCATAGGAAAACTCCAGCGTGTCGCGGAGAAATGCGGCATCTTGCAGGTCCTTGTCGAGACGGGAACGGAGCTCGTTGAGTTTACGGAGTCAGTGCAGGTTGATGGACCGGGACTCTTTAAGAGATTCGAGCTGGCAAAGCCCTACTTTGAGGCCGATCGGGTGATCAATTTGCCCAAACTCAAAACACACGGCATGATGACCATGACCTGTGCGGTGAAAAACCTTTTTGGTGCAGTAGTTGGTGCCGGAAAGATTGCCTGGCATTTAAGGGCAGGAGAAGATCGCGAACTTTTTGCGCAGATGCTGCTGGAAATTTACCAGCTCAGAAAGCCGGACCTGAACATCGTCGATGCTATTACCGCCATGGAAGGGGATGGGCCAAGTGGCGGTGATCCTCGTCAGGTCGGATTGTTGATTGCCGGGGTAAATGCCGTTGCGGTTGACGTTGTCGCTGCGGAAGTTCTCGGGATTTCAAAGAAATATTTGTATCTGGAGCGGGTTGCCGAAAAGTTGGCCCTTCCCGGGGTGGAGCGCTCATCGATTCACGTTAGTGGATATCTAGTTGGCGAGGCTCGTATTCAGGATTTCAAGTTACCGCCGCTTTCCGATGTCCAGTTTGGGTTGCCGCGTTTTCTGTCCAGGCATATACGGCATTATTTCACGGCCTATCCGTTTCCGATTCCCAAGAAATGCAAGCTCTGCGGCATTTGCCGTGATGCCTGCCCTCCGGGTGCGATAGAGTTCCGTGACGATTCTCTTGTAATCGATTATCAACGGTGTATCCGTTGTTTTTGTTGTCGCGAACTCTGCCCGGAACACGCTCTCGGTGTCAGGGAGGGAAGGCTGCTGCGAATAATAAAAAAATATATATAATAAGATGTATGTGAGGTTGACTTTCGATTGTCGGAGTATTATATTGGATACAACAAGTTTACACTAATCCCGAAAAAATCCTGAGAAAGGAGGGCTGACGTATGTGGACTTCACGTTTTAGAATTCGTCCGGTAACCCATTGTAAAGAGGGGTGCCATATGTAGCCCGCTACCATATCCGGTTGCGGGCGTCGCGGAAAAAGAAGCCTTCCTGCCTGTAAAGGGCAGGGGGGCTTTTTGCGTTTCAGGGGGGAGGGGATTTTGGTTGTTCCTCGTAGGGGCAGGCCCCCGTGCCTGCCCGCTGTAACTTCGGCGCGCAAACACGTGTATACCCCATAACAAGGGCAACCACAGGGGGTTGCCCCTACATATTCTTTTTTTTACAAAAATCTGCGGATGGGGTCACACAAATGTTCCAGGACCTTTTCTAGCCAGGGCCTTTTCTCGTGCTCCAGTAGGGTTAGCCGACGTGATAGTATCAGGTCTTCCTCGAACATTTCGTCTATCTGGCGGCCGAATTCGGGACTGTCGATGACTGCATTGACTTCGTAATTACGGTGAAAGCTTCTTAAATCAAAATTTGCTGATCCAACAGTAGCCCAGCAGCTATCTATCAGCATTACCTTTGCGTGGAGAATCGTTCCTTGTCGTTCGTAGATTTCTATTCCGGCTTTCAGAAGCGGAGAAAGGTAGGCTCTGCTGGCAATTTTTACCAGCGGCACATCAGTGACAGCAGGCAGAAGGAGCTGTACCTGGACTCCTCTTTTCGCTGCGCGAAGCAATGACCGGACGATGCGCGGCCCGGGAACGAAATAGGGAGTTATTATTCTAACGCTTTTAGCCGCTCCGGCGATCGCCATTCTGAATGAGCTTCTGATGAAGGAAGCATTGTGATGCGGTCCACCGCTAACAACCATGACTTCGGCGTCTCCTGCAGGTGATAAGCGTTGAGAGGGAGGCAGCAGTGCCGGCGCGGTTCCGGTTTCGCTTTCCCAAAGGTCGATGAAAAGTTTCTGTAATTGCCCGACAGCTGCACCTTCCAGACGAATTCCCACATCCCGCCAATGGGCGACGCTATCGCCGAAACCGGCATATTCTTCACCGATATTCATTCCTCCAAGAAAGGCTCTGGTGCCGTCTACTACGGCAAATTTGCGATGGTTGCGCCTGTCGAGCCAGGCAAGACCCCGTCTGAAAGAAGGTTTGTTGAAGTGGATGCATGTTATTCCGGCAGCCTCCAATCGACGGAAATAGGCCCCGGGGGTGTCGAGACAGCCAAGATAATCGTACATGAGATAGACGCTGACGCCACGCTTTGCCGCGTTGATCAAGGTTTCAGCGAAGAGGATTCCGATCCGGTCGTTGCGGAGAATGTAGAATTCGATGCAGATGTGGCGAGTCGCAGTGTCTAACTCGCGGAACATGGCGGGGAAAAAGTCTCCCCCATCCCGGAATAGTTCAACTTTGTTTCCGGAGAAGGAGACTGCCTGGGTGTTTCTCCTGAAACGTCGAAGAAAACGAGGAGTACGGAAGATGCCTGAGATTCTTTTGGTTCGGCTGGAAGAGGGCATCATAGGCATACCAAGATAATAAAAACGGCGCGGCTAATTCCAATTCCATATCAAGGCCCTCTCTGCGTTGGCTCGTCTTCGGCTGCTCAACGTACTCTTCAGTACGCCTCGCAGCCTCAATCCTCGCCGCCTTGAGATCATCCTTGATCTTGAATTGGTATATTACCCGCGCCGCTTTGTTAATGAAGATCAGACCCGGACAACTTCCTTGACGCCGGGTACTTTTGCCATCAGTGTTTTCTCGATACCGTTCTTCAGTGTCACGGTTGACATGGGGCAGTGGCCGCATGCACCAACGAGTTTCACTTTTACAATTCCATCCTCGGTAAGTTCGACAAATTCAACGTCGCCGCCGTCTGCCTGAAGGGCGGGACGAATTGTCTCCAGTACTCTCTTTACTTCTTCGATCATTATAATTCCTCCTTTTGTTTTGTGTTTCTCTTTCCGGAAATCCCCGGTGTGGTCAGGGGATAGGGATCGATTATTTCCGCAAGCGCCTCGGGTGAGAGAAGCTCACGTGCGACAATAATATCTTTCGTGCTTCGTCCGGTTCTGAGGGATTCCTTGACAATCTCGGCTGCCGCTGCATAGCCGAGAAGGGGGGCAAGGACGGTTGCCATGCCGACGGAGCTCTCAAGATAGTGGGAGCACTGGGCAATGTTGGCCGTTATGCCGTCGATGCAGGATTCTCTCAGTTTACGGCTGGCATTTTTCAATATTTCGATGGAAGACAGGATGTTGTGAATAATGACGGGCATCATCACGTTCAATTCCATTTGTCCTGCCTGTGCCGCCAGGGTTACGACCGTGTCGGCACCCATCACCTGAAATGATACCATGTTTATCATTTCAAGGATAACAGGATTTACTTTTCCCGGCATGATGGATGACCCGGGCTGGACAGGCGGCAGATTGATTTCGTTAAGGCCCGTCATGGGGCCGGAGGATAACAACCGTAGATCATTGGCAATTCTGGTCAGATTGATCGCGGCACCTTTCAGCGACGAACTGAGGACAACGAATGGGTCCATGTTCTGCGTTGTCTCGATGAGGTTGGCGGCGTTAACAACAGGAAAGCCGGTTTCTTCTCGGATTATTTTGACGACTTGTTCGATATAGCGTGGCTCAGCGTTTAGTCCGGTGCCAACCGCGGTTCCGCCGAGACCGAGTTGATAGAGGTTTTCCCGGCAGCCACGAAGATTTGCGGTGTTTTTCTCAATGGCGACAGCGTATGCCTCGAATTCCTGTCCGAGTCGGATGGGCACCGCGTCCTGAAGATGGGTGCGGCCGGATTTGAGGATGCCGTCAAACTCGGATCCCTTGGCCCGAAGGGAATCTTTCAGGCCGTCCATTTCGAGCAGAAGTTCCTCGATCATGCGCAGCGCGGAAAGCCGCATGGCAGTCGGGAAAACGTCGTTGGTGGACTGGGCCATATTGACATGATCGTTGGGGTGTACTTTTGCATACACGCCCCGTGTGCCCCCGAGAATTTCCTCTGCGCGGTTAGCCAGGACTTCATTTGTGTTCATGTTGTGGGAGGTACCGGCGCCGGCCTGGAAAGGATCTACGACAAACTGGTCAGCGAACGCGCCGGAAAGGGCTTCTTTGGCGGCCTGGACGATCGCGTTTCCGCGTTCCTGCGAAAGTCGGCCTGTTTCACTGTTGGCCAAGGCAGCACTCAACTTGATGGTAAGAGTTGCCCAAACAAGGGCCGGATGCGGCTTGAGCCCGGATATGGGAAAATTGACGATCGCCCGTGCCGTTTGAATACCGTAATAGGCATCGGCGGGTACTTCCAGGGTTCCGAGGGTATCTTTTTCTGTTCTTGTGATCATCAGCTTTTCCTTGGAAAGGGGGACATTCGGTGTTTTCCATTCATGATTGTGTCGGGAAAGAAAACTCTCCAGCCCCAAAAGATCCTGAATAGTAGAGACAAGGAAGTCGGAGCTTCCCATCTCGGCCGGAAGTTTCAGGTCCACGTCATAGCGGTCGCCGACAAAAAGGCATTCTACGGGAGTTCTGCGGATTGTGTCGAATATATGTTTCAATACATTCCGGTCAGGTTTCGGCTGCCAGAAGTCTTCGATGGTAAATATTTTCTCAAACAGGCCTGAAATCTCAAGTGTTTCAAGGATCCTGTTGGTCAGGACCCGATTATTGTTTGTGTAGAGATAGAGATCATACCCTTGCGACAGTTTTGCGAGCAGAGACGCTACCTGATAATCCGGCGTTAGAGCCGTTTCAGGGTGGAGCAGGGGAGTTACTGTCGCGTGAAATCCTGCGACACTGCCGCCCAATTCGATGCAAACCTGGGAGAGGGTTGCTTCCTGGCTATTTTCACGGGAAAGTCTTTCTCTTGTTTCCTTGATAAGGGTTGCGGCTGTGTCGGCAGTTATTCCTTTTAATCCGGCAATATATGTTGCTGCACCCCTTTTTATCTCATTCGCGAAACCGTCACTACTATAGAGGGTGCCGTCAAGATCGAAGATAATGGCCCGTATTCTCGAAGCCATCGGTCAGGGTCTCCCTTGTGAGAGCGGGCTTTGTGGCGAGTGAATAACGGAATGGGGGCGGGTGTGGTAAGAAAAGTGTACTGTCATGATCTTGCTGCTGAAAAGTGTAGCATGGACCCCTGTCGTGTCAAAGTTTATCATACCGGGCGGCAGGGGCGGATGGAGCACAAAAGGTAGAAGCCGAACCGGGAACTGTCCCTGGAATAAAAATGACTATAAATAATGGCGAAAAATTTGTCAATGCGGTTTCGTTTTCTGCTCGGAGGGGTGCCGATATTATCTGCTATGCGTGGCACAACTTTTTCGCTATGATTTATCTAATTTCCGGCCTGGCAAGAACAGCGGTGCCGGCACTGACAAAAATGATCTTCAGGTGACAGGTTGCGCCATGTACATTGACAGTCATTGCCATCTTGACCACCCGGCCCTGGCATCAAGGCTGGATGAGGTGCTTGCATCGGCTCGTGCCGTGGGAGTTGACAGGTTTATCGTTCCGGGGGTCACTCCGGAAAAGTGGTCCGGAATTGCCCGCTTGGCGTCCAGCACTGAAGGTGTTTATGCTGCATTTGGCCTTCATCCAATGTTTGCCGATCGTTATGACGCACGGCTTCTGGCAGAACTCGCCAGCTATTCCACAGATGCCAAAGCCATTGGGGAAATCGGCCTTGATTATGCACTGAATGAAGTTTCGCGAGATGCGCAGAAAGCTGCTTTTCGCGGTCAGCTCCGCCTGGCTGTCAGGATGGGGCTGCCAGTGATTATTCACTGCCGGCGAGCCTTTGAAGATCTGCTTCATATCCTGCGGGAAGAACGTGTCTTTGAAGTGGGCGGCGTCATGCATGCGTATTCCGGCAGTGCCGAGATGGCACGTATGTTTATTGAGGAAAATCTTCTGATTTCGCTTTCCGGCACGATTACCTACGGCAACGCGGTAAAAAGTCCGCTGGTGGCATCCCGGATTTCTCTTGATAAATTGCTCCTGGAAACCGACTCGCCGGATATGGCGCCTGAACCCTATCGGGGAAAAGTAAACGAGCCGGCTTTCCTTCTGGAAACAGCCCGGGCGGTTGCCCGGTTCAGGGAGATCGGCGTTGACGAGGTTGCACGAGCGACGACTGCAAATGCCGAACAACTTTTCCGGATTGGATGAATTTCAGGGTAGTAGGGGCCGGCCCCCGTGCCTGCCCGAATCAAGGGTAACCACGGGGGGTTACCCCTACAAGGTTCCATACCATTTCCTGCCGGGGATAGGGGGCTTGCTTTGCGCAACAAGGGTTGGATTGTGTAGGGGCCGGCCCCCGTGCCTGCCCGAATCAAGGGTAACCACGGGGGGTTACCCCTACAAGGTTCCATACCATTTCCTGCCGG
>RPRC01000231.1 GCA_003857395.1 Geobacter sp.
CTTGATGCGTATCCAGTGGCCGAGAGCTCCACGGGGTGCCTCGTGCCAGCCATAACCCTTTGCTTCGGAAGGCCAGGTGGACGGATCCCATTTCTCGTTGTTGTGAGTCGCGTAATCACCACCCTTGATGTTTGCGGTAAGGGCAGCGAGCCAGTCGGGCAGCTTCTGGACCAGCAGCAGGGTTTCGATACCACGGGCGGCGGTTCTGCCGAGGGTGGAGAAGAGCGCTTCCGGACCCACCTGAAGTTTGGCAAGGACCATGTCCACCGCGGCTTTTGTTTCCTTGTGGCCGGAAGCGTAGGCAACGAGGCAGCGGGCCAGAGGACCGACCTCGGTAACCAGGCCGTCGTAGCGTGGCGCCTTGACCCAGGAGTATTTCTTGTCGGTGTCGAGGTACTCGTAGGGCGGTTTCGGGCCGCTGTAATTATACTTGGTTTCGCCTTCCCAGGGATGAAGACCTTTTCCGGGGCCCCCGGCGTAGTCGTACCAGGCATGGTCAACGTATTCGGCAATTTTTTCCTGATCCACGGGATGTACTTTGCTCAGATCCTTGTTAAGGATCATCCCGCGGGGCATCCAGAGGACCTCCGGCTTGCCGCTGTTGTCGGAGGGAAACTCTCCGTAGCTCATGAAGTTGCCGACGCCGCCGCCGATGCCGGCCCATTCCTTGTAAAAGGACGCCACAGCCAGAAGGTCGGGAATATAGACCTTTTCGACAAATTCCTTCGCCCGTGCCAGCAAGCGGCTGATCTCCATCAGCTTGTCAGCATTGAGGGCGTTCTGTGAATCGGGGTCGATCGGGATGGCCATGCCGCCAACAAGGAAGGTCTGGGGATGGGGGTTCTTGCTCCCCAGGATTGCATGGATCCGGATAATGTCCTTTTGCCACTCTAACGCCTCCAGATAGTGGGCGGTGGCCATCAGGTTCGCTTCCGGCGGCAGCTTGTAGGCCGGGTGTCCCCAATAAGCATTGGCAAAGGGACCGAGGCGTCCCTTGCTGACAAAGGCCTGCAGTTTTTCCTGGATCCCCTTGAAGTAGGTGGGGGAGTTGAGCGGCCAGTCGGACAAGGATGCAGCCAGTGCGGCAGTCTTTGCCGGATCCGCCTTCAACGCTGAGGTAATATCGACCCAGTCAAGGGCATGCAGATGATAGAAATGTATCACATGGTCCTGAACGTTCTGGACGCCCATGATAATATTTCTGATCAGTTCCGCATTGGGCGGAATCTTGATGCCGAGAGCGTGCTCCACGCTCCTGATGGAGGCAATGGAATGGACCGTGGTGCAGACACCGCAGAAACGTTGAACAAAAACCCAGGCGTCACGTGGATCGCGCCCTTGCAGAATCTCTTCGATCCCGCGGAACATGGTACTGCTGCTCCAGGCATCGGTCACCTGGTTGCCGGACACTTCGGCTTCGATCCGGAGGTGCCCTTCTATTCTGGTAATTGGGTCAATGACGATTTTGGCCATAGGTTACTCCTCCTTCCTTCCATCTTCAGCCTTATCCTTCTTGAGGGCACTGATGATTCCGTGGCCCGCGAATGCCGCGGCAGTAGCAATTGCAAGCCCGGCGCCGATCTCGTTAGCCGTATATTCGACACCAAATCCCGGGACATTCGGCAGACGCCGGTAAAATGGCGTCATGGTATCCCAGAAATTCGCTTCGGAACAACCAACGCACCCATGCCCGGCTCCTACCGGCCAGCTGGTTTTATCGTTGTACCGCTGAGTAGGACAGTTGTGGAAGGTTTCAGGTCCCTTGCAGCCCATTTTGTAGAGACAGTGTCCTTTGCGGTGGGCCTCGTCACCCCATTGTTCCACGTACTGACCGGCATCGAAGTGCGGACGCCGTTCGCAGTTGTCATGTATCCTCTTTCCATAGGCAAACAATGGCCGGCCTTGGCTGTCGGTAGCGGGCAATTTGCCGAAGGTGAGATAATGGACTATCGTCGCGGTAAGATTGTCAGGATTCAAGGGGCAACCGGGAAGGTTGATGACTGTCGCTCCCGGAACCGCTTCTTTCACCCCGACCGCACCGGTGGGATTCGGTGCCGCGGCAGGAATACCGCCGAAGGTGGCGCAGGTCCCGACCGCAATGGTTGCAAAAGCGTTGCCGCAGACCTCCCTCGCTACATCAAGGGATGATTTGCCGCCAACACAGCTGTAGACGCCCCCGTCTTTCATCGGGATGGAACCTTCCACCACGACGATGTATTTCCCCTTATTCTCACGAACCGCCTTCATCAGGTTCTCTTCCGCCTGGTGGCCGGCAGCGGCCATAATGGTTTCGTGGTAATCAATGGACAGGACGTCCAGAATTATGTCAGCGACGGAAGGGTTTGAAGCCCGAAGCAACGCTTCCGTGTCGCCAGCGCAATCCTGGAATTCAAGCCAGACAAGGGTGGGACGCTGAACCTCGTCAAGTGCCTGGGCAATTTTGGGAGCAAAAGTTATAGGCAGTGCCAATGCCGCAGACATTGCAGTACAGAACTTCATAAAGTCGCGACGGGAAACTCCCTTTTCCTCCCAAACAGTCCTTTTTTCGCTGTGCCGTTCTTCGGCAAGAATCCCTTGTTCCTTGTCTTTACTATCCATAGTAACTGAACCTCCTTGCTGGTAACAGCGGGTTACAAACCGCTCTCTCTGACTTTCGCAACCCCGGCAACGTTATTCCGATACACTCCTGAAATTCTGAAACGACTTTTCTATAATACATAATCATCGTAATATCAATATATTTATTTTTTTAATAGTCCAATAAAATTTTATTGGTTTCTCAGGGGTTGTCAAGGTATTGCCAGGAAATGTAACGAAGTTTTATTTCGTAACACCAGCGGATACCAAGCGGCAAGAAGAACCGGATTTCAGTCCGTTCTCTCAGCTACCCCTCAAACTGTTTGAAGTTTTCACGGAATCTCTTCACCAGATCGCAGGCCATTCTTTCGTATAACGTCGCATCTGGCCAAACATTAGCTGGATTGAGGATAGAGGAGGGAATTTCGGGGCACTCGGTCGGGATATCAAGCCCGAAAAATGGTTCGTGAACAAAGGGAATTGCGTCGAACGCTCCGGCCAGTGCGGCGTGGATCATTGCCCTGGTGTGATCGATGCGGATTCGACTGCCGATGCCGAAACCTCCCCCGCTCCAGCCGGTGTTGACTAACCAGCAGCGCACCCCGTGGCGGGCGATTTTGTCCCGCAAAAGCCCTGCATAGACCGATGGGTGGAGGGGCAGAAAGGGTGCTCCGAAACAGGCGGAAAAAGTGGCTTGCGGTTCTTTGCCGAGGCCATCCTCGGTACCGGCAATTTTCGCACTGTATCCGGACAGAAAATGGAACATGGCCTGCTCGGGTGTGAGGCGGGCAATGGGGGGAATAACGCCGAAAGCATCGCAGGTCAGCATGAAAATATTTTTCGGATGAGCAGCGGTTCCGGTCTGAATCGCGTTACGAATGTTCCTGATGGCATAGGCCGCCCGGGTATTTTCCGTCAGAGAAGCGTCATCCAGATCGATCCTTCGGGAAACGGGGTCAATGACCACGTTTTCCAGCACCGTGCCGAAACGGTGGGTACACGCATGGATCTCCGGTTCGAGTTCCTGCGAAAGGTTGATTACCTTGGCATAACATCCCCCCTCGATATTAAAGACCCCCTCGTCATCCCAGCCATGCTCGTCATCGCCGATCAAAAACCGATTCGGATCAGCGGAAAGAGTTGTCTTGCCGGTACCCGAGAGCCCGAAAAAAATTGCCACTTCACCGTCAGGCCCTACGTTGGCCGAGCAGTGCATGGAGAGGGTATTGTGTTCCCGGGGCAGGATATAATTCATGACGCTGAAAATGGCTTTTTTGATCTCTCCGCCATAGCTTGTCCCGCCGATGAGAATCAGTTTTTCAGTGAAGTTCAACAGGATAATGACATCGGAATTGGTGCCGTCAGACTCGGGAGAAGCATGAAACGAGGGTGCCGCAATGAGAGTAAATTCAGGACGGTGGGCAGCCAGTTCAGAGGCCGTCGGGCAGATAAACAGGGAGCGGGCAAACAGGGAATGCCAGGCATTTTCCGTAATGACGCGGATGGGCAGGCGATGACGGCAGCTCGCGCCGGCAAAACAGTCCTGCACAAAAAGCTCCTTGTCAGTCAAGTGCCGCAGAAGCCGTTGGTAGAGGGAATCGAATCTCTCCGGTGACAGGGAATGGTTTACCGGTCCCCACCAGATTGCATCATGGGTACCAGGGTCATCGATGATAAACCTGTCGTTGGGAGACCTTCCGGTATGGGGAGTAGTTGTAATGACAACCGGCCCCCCATGGGCAAGGAGCGCTTCCCCTTTCCTGACAATCGCCTCGTACAGCCGGGGGGTCGTCAGGTTCCAGTGGATATCTCCCGAAGTACTGATGCCGTGCATTTCAAGGTTTCGTAGCATCGAACGCCTTTCCCTTTTACGAGTAACCCTGAACAAAAGTCGGACAGCAGCAGGTGAAAGTGCACTTGACGAAACGGGGCGCCCTGTTCCCGCTGGTGCATGTCATCGCGAGCAAAGGGAGAGACCTTTACGGCTGTCGCAAAATTATCGAGCTTACTCTCTTCGTTCACAATGACACCCTATAAACTATAACACCGATTACATGATGCGTTATACCAATTCCAGATCAAGGATGATCTCAAGGCGGCGAGGATTGAGGCTGCGAGGCGTACTAAAGAGTACGTTGAGCAGCCGAAGACGAGCCAACGCAGAGAGGGCCTTGATATGGAATTGGAATTACCCTGTTTACAAATGGATCTGTCCGGGAAACACAAAGGGCGGGTTGCCCCGCCCAGCGTGTTTCCTGGAATCCGCCTGAGAACTAGAGACCCGCAAGGAGCTCGTCAACAACCGCAAGAAATTCCTCAAGGTCGGCCATCTGCGTATCTCCCATATGGGCAATGCGGAATGTCTGGCCCTTGATCTTGCCATAGCCGTCATCAAAGGCATAACCACGCTCACCGAGCTGTTTCTTCAAGGTTGCGAGGTCGGAACCCTTGGTATTCACCGCACAGGTCAGGGCAACGGAACGGTAGGGGGCTTCGGGATAGAAGCCGTAGCCATTTTTTTCAATCCATTGTGCAACCCGCGCAGCCAGTTCACGATGTCGGGCCCAGCGATTCTCCAGCCCCTCGGCGAACATCCGGTCAAGCTGTTTGTCCAGAGCGAAAATCTGGGAAATGCAGGGAGTAGAAGGGGTATTGTCTTTTGCGTCAGCCGCATCGAACTCGAGAAAATCGAAGTAATAGCCTCGCCCCTCAATGGTCTTGGCCTTTTCAAGAGCGCGTTCGCTGGCGGTAAAAACCGCAAGACCCGGAGGAAGGGCGAAGGCCTTCTGGACACCGAACAGGCAACAGTCAATGCCGAGCTCGTCAACCGGGATCTTCAAGGCGCTCATGGATGACACCGTGTCAACGATGGAAATCACCTGCGGATATTTCTTAAGAACTTCGGCAATTTCCGGGAGCGGCGACATGACACCGGTCGAGGTTTCGTTGTGAACCAGGGTCATGGCATCGTACTTGCCGGTGGCCAGCGCCTCGTCTACCATTTCAGGGGTAATAGGCTTGCCCCATTCCGCCTTGAAGGCATCGGCCTCCTTGCCGCAACGCTTGGTAACATCGTGCCATTTGTTGGAAAATGCTCCGTTGCAGAAGTTGGCGCAGCGAGTCGCCACAAGGTTCCGTACCGCCCCCTCCATTACGCCGAAAGCGCTTGAAGTCGAGAGAAAAACCTTTCCCTCGGTGAAGAGGAGTTTTTTCAGTTTCTCTTTCACCGCCCCATGCAAAAGGGCATACTCCTTCATACGGTGACCGATCATCGGGGTCGCCATTGCCTGAAGTATCTCAGGGTGGACCTCGACCGGACCTGGGATAAAGAGTTTCTTTGCCATGTGTGTTCCTTTCAAATGTTTGATAGGGGCCGCGCGGGGTCCCCTCCGGGAAGACCTGTGTAACTGCACCGCAAAAGCTATCAGACCCGGAATAAATTGTCAACTGGTTGTTACAAAAGGGGTTTTCTCGAATCCTAAGGGTCTTGTATCCGGTTGTCATAAGAGCGGTTTCTGATATTATTGGAGACTAGTCCGTTCAGCAAAGATATCAGATTTTGCGGGGGGAGCCACCAATGTGGAGAAAAATCCTGGGTTACAGCTACAACCTCATCAGCCTGGCAGGGATACTTCTGGCAGTTGCTGGTGCGGCTCTCATGGTCATTTTTCTGGCCATCGGAATCATTGCCGGGCTGGAAAACCCCTATCTGGGAATTCTTATCTACTTTGTCTTTCCCGGCATCCTGGTCCTGGGACTCCTGTTGATACCGGTGGGAATCCTGCGCACCAGAAAGAAGATGCTCCGTGAAGGAAAAACCGAAGTCCCTCTCTACCCGATACTCGACCTTAATGTTCGCCAGCAGCGTATCAAGGCAATTTTTTTCATCTTTGCCACCCTGTTTTTTCTCCTGATTCTTGCGCTTGCCTCCATTAAAGGATACGACTACACCGAATCGACGGAATTCTGCGGCAAACTCTGCCACACGGTCATGGAACCGGAATATACCGCCTGGAGCAATTCTCCCCATGCCCGGGTCAGATGTGCCGAATGTCATATCGGTCCCGGTGCCGAGTGGTTCGTCAAAGCCAAGCTATCCGGTCTCAAACAGGTCTATCGGGTCCTGACGAACACCTACCCGACCCCGATCGAAACCCCCATACCGAATCTGCGGCCGGCACGAGACACCTGCGAGGGCTGCCACTGGCCCGCCAAGTTCTATTCCGGCAAGGAAAAAGATTTTTTCCATTACGCATCCGACGAAAAAAACACACCCCGGGAGATAAAACTTCTGCTGAACCTGGGGAAAGCCCCCAAGACCCCCCACGCCTCCGGTATCCACTGGCATATCAGTTCGGAAGTCTTTTACATAGCCCGCGATGCGAAACGCCAGGACATGCCCTATATCGCGGTAAAAGGGAAGGATGGGATCATCACCGAGTACCATGACACGGACAAGCCCCTGAGCCGGAAAGAAATCAACGCAAGCACCCCGCGGCTCATGGACTGCATCGACTGTCACAACCGACCGAGCCACATTTACCACGCGCCCGGGAAGGAAATGGACGAAAGCTTTGTCAGCGGCACCATTGATGCGTCCCTCCCCTACATCAGAAAGATAGCAATCGAACTCCTGGCAAAGGAATACAAGATAACCTTTGAAGCAAAAGAAGCCATTGCTGCCGGGATCAGGAGCTATTATGCAACAGACTACCCTGCGCTGAGCAAAGCCAAGGCTCCCGCCATCGAACAGGCCGTGACGGAAGTTCAAAAAATCTATCAGCGGAACTTCTTCCCCAAGATGAAGGTTGCCTGGAACACCCATGCCGACAATATCGGCCACTTCTATTTCCCCGGCTGTTTCCGCTGCCACGACGGCAAACACCGCTCGGCGGACGGCAAGGTGATCTCCAAGGATTGTAATCTCTGCCACGAAGTGCTGAGCCAGAAACAGGAAAACATCAAGCCGGGCACCAAAGTCAGTGGATTCGTCCACCCGGTTGATATCGACGACGCCCTGGAAACCACCGGCTGTTACGAGTGCCACCAGCCTGCCGAGATGTAATACGGCGAATTCCACCCAGCACACCTGAAACAAAGGATTGAAAACACAAATCCCCCCGTCTCTCGAGATCGGGGGGATTTGTTTATCTGGGACTTACTGTTTCGCACAAAGAAAAAAGATCACGATCCGTCTTTTATTCTGCGGTAAAGTCCGATCAGGAATTCTGCATCCATGGGAGAAAGATCGAACCTGAAGATTGCTTCATTGACCAGCGGCAGGATCGCACACTCCGGGTCTTCCAGAAGGTGGCTCGAGATCCATTTTACCGCCCGCCGCAACTCTTCTCCCTCAGGTAACAGATCATGCATGATATTTGCTCCTCACGGCAAAATCACCCAACCAGCAACGTCGATAGGATTCCGTGCCTTCACAGGCTGTTAAATGCTACCATGCAATCGGCCACTGATAAAACAATTTTCGCAAGATGCCACAATCCGTGGCAAGGGACTACGAACCGGGTACTACCATCGCCAATTGATTGAATAATCTTGCTCCCGGTGATACGCTTACGGGCCGTAAGGTGAAATAGTCGCATTGTGCGCGGTAGATAATTGCCTCGATGTGCCGCACAGAAAGGAAGGCCGAAATTTTACTTCGTAACTCCATGACCGAAAAGCGCCTCGAAATCGTGTTTCGCGATGAGCATTTTGTTGCGGTCAATAAACCGGCCGGGCTCCTGGTGCACCGCAGTGACCTGGATCGGCATGAAACGCAATTCGCCCTGCAGTTGGTGAGAGATCAGATGGGTTGCCACGTCTATCCGGCCCACCGGCTCGACCGACCCACCTCCGGCGTGCTGCTCTTTGCCCTTTCCCCGGAAGCGGCACGCCGCGCAGGCGAAGCCTTTGAATCGGATGTGGTCCGCAAGACCTATCTGACGGTGGTACGAGGAGGTACGGAAGAAGAGGCTCTCATCGACTATCCGCTCCAAGAGCTTCCGGAACGGTTTCAGGCAAAAAGCAAAAACGTAAATCTTGAGGCCAAGGAAGCGGTCACCGCTTTCCGGCGCCTGGCCACGGTGGAACTTCCCTTTGCCGTGGGAAAATTCCCGACGGCCCGCTATTCCCTCCTGAAAGTGAGGCCACGCAGCGGCCGGCGACACCAGATACGCCGCCACCTGAAACACGTCTTTCATCCCATCATCGGCGACACCACCTACGGTGAAGGCCGCCACAACCGCCTCTTTCGCAACGAGCTTGGCTGCAGCCGCATGCTGCTGCACGCCGCGGAACTCTCTTTTTCCCATCCCTGGAGTGGTGATACCGTTACCATCAGCGCACCCTTGGAGGGAGAATTCGCCAAGATTATCCAGCTCTTCGGCTGGCGGGATAGCCTTCGGACGCCCTCTTCCTGAAAGAGAAACTCAGGGTATGTAACGGGATGACTCCCAAAACACCTCACCTAGCGCATCAAGAAGCCGGCGGTTTTCCTCGCCGCTTCGCACCGCCACCCGGAAAAAGCGACCGTCCAGTCCCTTAAAGTTGGCACAATCCCTGATCAGAATTCTCTTTTCCAGCAACATGTTTCGCAGTTCGGCAGAAGTCAGGACGTTTCTTATTTCCACCAGCAGAAAATTGGCTGCCGA
>RPRC01000232.1 GCA_003857395.1 Geobacter sp.
GACTCCCTCCTTCTTGCCGAAATCAGCTTGTAGCTCATGTCCGACCAGGGACAGGTCGTTGACCTTCAGACCCTCGTCATTGTTCAAGGTGATAGCGGCGCTGGTGTCGAGTTTGCCGGTCAGGGGCGTGCGCAGCTGGTCCGCAAGGTAGGGGTAGTAGCCCTCGATGTCCAGTCCGCTTGCCTTTACTTGCGCGGAAACGCGTAGCGGGGTGAGGGTCAGTTCGCCGTTCAGAGCGACAGATTCGTTACGCTGGGTCTGAAAGGAGATGTTCCAGGCGGCCTTGCCGTTCTGTTGCGTGGACAGCCCCCTAACGGCCAGATCTAGTGCGGTGAGGTCGGTTCTGAAGCCAGTGCGCGGCACTCTGTCCAGGAAGTGGATCGTGCCGCCCGTGCTTCTGATGCTGGAGACGATCAGAATAGGTTTCGGCGATGTCTTCTTTTCCGCTGGGGGCGCTGCCGTAGCGGGACCCTGCAGCTGCTGCCAGGTCCATCTGCCCTGTGCATTCCGTTCCAGGAAAACCTCAAGACCGGCCGTGTCCAGGGCCGCCAGATCGAATCTGCGGGCAAAGACATCGGCCTGATTGACCCGCAGCAGCCCGCTGTCCAGCGCGAGCAGCGCTTCACCGCGACGATCTTTCATCCTGATGTTTTCCAGTTTCAAGGCTCCGGTCAGGGTAACTTCCGGTTTTGCCGTGGTTGAAACCCGGTAGGTTACTTCGGTGGTAGTGGAAAGGCTGCCGGAGCTGAATGTGACCGGTGCCGTCAGGGGTAGATAGGCCAGGTAATGGGGGATGTCCAGCTCCCGGATAGTGATGATGGCGGAGGTTTCCATGGATTTGGCCAAAGGCTTGAGTCTGCCGTTGGCGGAAAAACGCGCTCCGTTTATTATGGCGCTGAATTGCGGGGCAACATCGATGTCAGCCAGGTAGGGAATATTACTGATGAAGGGAACGGAAAGTTTTATCTGGCGAATGGAATGCGCAGTTGTCTTGCTGGCAGCCCGATCGAGAAAATTAAGCGATCCGTTGCTGATTTCAATGTTGTTGATCGAGAAAAGCAGGCTCGAATCCTTTTTGGATTTCTTGCCGGCGAGAAGATCGGAGAAGTTATACCGGTTCGCCGCGGTGCGGACGATGTTTACCTGGGGGTTGGAGATCCGCAGCCTGGATACGATGAAGGCCCTCTTTGTCAGAGATGCCGGGCTGAGCTTGACCCGGGCGCTGCTGAAGGAAACGAAGGTCCGGGTTTCTCCTTTTTCGACAAGCCGGAAATCACTGACCTCCGCGCTCAAGGTAAAGGGGTTCAAGGTGATGCGACCAATGGAGGCTTTGCGTCCCGTGGATTCTTCAAGTTTATCCGTAATCACGTTACGCAGCATGATGGGCAGGAGCAGAATAATGAAGAGCAGGATGACGGCAAAGGTGCCAACGCTCCAGAGAGTGGGTTTGCTGGGAAGTTTCATCCGGGCCTCCTTGTTGCTGGTCTGCGGTTGGGTTGCCGGGCAGGCTCATACCTACAGTATAGGTTGATCGTCGTAAAAGGAAAGCTTCGTCCACGGTTATTGCCGGAGGCAATTGTCGGCAGATTCGTGGCACTTGTCAAATGAATAAATAGCCATACAATGATTGTAACTATTTGGCATGTTTTGAATTGTTGATAAAAAAGGCCTTTATTTGCTGGTGATTCCGATGGAGACACCTGAAGCGAGGTGACATGTACTACAGGAATGAAAGAGCGGTTTCCATGAAATCGACTACTACGCTACCTGCAGGTTTTACAAGTAGAGCTTCTGCCTGCAAGGAGATCCCTCATGCCCCCCCGCAGTAGAATTCCGTTACTTATCGGTCTGGCCCTTGTTTCCTTGTTTCTCATTCTGCTGTTTGGTGCCCGGATAATCCTGTTGCGGAGCTATGAAGACCTCGAGGAAAAAGAAGCTCTCGCGAATGTCGAGAGGGTTGTCAATGCCTTGAAAGCAGAGCTGGAGAGCATTAACTCCCTGGCCAAGGATTACGCCGGCTGGGACGACAGCTACCGGTTCGTGCAGGACGGTAACAGAGAGTTCATCCACAAAAATCTGGACGATCCGAACTTTGAACAGCTGGGAATGAATCTGATTATCTATCTGGATAAAAGGGGGGGATGGGTCTATGCCCGCAATTTCGATCTCCAGAAGAAGCAGGCGGCCCCTTTTCCGAAAAGTCTCCGGACCCTTCTGACCCCGGAAAGTCCCCTGCTGAAAGAGTTGACCCTGCACAGTACCTGCGAGGGAATTATCACTCTTCCCGAGGGAAGCCTCCTGGTTTCCGCGGTTCCGATTCTCACCAGCGAATTTCTCGGTCCGGCGGCCGGAACACTTGTCATGGGGCGTTTCCTGAATACTGCTGCGCTTGAAAGGTTTTCGCTTATCACCAAGCTTCAGCTGCGAGTCTATGCCGCGACTGAGAGTAATCTCCCGCTTCCGCTTTCTTCCTTTGAACAAGAAAAAATCCTGGTGCTCCGGGGACCGGGCAACAACTACCTTTCCGGACTATCTCTCCTTTACGATCTGTATGGGAAACCGGCCCTGGTTGTCAGGGTCGAGACTCCGAGGACAACCTACCATCAGGGAATTCGAACTATTTGTTATTTTGTGGTCTGGTTTGCCGGTTTATCGCTCCTGATCGTTGGCATCAGCATGTTTTTCGCGAGGAAATTGCTGCTGGTGCAACACAAAGGAAAGGAAAGCCACAGTCGCTACCAGGCTGTCGTCGAAGGGTATGACGGACTGATTTACATTGTTTCCGCAACAAGAAACATCGAATTCATGAACAGGAAACTGATCGAAGTCCTGGGCCGAGACGCCACAGGGGAAATCTGTCATGAGGCTTTGCATGATTTTGGCGGCATCTGCGAATGGTGTGATAATGAGAAAGTCATGGCAGGCGAGACGGTTCGTTGTGAGGTCTATAACCCAAAAGATCAGAGCTGGTACTATGTGATCAGTACCCCGGTCTTTAATCCGGACGGGACGGTGTCGAAACAGTCTATGTTGACGGACATCACTGAAATCAAGCGGGCCGCCAGTGAAAAGGCCGAACTGGAGTCTCAGCTTCGCCAGGCACAGAAAATGGAGGCGGTCGGACAGCTTGCCGGGGGGGTCGCCCATGATTTTAATAATATCCTCTGTGCCATCATCGGTTTTGCCGCGCTGATCGAGATGAGCATGCAGGAGGATGATCCCGCCCGGCCGCATCTGGAGCAGATTCTTGCGGCAAGTAATCGTGCCAGCCAGTTGGTTTCCAGTCTGCTCGCCTTCAGCAGAAAGCAGGTTCTTAATCCCCACCCGATCGACATGAACCGGATTGTCCGCGATGTGCAGAAAATTTTGGGGAGACTTATTACCGAGGACATCGACCTGCGGATCCATCTGAGCGAAGCGGAATTAAATGTGCTGGTCGACCCGGGACAGGTCGATCAGGTACTCATCAACCTGGTGGCCAATGCCAAGGACGCGATGCCGTCCGGCGGGAGCCTTGTCATCGAAACCGGCAAGGAGCTGCTTCCCGCGGAACTTTTCAAGGCGGCCGGAGCCGTGTCGGAGGTTCCCTATGCCGTGCTTACCATGAGAGATAGCGGGACCGGTATGGACAGTGTTGCGAAGGAAAAGCTCTTCGAACCGTTCTACACCACGAAAGAGGTCGGGAAAGGAACCGGGCTCGGCCTTTCCATCGTCTACGGGATTGTGAAACAGCACAACGGCTTTATCACCGTTGACAGCGAACTGGGGAAAGGGACAACTTTCAAGGTATTCTTCCCTTTGGTAAGGGCATCTAGCGGAACAGAGGAAGCCAGCGAACCGCAGACCAGCGACCTGCATGGCAGGGAGGCAATTCTGGTGGTTGAGGACAATCCTGCGGTGAGGGCGCTCAATAAAGCCGTCCTGGAGACATTCGGCTACCGGGTAATTGAAGCTCTCGATGGCAGCGATGCTTTGACGCAGTTCAAGGCTCATCAGGATGAAATTCAGCTGGTGGTGATGGATGTTGTGATGCCGAAGATGAATGGCCGGCAGGCCTATGAAGAGATCTGTGAGATACAACCTGAGGTAAAAGTTATTTTTATGAGTGGCTATGATGCAGATATAATAATGGAAAAGGGTTTCGTCGCGGAAGATTTTAACTTCATCACCAAGCCCATCAAGCCGACTGATTTTCTTGAAAAGGTCCGCATGGTTCTCGATCAGTAGGATAGCCATATGCAGAAGATTCAGCTCGAATTTTCGCCCTGGCAATGGACTGTTTATCTTCGGGCTGGTATTCTTTAACATGCGTACTTTGTCTCCAGATTTTTTTTGCTCCTGTCTCTCCATGCCGAGGTTCCGGAATGATATGTCACCGCTGCGGAAATATTTTTCAGGAAGGCTATCAATTCTGTCCCGGCTGCGGCCTTGAATTGTCCGGGTCCGCAACGCCGGCTGATCAAGCTCGGCCGATTCCTGCCCCTCCCTTGCCAGCCAGTTTGTCTTCTCCTGCCTTGTATGCCGGCTTCTGGCGACGGGTTGCTGCTTTTCTGATCGACAGGTTTCTGCTGGGCTTTGTCAATGTCTTCCTCTGTCTCTTCTATATTTTTCTGTCAGGAATGGATTGGAACGGTGAGGAGCTGCGGACACTTTCTCTGACAAGCGCCGTTTTCGGTTTTTTGCTGAGATGGCTCTATTGTACCCTGCTGGAGAGCTCTGCCTCGCAGGCGACATTCGGTAAAGCTATCATCGGTATCAGGGTCACCGACGAGCAGGGTTGCAGGATCTCTTTTCTGAAGGCAAACGCACGGTACTGGGCGAAGCTGCTTTCGGTGCTTACTTTCGGTTTCGGCTATCTCATGGTCGGCTTCACCAAGCGGAAACAGGCACTGCATGATCTGGTGGCCGGGACTCTTGTGGTGCGCGGTGAGTTTGTTTTTCATCGGTAGATTCCGGAGGGTAACCGGTTGTCTCTCGTTGCGGTTGGCACGGAGGTGAAATAATGGACAGGAGACAGTTTCTCAAGCTGCTCGGACTATCCCCCTTTTATTCCAATCTTCTTCTCTGCGAAGCAATGGCGGCCGAAAAGTCGCTGGTGGCAATCGCGGATGACCGTGATTACTCACAGGCGACGATCAAGGCCATCAACGCTCTCGGCGGCATGCGGCGCTTCGTCAGGCCGGGCAACGTGGTTGTTGTCAAGCCGAATATCGGTTGGGATCGAAGTCCGGAGCAGGCGGCCAATACCCATCCCCTGGTTGTGCGTGCAGTGGTGTCGGAAGCCCTCCGGGCCGGGGCGAGAAAGGTCAAGGTGTTTGACCGGACCTGCAACGATCCGCGGCGCTGCTACGTCAACAGTGGCATTGAGGCCGCGCTGCGGGGGATGAAGAATGTCGATCTCAAGCACATCGAGGGGGAAAGATTCAAGTCGGTTCGTCTCAACGGCCGGACGCTGCGTGACTGGGAGCTGTACGATGAAGTCTTATCGGCCGACGTCTTCATCAACGTTCCGGTGGCAAAGCACCATGGCCTTACCGGCCTGACCCTCGGGTTGAAGAACATCATGGGCATTATGGGTGGCAACCGGGGCAGCATTCACCGGCACATCGACTCAGCGCTGGCGGATATCAATGCCGTGGTAAAGAGTCATTTGACGGTGGTTGACGCCACCCGGATCCTGACCGCCCACGGTCCGCAGGGTGGCGAGCCTCGCGACGTAAAGATCCTCAACAAGGTGCTCGCTTCCAGCGATATCGTGGCTGCGGATGCTGTTGCAACGATGCTTTTCGGGCTCAAGCCCGAGGCGATTGCCACGACCGTGGCTGCCTATCGGCGGGGCCTCGGGGAGATGAAAATGACGGGAATACGAATTCTCAGGGTTTGACGGGGATGAAACCGGGGAAAGTACCATCAGCTCGCATCTCGCAACTACTGTTTCTACTGCTGTTCCTGGTCCTGTTCGTGCAAACGGAATACCGGGGGAGTGACCGGATCTCCCTTGCGGTGAATAGTTTCTTCCGTGCCGATCCCCTGGTCGGTCTCAGTTATTTCCTGGCCGAAAAATCCTTTAGTCTTCTTCTCCTTCCGTCACTTATTCTGGCAGTGTGTACGCTCTTTCTCGGTCGTTTTTTCTGCGGCTGGATCTGTCCTCTTGGAACACTACTGGATCTGGTAACGGTTAAAATCAGGAAGACGGCGCCGCTGAAATTTCTTCAGGGCAGGGTCAAATACTGGCTGCTCCTGCCGCTGCTGTTTGCCGCCCTGTTCAATGTCAATCTCGCCGGTTTGCTCGACCCTATTGCCATTCTTGTCCGCGCGCTGACCTTTTCCCTCTACCCGTTGTTCGGTGACACGGTGCGCCAAGGGTGGGTCGGCCTGTACCGGGTTCTCGGGGAAGGGCGCGATGTCCTTGCCCCCGGCTACGGCTTCCTGCGTGATCATCTGCTGCCGTTCCGGGAAACCTTCTATCCCCTGGCTTTTTTATCCTTCGGCATGTTTCTCGGCATTGTCTTTCTCGAGCGCTATGAAACCCGTCTCTGGTGCCGGCGCCTCTGTCCTTTGGGGACGCTGCTCGGACTCCTGGCCCGCTTTTCACCCTTTCGCCGTACCCCGGCAGCGCTGTGCCCGGACTGCGGAGAGTGCCGCAGCCACTGCCCGACCTCCTTTGATCAGGACCTGCTGCAGCAGGAGGAGTGCCTGCGCTGTATGTCCTGTCGCCTGAAGTGCCGTTTCGGCCGGGTTTCTTTCGCTTTTGGCGGCTTTGGCAGCGGGACGAAGTATCTGCCGGAGCGACGGATTCTGCTGGGCGGACTGGTGTCCGGTTTCTTCCTGGCGCGGCTGTTCCGTTTCCGCTTTCCCTGGACACAGGCCGCTGTCCTGCGCCCTCCCGGCGTGCGTGACGAACAGGACTTCCTGAAAAAATGTGTCCGTTGTGGCGAATGCATGAAGGTCTGTCTGCGGAGTGCCCTCTATCCCGCGGTCATGCAGGCCGGTGTCGAAGGCCTCTATACTCCTGTCGTGCTTCCCCGTCTCGGCTACTGCGAATATAACTGCACCCTTTGTGGACAGGTCTGTCCGACCGGGGCGATCCCCGATCTCCCTGTGGAGGAAAAGAAGCGGGAAGTGATCGGTAAGGCGGTGCTTGACAGGAGCCACTGTCTGCCCCTTGCAAAAGGGATCAATTGCATCGTCTGCGAAGAGCACTGTCCCATTCCCCTCAAGGCCATCCGTTCCGAGGAGATTCCGTCGGTTGATGCCTCGGGGCGCAGCTTCGTCCTGCGAAAGCCCTATGTGGTGGATACATTGTGCAACGGCTGCGGGATCTGCGAATATGTCTGTCCCCTGGAAGGGAAGTCCGGAATCGAGGTTTTTGCCGTGAAGGATCGGACCCCCCTGTCAGGGGTGGATGTGGAAGCCGATCTCCCATACTGACACCCTGTGCGGCGGTACTTTTCCCTTGCCATACAGGGGTATTTGGATTAATCTGTAACGGATTCCGGGCCATAGAAGTCCGGTTTCCGGAGTAAACTTAATGCCGCATGAAGCCGGTACGACGAAATTTCAGATTGACCTGCGTCGTCATCTGCGGGAGCAGAATATATGCGACAATCTGGTCCACCTCATCTGTGAGATCGCCGAGGCAGGGAAGTATGTTATCAATGCCGTCAGAACCGGCGACCTGGGTGTGGCGGGGACCTCCAACCTGTACGGAGAAGAGCAGCTTGCCCTTGATGTGCTGTCCGATCGCATCATCAAGAAACGCCTTATCCACTCGGGGGTGGTCAGTTCCATCCTTTCCGAGGAAATGGACGAAGTGCTCAACGTGAAGTCGGAGGCCGACGGGCTCTATTCCGTTGGCTATGATCCGCTTGACGGATCGTCACTGGTGGATGTGAACCTGGCCGTGGGAACGATCGTTTCCATCCATTCCGGCAGTAGTCTCCTGAAGCCTGGCCGTTCGCAGGTTGCCGCGCTGTATATTCTCTATGGTCCCCGCGTTTCTCTCGTCTATTCCGTCGGCAAGGGCGTGCACGAATTCACCATGAACCATCTCATGGAGTACACCCTTACCCGGGAAAATATAACCATGCAACCTTCGGGAAACATCTTTTCGCCGGGAGGGTTGCGTAACAAATACTCTGAAGGCGTCGAGAAATTTGTCCGCTACCTGGAGGCGAAAGGGTCGAAACTTCGCTATTCAGGCGGCTTTGTCCCTGACATCAACCAGATACTGCTGAAGGGAAAGGGCATCTTCATCTATCCGGTCCTGTATGGTTCTCCCAAAGGAAAGCTTCGCCTTCTTTTCGAGCTCAATCCCATGGCATTTCTGGTCGAACAGGCCGGTGGCGCGGCAAGCAACGGCACAATGCCGATTCTCGATATTGTGCCGCAAGAGCTCGGACAGTTGGAGCCGATTTTTATCGGCTGTAGCGAAGATGTGGAAAAGGCACTTGAGTTTTTGAACGAGGAATAATACCAATTCCAGATCAAGGATGATCTCAAGGCGGCGAGGATTGAGGCTGCGAGGCGTACTGAAGAGTACGTTGAGCAGCCGAAGATGAGCCAACGCAGAGAGGGCCTTGATATGGAATTGGAATAACAGGCTGTTGAAAATGTTACGTGGAAGTCCGGACGCACGGTCACCACGGCAGACGCATCTTTTGACAGTCATAAAAGGACCCCGCGTGAACAAGGGTTACCGGGGGAAGAAAGGCCTATGCAAAAGATCATGACAGACGAAGAAAAACCGCAAAGACTCTGCAGCGAGATTCAGCTCTTTGACCTGTGCTCGGATGAGAAATGTACCAAGAAAAATGGTCGCTACTGCACCGATGAGGTCCTGCTCAAAAAGTTCGAAGCTATCAGTCTCGAGGAGGATTTTTCCTCCGACCAGTTCCTGGACAACGAACCTGAGGATGCCGGAGATGATGAGGAAGATTCCGGTTCCGGGAACGATTATGGCGAAGATGAAGACCAGTATGAGGATGATGATGAGTTCTGAAATACGGAATGCCGTCCTGAACAGGTAAAATAAAAAGGCCGCTTTGCTGAAAGTGGCCTTTTTTTATTGGCTGAATGATCGAAGAGGCTACCCGCGGACGAAATTATCACCGTTTTCCAAATCGGAGACCAGCAGTTTCTCATCCGGAAAGTCTCAACAGAGGCTGGGCTGGAACTTCCTCGAAGCC
>RPRC01000233.1 GCA_003857395.1 Geobacter sp.
CACCTGACCGCCGCCGGCTTGCCGGAATTCATCGTCGCAGATCAGTCGGCCTACCTCGCTAAAGCTGTCAGCCTGGCCCACGATCTCTCTCACCTGGAAAACATCCGCTCGGGACTGCGGGAACGCATGAAGTCCTCTCCGCTGTGCGATGCGCCCCGATTTACCCGTAATCTGGAAGACGCGTACCGGAACATGTGGCGCCGCTGGTGCGAAAAGCAATAAAGCTAGACTCAGTCACCTGCAAAAATACCCGCCCATCCTTTCCTTATCAGGGGGAGAGAATAATCTCTGCACTGACGATGGGAGGATGGGCGAGGTTATTACTTGACGCCCTTGCCGTTGAGATAAGGCCCATAGACCTTATCCACACCCTGAATATGATTGGTCAGCCAATCCTTCAGGAAGTTCATCACCGACTGACTCAAGGGAGCACTTCCCGCCTCGTATCCCTTCTGCAGATCAAGCACTGTCAGGGTAAGCTGATTGTGTTCCTTCTTGTGTTTTTCGTAGTCAGGGTAACCATGGGACTTCAGCAGCTGCTCTTCCGCAGCGAAATGATTTTTCGTATAGGAGATGAGCCCGTTCAGAACGTCGCCGATCACCTGCTTCCCTTTTCCTTCTTTCATGGCATCGTGCAGCTGGTTTACCATCTCAATGAGCCTTTTGTGTTCATCGTCGCACTGACGAATCTGTACACTTAACTTGTCATTCCACGTTATGAGTGCCATGTGCAATACCTTTCTCAGTTTGATAATGAAGTACCAGTACCATATCGGCACGATAGTGGAATTCTTGAGACATTTTCCACGCAGGAGCCTGTCGGACTTAGGAAATCAAAGCGAAAATCAGGTTGGGCGAGGACAGATTTTGTCGATTTTGCAGGGCAATAGTTAAAAAGCGGCGGAATATGGACCGTCCAGACGGATTTGCAGCAGATATACCCTAAGTCCGACAGGCTCCTAATCTTTTCCGTTTCACAGCATCCGGTTATCGATGAGTTCTCAAATTCCTCCGTTACAAAAGGAGGGATTTGCTGTTGACACTGACCTTTCTCCGACAAGGAGTTCCTATCAGGGAACTGGAAAAATCGAGAGCGGGAGCAATCTGGAACATGCAGCGGTCAGTTGGCACCATCATCCCGGTTGAGGGGAACGTCGAAGGAGCGGTTTTCAAAAGTAAAACGTACACTATCAGGCAAGATTTTTTCCACCTTGGCGCCATCGACCATAGAACCCTCTACGACAGACGTCCCGTTAACAATTGCCAGGTGAACGGGGCTATCCTTCTCCCCGGCAATTCCGGTCACTTTCAGAGTCGGAAGGGTGGGTTTTGCAGTTTGCGAAGCAGGAACCGGTTCCGGACCTGGCGGGAGCGCAGCATGCGATTGCGGAGCGCGGGGCGGGACAATCGCCTGGCCTTCTCCGCCCTCCCGCTCTCTCTTCAGGGGTAACTGCTTGGTGAGACGGCGAAGAGCTTTCTCCGCGGGGCGGTTCTCGACAGCGGGAGGAGCCGCGACTGAATCAGGAGTGGAAACCGGTGGAGTATCCGGCCTGGAACGTTGGGGAGGCGCCAGAACAGTCGCGGGAGGGATGCCCGACGAAGAGCGCGTTTCTTCTCCAAGGCGGGACAGGGATCCTTGAGTCGCGCCACGGAAGCCGCCCATGAACCAGTAGGTGGACAGCACCGCCAGGACCGCGACCGCCACGAGCGAAACGAACATGGGCCACTGTCGTTTCTTCTCCGGACGGCAGTCCTCGCCGCGAACAACCCAGGCAATGTCGTGATCCGCACCCTTGCGGACCATCTTTTGCTGCTCAAGACGTTTCAGGGCCTTCAGTATGGAACTCATCCTTTGTACCCCCCTTCTCTTTTCTCCAGCCGCGGCACGGAAAAGCTTCCTCCGTAGCGATAGAGAAGCAGCAGGGTCTGTACCCCCAGCTTGCCGTCGGCTGCGACCCCTCGGGCATTCTGGAATTCTTTCAAGGCCGAGACGGTCGCCGCGTCAAAAGTTCCGCTTTTCCCGGCTTTAGGAAATCCCGCTTTTGCCAGCATCTGCTGCACCAGCAAGACCTCGCGCCGTTGTGCATCCGGAGAAGGAAGGAAAGGAATTTTCCGAAAATTCTTCCAGATAAAGTAGCATCTGCCGTTCCAGAGGGAATTCAGTTCTTCCCCGGTTAGCGAAGAATTCCCTTCGATCGGAGGCTGCACGACCGCGGTACGCTGTCCCCGCCCGGTAAGTACCAGATAGCGCTTTCCCGTAACCCCGGGAATAGTCACCTCCAGAATGACGGGAATATCGAGAAAATAGAGAAAATTGATGTTTGTCCTGATGGAGGCAACCTGCAAGTCAGATTGCCTCGCCATGGCGAGAAAACCTTCCAGCCCCGACTTTGGCGGCACCGAAGCGGAAGAGAGGCTCCCCCACAACCTCGCAATCAGGTCAAATGCCTGGCGAGCGTTGTCCCGTTCCGTCATCCGTGACGGATCGTTTCGCTGAGGAAAATCGGATATCAGGGGCGCCTCAGCGGTGACACTTTCAGCAATCGGCGCCTGCTTCTGCTGCCCGGAAGAGGCTGACGGTACGGCTACCCTGTTCTGCTGGGAAATAAAGCCAGCGAAGCAGAGACAGAGGAGGAGAACGGCGGCAAGATACAGTCTGATCCTCGCCACAGGTCCCGTGTCGTTCTGTACCCGATGAATTTCCGCGATAGCCGTTGCAACGTCCCGCGCAGAGACCTCGTGCTTCGATTCTCCAAAAGCAACCAGCAGCGCCCGGTCGCAAATAATGTTGATCAAGCGGGGATAGCCGCCGGAAAAGCGGTAGATCTTCTTCAGTGCCGCCGCATCGATATTCACGGCAAAACGTCCTCCGGCAACCTCGAGACGGTGTCCGATATACGCCCGGGTGTCGGCGAAATCCATGGCACGGAGGTGATAGCGCACGGCAATCCGCTGGGACAGTTGACGGAGGTCTTTCCTTTCCAGGAGCTTTCCCAGTTCCGGCTGCCCGGTGAGGACAATCTGGATCAACTTGGCGGTTTCGGTCTCCAGGTTGGAAATCAGCCGGATCTGCTCGAGCACTTGGGGTTCCAGGTTCTGAGCCTCGTCGATCACCAGCACGACGGTTCGACCAGCGGCATTTTCGGCAAGAAGAAACCGGTTAAGTTCCTGCAGCAGTTCCGAACTGCTGAGGCCTACGCTTGGCGCACCAAACTCACGGTTGATGCTTCGCATCAGCTCCAGCCGCGAAAGGCACGGATTCAGGATCAGGGCGATACGATGGCTGTCATCGTCAATCTGGGAGAGTACGGTACGAAGCACCGTAGTCTTTCCGGTTCCCACCTCTCCGGTCAACTCCATGAAACCGACCCGGTTGGTAATCCCATAAAAAAGATGGGCAAATGCCTCCCGATGGTTCTTGCTGAAAAAAATGAACCGGGGATTGGGCGTAATGGTAAAGGGACTTTCCTTGAAACCGAAATGCTCACAGTACATAGTTTCGAATCCCGCCATTCAGTTCACTGCCGTAGCTGCTGCTACCCGACTCTTCCGGCACGGTATCCGGAAGCATGATGGTTTACGAATCGCCTACGGAGCCTGTCGGACTTAGGAAATCGAAACGAAAATTCGGCTGGGCGAGGACAGATTTGCAGCAGATTTACCCTAAGTCCGACAGGCTCCTATGGCCCGTTGTTGATTCGGCAGCGCGGGGCAAGCGCCTGTATGCCGACAGCCCTGCCAGGTACCGCGTCTCTGCAGTTCATGGACAATAGAATACCACATTTGATTGTTTTTGAGGTTCCATTCGGGAGCTACCCGGATGGCCAGCGGCGCGGAGCCGTAGAGACGCTGGATGGTGATCCGGGGGGGAAGAAGCTCCAGAAAATCGCAGACCGATGAAACGTACTGCTGGTGGGTAAGGGGAATGAACTCTCCCCGGGAATACATTTCGGCAAGCACGGTACCGCTCACCGCATGCAGCTGATGAATTTTCAGGGAATCCACCGGCAGTGAAGAGATGATCTCCGTTGTTTTCAGGAATGACTCACGGCTCTCGCCCGGGAAGCCATGGATCAGGTGGGTGCAGATCTGAAAACCGCGCCCGGCTGACCGCTCCAGGGCGACACGATATTCGCTGAAATCATGGCAACGGTTGAGCCAGCGGAGAATCTCTTCATCCGCCGACTGGAGCCCCAGTTCCAGACACACGTAGCGGTCCCGGGCAATCTCCTCCAGAAGGGACAGGGCTTCATCACTCAGGCAATCCGGCCGGGTGCCCACCGATATTCCCACCACGTCCGGGTGGTCAAGGGCGCGAAAATAGAGTTCCCGCAACCTCTCCACCGGGGCATAGGTATTGGAATACTTCTGGAAATAGACGATGAATTTCTCACTGCCGAGCCTGGTGCGATGATAGGCCATCCCCGCCTGCAGCTGTCGTTCGATCGGGATCTTTTCCTGGATGGTGCCGGGAGAAAATGAGCGGTTGTCGCAGTAGATGCAGCCGCCGACCCCTCTGCTGCCGTCCCGGTTCGGGCAGGTGAATCCCGCGTCGACGTTTACCTTGCTGACCCTGCAGCCGAAACGGCGCCTAAGGTAGGAGCCGTAGGAATGAAAGCGGAGATCTGGGTGTAAGAGATATGTATCCATAAAATCAGGCACGAGGCGCGAGGTAAAAGGCCCTGGGAAAATCCGGGAATATACCTTTTTCCTTCAACCTCTTTCCTTTTACCTTTTTCCTTCTTTCAGGAGCGCCATCATCTCCCGCGCAGCCCGTTCAGGGTCGTCCGCAGCAAGGATCGCTGAAATGAGGGCTATTCCGTGTGCTCCATGACCGAGGACCGTGTGCACCGTTTCCTGCTTGATGCCACCGAGGGCAAAGACCGGAATCCGGAGAAGCCGGCAAGCCTCGGCCAGGCGCGCTGTCCCGACCGGTTCCCCGTACGGGGCTTTTGAGGGAGTATAGAAAATGGGACTGAAGGTTACAAAATCAGCACCGTTGTCCTGGGCCGCCAGCGCCTTTTCCCGGTCGTGACAAGAAGCCCCGATCAGCATGGCTTCACCGGCAACCTTGCGCGCCTGCCGGAGCGGAATGCTGTTCTCGCCCAAATGGACACCATCTGCGCCCGCGGCCAAGGCAATATCGAGCCGCTCGTTTATCAAAAGCTTCGCTCCGTACTGGGAGGTAATCGCTCTCAACCGGCAGGCCAGTTCGTACAGCTCGCGGCCGGAAAGATCCTTTTCCCTCAGCTGCACAGCCCGCACCCCGCCCCGGAGCGCCCCTTCAACAGCAGCGCACAGATCCCCGCCCGGCACCTGCTTCCGGTCACTTATCAGGTAAAGGGGAAAATCCACCAGCGATGTTCCAGCCATGCCGCACCTCAAGTAACCGCCCCCCGGGCGCTATTCGACAAGCCCGTCAAGGGGACTGGAAGCGGTTGCATAGAGCTTGCGGGGAATCCTTCCCGCTTTGTAGGCGAGCCGTCCGGCAATGATCGCCAACTTCATGGCCTCTGCCATGGCAATCGGGTCTCTGGCGCCCGCGATGCCGGTATTCATGAGCACACCGTCACAGCCCAGTTCCATGGCAATGGCGGCATCTGAGGCGGTGCCGACCCCGGCGTCGACAACAACCGGAACCTTTACCGTCTCGAGGATGATGCGGATATTGTAGGGGTTCCTGATACCGAGACCGCTGCCGATCGGAGCCCCCAGGGGCATGACCGCGGCGCAGCCGAGATCTTCCAGTTTTTTACAGAGAATCGGATCATCGCTTGTGTAGGGAAGAACGGTAAAGCCCTCCTTGACCAGCACTTTTGCCGCCTTCAGCAGCTCCTCGTTATCGGGAAACAGGGTCTTCTCATCACCGAGAACCTCAAGCTTGACGAAATCCGAAAGTCCCGCCTCCCGTGCCAGACGACAGGTACGGACCGCATCATCCGCGGTGTAACATCCGGCAGTGTTGGGCAGCAGGGTATATTTCTTGAGATCGAGATGATCAAGCAGGGATTCCTTGTTCCGATCCGAGATATTCACCCGCCGCACGGCAACGGTGACGATCTCCGCCCCAGACATCTCGATGGCTTTGACCATCTGTGGAAAATCGGCGTATTTGCCGGTACCCACCATAAGCCGGGAGGAAAATTCTCTTCCCGCAATAACCAGGGTATCTTTTACATCTGCCATTTGTTGCTCCTTTCGCTGCTAACTTCACAACTCTTCCACGCTGGGTTAACCACCGCCGACAAACTGGACGATCTCAATGCGGTCGCCATCCTGGAGAGCCGTGGTTGCGTAGTCCGGTTTCGGCAGTATTTCCAGGTTCAGTTCAACCGCCACTCGCCTCGGGTCAATCTCCAGCATCTCCAGGAGCCCGAGCACCGACAGGGGTCCAATTTCTTTCTGCTCTCCGTTCACAACTATCAACACCAACGACCTCCTTTACCAGCAATGGGTTTTCTTCCGATCCAGCTACGCTCCCAGGCAACAAAAAAGCCGCAAAAGCGGCTGGAAGTGAGGGCCAATGCCCAAATCACTCGCTTCCCTCCGCCGGAATTACCCGGATCAGGTTCAAAGGGTTGCCGTCCCTTGCGAAACGGTCTCTCAGCCGAAACTCCCCCAGCGATAGTACCTTGTTATTTTCTTGTCGATCGCGGATGGCGGGAAAGATTCCGGTCCTTCAGGACACTAAGTCGGGATCGTCAACCACACCACCCTGTTCTAGTAAACTATCAAGTACTCGCCTGAGCTGTCAACCGGTTTTTCACGTAATATCGAGGGATTCCCCCAACCAGCCCCAGCCCCAGCCTCTCAAGGAAGACGCCTTTTCACCCAGTGCGTACCGCAGAGGACCGGCACTACCTCTTACTGGATGATTTTGCTGACGATTGCCAGGAGTGCTCCCGGAAACACCCCAAAGAGCAGGATCAAAAAAGTGCTAACGCTAAGGGCAAGAAATTCCGGACCCGCCAGGGACGGAAAGGAGATTTTCCGGTCATTTTCAGCTGCATAGAGGACGGCAACCACGCGGAGGTAGTAGTACACGGAGATACCAGCCATGACGATACCGACAATGGCCAGAGCGGTCTCGCCTCCCCGCAACGCAGCGGCAAAGATGGTGAACTTCCCCATGAATCCCGCCATCGGCGGTATTCCAGCCAGGGAGAAAAGCGCAACTGCCAGCACACCTCCACGAAAGGGACGGATTCTGCCAATGCCCCGGCAGTCATCAATCTCGTCCATCCCGCATTCTCCGGTCAGGGAAGCAATTGCGCCGAAGGCCGTCAGGTTTGTCACCGTATAGACAACGAGATAGAAGGCAACGGCACGGAAACCTTCCACCGTTCCGGTAACGAGCGCAAGTGCCACGTACCCCATCTGGGCGATGGAGGAATAGGCCAGCATTCTTTTGAGATTACGCTGCCGTAGTGCTGCCAGATTGCCCACCACCATGGAGAGGAGGCACAGCAACCAGAGCGTCCCCTGGATGAGGGTGAACCCGGAACCCATTGCCGGAAGCAGCAACAGAAAAGCAGCAAAGGCCGAAACCTTTGAACCGGTAGAAAGAAAAGCCGTTACCGGTGCGGGCGCCCCTTGATAGACGTCAGGTGTCCAGAGGTGGGCCGGCACAAGAGAAACCTTGAAGGCAAGTCCCATGAGGATACAACCCCAGCCTGCGACAACGAGGGGATTCAGAACCCCTGTCGGGCCATGAGGGTTTACCGCCCCGGCAATGGCCAGGGTTCCTGTCCCGGCATAAAGTAGCGCAATGCCAAAAGCGACGAAAGCTGCGGCAGCGGCACCCATGAGGAGGTACTTGAGTCCCGCTTCGGCGGATTGCGGCCGTTCACGGTCAATGGCGGTTAGGATGTAAAAAGCAAAGCTCAGCGCCTCCAGTCCGAGAAAAAGGGTCAGGAGATTCTGCGAGGCAGCCAGGACCGACATGCCGAAGGCGGCAAACAGCACCGTGGCAGGGTATTCTTCACCATGAATTTCACGTCGCTGATTATGGGAGTGGGACAGCAGGAGCACCATTGCCGCAGTGAGGCAGAAAAGAAAGGTGAAAAAGCGGGCAAAGGGAGTAGCCGCAAGTCCCAACTGAGGAGCCAGCAGAAGGGGTGGCTCTTGGAGGACCCAGCAGGCTGAGGCGAGAGCCGCAAACACACCGATCCATGTCCCGTAGCGGCCCGACGAAAAAGCGCCACCGAGGAGAATCACCAATGACCCGCAAGCAAGAAAAAAGAGCGGCATCAGTATCCAGAGATCGGCCGCTGTCACGGCAGGCCTCCTTTCCCGCCGCTAAGAAGGGCAATGGGCAGCCGGACAAGATCGAGGACCGGTGCAGGATAGACACCAAGCACGATGACTGACAGGGCCAGAGACACGAGAATCAGCGTCTCACGGTTTGACAGGTCGGCCATTTCATGGTGGACCTTTTCCGGTCCGAACAGCAGATCCTGAACCAGCCGCAGTGTATAGATCAGCACCAGAACGATTCCGCCAAAGGCAAAAACGGCTGCAAGAGGAGAAACGCGGAAGACCCCGGCCAGAATGAGAAATTCTCCGACAAAGTTGTTCAATCCCGGCAGCCCAAGGGTCGCCAGGGAAAAGAGCAGAAAAAAGGCCCCGAAATAGGGGATTTTCCCCCAGAGGGCGCCGAAGGAAGCACTGTCGCGGCATCCGGAACGCTCTTCCAGCATTCCCGCCATGAGAAAGAGGGCCCCGGTGGTAATGCCATGGTTCACCATCTGGATCACCGAACCGGACAGGGAAACCGGTGTCCAGGCGACAACTCCCAACACCACGAAACCCATATGACCAAAACTGGAGTAGGCCACCAGCCGTTTCACATCCGTTTGAACATAGGCAAGCCAGGAGGCATAGAGGATCCCGACCACGGCGAGTAAATAGAGAACAGGAGTAAAGAGCAGTGCTGCCTCCGGGAAAAGCGGATAGGCAAACCGGATCAGGCCGTACACACCGGTCTTGGCCATGAGACCCGCCAGGAGGAGCGTTGCGGCGGTCGGGGCGGCAGTATAGGCATCAGGCAGGCAGCCGTGCAAGGGAAAGATGGGGGTCTTGACGGCAAAGGCGAGCAGAAAGGCCGAGAACAGCAGGCAGGATTGCATCGGAG
>RPRC01000234.1 GCA_003857395.1 Geobacter sp.
CCGGCGTGTGGGGAGTTTGTTATCCCTGCAGAGGGGATGAATCTGGAGGCTTACCTTGACGGTATTGAAAAGAGACTGCTCCTGCAGGCACTTGAACGCTGTGGCGGTGTGAAAAAACGCGCAGCCGAACTTCTGGGACTTTCCTTTCGGTCTATCCGCTACCGGCTCGCCAAGTTTGGGATGGATGAAGACTGAAGGGAGGGGGTTGTCAAATAATGACATCATTGACTGACGCAAAGTGTCACCTTGCCTCCCTTGGATACGATTATAGATTTGCTGTCAAAAAAGCTTCATTCGGTCGGAACCGCTGGTTACAGGGAGGAAAATGGATTGTCAGAGGTGCTAGGATTGAGTTGGCAATGATGTTGCATAATTTAAGGCATCTATGCAGAGTTCCCCCGGGAAATAATTTCAGATACCAGGCTTGCCGGTATCCAACAAAGGACACAACACCAGAAAGGAGAACAACACATGTTACTGAAACTCAGAAGCAACAAAGGTTTTACCCTCATCGAGCTGCTGATCGTCGTGGCGATCATTGGCATCCTGGCGGCCATCGCAATCCCGCAGTTTTCCGCCTATCGTGTAAAAGCCTTCAACAGTGCTGCAGAGAGCGACCTTCGCAACCTGAAGACGGCATTGGAAGCCGCGTATACGGATACCCAGTCCTACCCAGACGCAACTTAATTTAAGAAAGGAGAGTCCATAATGAAAAGAGTTATTCTTGCAGCTGCATCAATTATAGCGTTATCCGGTATGGCATATGCTGGTAATATACCAACGGATTCAAGTTTTACCTTTAAACCCTCCAACAATGTTGGCTCAAGTTACTTTGAAGACGATCAGAATTATGTGGCAAATACGAAACATGCAGCAGGGACTAGAATATACAGTTCATCCAATAACACCTCAAACATCTGGTATAAAGAGGTCACTAAAGCCTCTGTTGTTACCGATAATGATGTGATTGCCCCAGGCGAATCATTGTATGATGGCTGGACATCTCAATAATATCCAGAGTACTGGTTGCGTGAATAATTGGGAAAAGGGGCATATGCATGCCCCTTTTCTTTTTAGAATTGGGTTTGCATGTCTAAGAAAACTATCATTGCAATAGACCTTTTGGTTGTCCTGGCCATTGTCACGGCAACCTATCTAACCTCCGCTTTGGCCCCCTTTTTGAGTCTTGATGATATTTCAATTCTCAATCGCTTGCAAAGCTCGGAACATAATTATCTTGCCAGGTTTTTTGGTGGCGGCGGCGACTATTTCCGGCCGTTGACGTCAGTCTCTTTTCTCCTGGACCTGAACCTGTTTGGTCCGAGCGCCGCTGCCTTTCATCTCGTTAATCTTGCGATTCATACCGCAAATTCGTTCCTTGTCTACTACCTTGCTTATCTGCTCATAAATACCGGGCCAAACGGTACTAACCGTGCGCCATTCATAGCCGCACTTGTGTTCGCCCTGCATCCGGTTAATACCGAAGCGGTGTTGTGGGTTGCCGGCCGGACCGATTTGCTCTGCTGTTTTTTCTTTTTACTGGCCGTAATTGTCGCGGTTGACCAGCAGCAATCACTTATTCGTAGCGCCTTGGCGATCTTTGTTCTTGCACTATTGTCTCTCCTGGCCAAGGAGGCTTCTGTCGGTTTGCTGGGGATACTGCTGGTCTGGTCCGTAAGCCTCTATAAAGAAGAACGTGCTCGTCGTACTTTCTGGTTGACGATCTCAGTCGCATGCGCCTCGCTAGTATACCTCTTGATGCGTTCCGGCATGCAGATAAGAACTGATGCCGGGGTAGGCAAAGTTTTAACCGGTAGCGCAGCCAAACCAGTTTGGCAGTTTATCTATGATTCCGTGGCGGCCTTCGGTTTTTATATTTCAAAGGCCCTCTATCCATTTCCGCTGAAATTTGCCATTGTCACGATAAATAAACCGCTGTCGGTCGGTATTTTTATCTGTTCATTGGCGGCAATGCTTATTCTGTTTGTTCGCTCGCCCAAGATGCGTCTTCCCCTGTTGATCTTTACCCTCTTGCTCGTGCCGCCTGTGCTGGCACTGCACGGAAAGCTCCCTTGGACGCCCTATGCCGAACGATATCTGTATCTTTCCATGACCGGGTTTGCCCTGCTGGTTGGTTTTGCCGTCAGTAAACTGCCAGCCAAGGTATATCCAGTCGTTTTTGCCTCGATAGTGCTGCTGAGCATACCGACCATGCAGAGGGTGAATCTCTGGGGGAATCCACTGGAATTCTGGAGAGAAGTAATGCTTCAATCCCCCGAGTTTCCGCGCAGTTATGTTGGCGTTGCCTGTGAGCTGCTGAAAGAGAAAAAATACGACGAAGCAGAGCCCTTGTTGAATAAGGCATTGAAAATGGGCCAGAATAAGGAATTTGTCTGGCATAATTTAGCCATGGTCAAGTTGGGAAAAGGTGATTTGGGCGGCTATGAGTCGGCTATGTTGAAATCTGCCGGGCTGGCGCGTGATTCAACTTCGAAATATATAAGCCTGATCCAGACCGTTTCCAAGAATTCTCATGATGAAGCGTCACTTCGAAGAATCATCGGCTACTATTTATTGGCACAACAGCGGGACCCTCGGTATGGTGATGGCTTCTACAACGCGGCAAAAGTCTATCTTCAACTGGGCGAAACGGAAAACGCCCTGATATATTTCAGGAAATTTATGGACTCCCCTGGTGATTCCATGTATAAACCATTTGCTGAGCGCTTTATCAAAAAGCTGGCTGCTGCTGATATCCCGTCAGCCACGAATACGGTAAAGGAAGCGAGTAAACATACGCCATGAATACGCTAATTCACGTCACTCTCAAAGGCATCTTTCGCGACCGGGTTTTTCAAGGGATTATGGTAACGGCACTGGTTTTTTTGTTTATTCCCTCCATTGCCTCTCTCTCCATGCGCCAGGTTACGGAACTTTCCGTGACCCTTTCCCTCTCCCTTGTTTCTTTCATCCTGCTCCTCCTTGCCATCTTCCTCGGGGGGACATCCATTTGGAAAGACATTGAGCGGCGCTATACCTTCACCGTGCTGGGGCTTCCTCTGGCAAGGGGAGGTTACCTGTTGGGCAAATTTTGCGGTACGGCGCTGTTTTTGCTGCTGACGGCCGTGGTGCTCGGAGCGGCGACCTTTCTCGTCGTATCCTGGTCCAGTACTATCTACCCCGCCGCCAGGCCTGTTGCCTGGGGTACTCTGGCGCTCTGCATCCTGTTCGACGCCATGAAATATATCCTGCTCCTCGCCTGCGCGTTCCTGTTTTCCTCGCTCAGCACCTCATTCTTCCTGCCGGTGTTCGGAACCATCGCACTTTTCCTGACGGGAAATGTGACACAGCAGGTGTACGACTATATTCACTCCTCGGCCGGAGCTGCCCTTTCGCCCCTGGTGAAGCAGTCGGCCACGGGACTCTACTACCTGCTTCCCAACTTGAGCGCCTTTAATCTCAAGGTGAACGCCATCTACGGGATCCCACTTTCTCCATCAGGTCTTTTACTCACCGCAGGCTATTTCGTCGTGTATATCTCTGCGCTCCTGAGCGTTTCCGTGCTTATTTTTACCCGGAGAGAGTTGAGGTAGCGGGATGAAAAAGGCCATTGTATTCCTAGCAATCTCCCTCATGGTATATCTGCTTCTCATTGTACCCTTTGCCAACTATATGCGCACCAAGCCGTTTGTGGAGAAGCTTGGTTATGTGCCGACCGTTGCGGCGGTGAAGGCCGCCTCAGCTGACCAGAAGGAGTTCGTTGGGGCATTGCTGGTAATGAAGGTCCTGATGTATTTCGGCGGACAGATTGACAAGCAGCAGAACAAACTCCCGAGTCCTCCCGACTATCCCGCCATGTCCCGCATGATACACAGTGCTGTGCAGCTTGACCCGTACAACATGGACGCCTACTACTTTGCCCAGGCTATTCTTGTCTGGGATGTGGGGAAGGTGGAGATTGCAAACGAGCTTCTCGACTACGGCATGAAATACCGCAGTTGGGACTGGTATCTGCCATTTTTTGCCGGGTTCAACCACGCCTATTTCCTTAAGGATTATGCGGGCGCGGCACGCTACTATAAAAGAGCCGGAGAGCTATCCGGTTCGAAACTGTTTAAGAGTCTCGCTGGCAGGTACCTGCAGGAGTCAGGTCGTACGCACCTGGCCCTTGTGTATCTGTCCGCAATGGAAAAAGGTGAGAAAAATCAGGCCGTCAAGAAGAGCTTTCGGACAAGAATCTTGGCTTTTCAGGAAGTGCGTCGGATTGAGGTCGCTCGTGACCGGTATAAGGCTGCGACCGGGGTGTTTCCGGATACAGTGGAAGTTCTGGTAAAGGAGCAGTATCTTTCGCCTCCTCCAGTAGATCCCTATGGCGGGCAATTTTTTCTTGAGCCGGACGGCAGAGTTGCAACAACGAGTAAGTTCGCATTTGCTGCCGGCAAAAACGCCGCTAATAAAAATAAAGTTCAGGGAGAGCGCTGACATGTCTGCAATCTCGATACACAGCCTGTCAAAAACATACAGGGGGAAACGGGGTGCCAAAGTTGTCGCCTTGAAGAACCTTGACTTGGAGATAGAGCAGGGGGAGGTTTTCGGCTTCCTCGGCCCAAATGGTGCCGGAAAGAGCACCACCATCAAGACGCTGATGGGACTCATTCGGCCTACCTCCGGGAGCGCGCTCATCATGGGTAAGGATATCTCTTCCCCTGAAGCGCGGCGTCATGTCGGTTTTCTTCCAGAGAATCCGGCATTTTATGACTACCTTTCCGCTGTTGAGTATCTTGATTTTGTTGGAAAGACATTCAACTTGAATGCCCACTTCCTTGAGGAGAAGATCGAAGAGGTCCTGAAACTGCTCGAATTGTGGGATGCTCGCAAGCGTCCGATGCGGAGCTACAGCAAAGGGATGGTTCAGCGGGTCGGGCTGGCGCAGGCCCTTCTCCCTGACCCGGATGTCTATATCCTTGACGAACCGATGAGCGGACTTGACCCTCTCGGCAGAGCGCTGGTAAAGGAAATGATTCTCAAACTTAAAGAGCGGGGTAAGGCAGTTTTTTTTAGCAGCCATATCACTTCCGACATGGAATCGGTCTGCGATCGGGTGGGTATAATCACACAAGGGGAGCTGCGTTCCGTAGCCAGTATCGACGCCATAATGACTGAAGGCATTATGGGGTATAGCGTGCAGTCGAAGACCTCTGGTGGCGTGGACAGAACCGAAACCTATGTGCCGAAGGAGGAGCTTACCTCTTTCCTGGCAAATCTTCAACGTGACGGCAAGGAAATAACCCTGATCGAGCCCCGCCGCAAGAATCTCGAGCAGTTTTTCCTTGATATCATCAGGACCAGTTCATGCTGAAGGGTCGCTACCAGATCCTGCTGATTTGCGCGGTCGTTCTTGGTGTCTTTTTCATTTCGATCTTCGCGGAAATAAACAGCCTCGACGATCAGGGCATGATCAATAATCTGGTCAACAGCAGCGAGATCAGTCTGGTGGACCGTTTCCTCCCGCACAGCGAGGCTGGCGGTTATTACCGCCCGCTCATTCATCTGAGCTACGAACTGGATCGCATCGTCTCTCTTGCTGATCGAAGATTCATGCATTTCCACAACATACTTCTTCACCTTGTCAACGTCCTCCTGGTTTTCTGGTTGGCACGACTTTTCGTGAGGCCTGAAAATCGCAGGAAAAGTCTGCTCCCCCTGGTTTCCTCCTTATGTTTTGGTCTCCATCCGATTGTTACCGAGTCAGTCGACTGGATTTCCGGGAGGACGGATGTTCTGGCCGGCACTTTTGTGTTGCTGTCCGCGGTATTTCTCATGAAATTCAGAGAGAACCGCTCGCTTTCACTGTTGCTTGCCGCCATCGTGGCCGTATTTCTAGGAATCATGACGAAGGAAACCGCTTTGGGGTTCCTCTTTGGTGCGGCTTTGATCTTGAGCGCTCGGTCAGAGCAGCCCTGCGGTATGGGTGAAGATTGTTCTACTCAGAAAACTCCATCGGGAAAAAGTGTCGTCATTTTTATCTCCTTTGCGGCACTAGGAATTGCAACGGTAATTATTTTATCCAATTACTGGCTTGTTCTGGCTGAGGGCGCCCTCTATTTTCTCGTAATGGATTTCCAGAAGATTCAAAAGAACGGTGTTGCTGCCTCGACGAGGAAGTATCTTCGCCACGTTATTACTGTTGTGCTTGTCGCCGGGGTCTCAATAGGGCTTTTTGCGTTGATGCGCACGGTTGTATTTGCATCAAACACATCGAAAATTTCCCTTACCCTGAAATCGATATTTCAGGACCCCAACTATGCTTTTTCCGTATTTCTGGGGGCTTTCGGGTTCTATGTAAAAAAATTCATTTTTCCTTTCCCGCAGAGTTTCGCTATCGGGGAAATTGACCCGTCCTATATTCTCCTTGGAGTCCTATTGTTTTTCGGCTGTATTTTTCTGCTGCAGCGCAGAACCGTGTCCAATGCTTTGGTGTTCAGCGGGGTGTTTCTGCTTTTACCAGCTTTTCCCGTGGCTATTGGCACCATCGCCTGGACAGGCTACGCGGAACGGTATGTCTATATCTCCGCGGCATTCTGGTCAGTCGTGGTCTGCTATTATGCAGCGGAAAAGATGAAGGAGATGCAGATCTCCGTGCGTTATCAGTTTTCAGGGGTTGTCCTGTTCATGGTCTGTTTTGGAATGGTGACTTTTCAGAGGAATGTCGTCTGGAACACTAACCTGGCGCTGTATACAGATACTGTTGAAAAAAATCCGATATGCATAGCAGCTAGAATCCAATATATTATTGCACTGGCAAAAGTGAAAAACTACTCCGAAGCCATCAGGCAGTATAAAGCGGCGAGTTCGATCACAACCATTAACTACTATGAAAGCCTTGACCAGAATATGGCAAATATACTGGCTGCGCAGGGAAAGCATGACGAGGCGCTGTTACTTTTTGAATCGAGTATCATGAAGGGTGGAGGCAAGTCGGTTTCCGCCCATGAGCTAACCATCGATTATCTGCAGGAACGAATTGCTGCGACACAGAATAGTGCCAAGCAAAAAATGTTGCAGAAAAAGTTGCTCACGTATAGTGAAAAACTGTATGCTTTGAACCATAGTCCCTCACGGCCTATCGTACAGGGCAGGCCGCACTTGCAATAGGAGATAAGAAAATGGCGCTTCACTATTTCTCGGTGGCCAAGAACGGATTCGATTATAAGGATAGCTACAAATTCTTATCGGAGAAGACCATTGCTACATTGGGAAACTCAAACTATTCAGCTACTTATTGAGGGTGTAGAGTGAATGTTGTCTGGTATATAAAGCTCCTTCGCCCGACTCAGTGGCTGAAGAATCTGATGCTTTTTTTCCCAACTTTTCTCGGTGGAGAATTACTGGTGCCGGGGATACTTGCTCGCGGCCTGGTCCCTTTCGTTGCCTTCTGCCTTGCTTCCAGTTCTGCCTATGTACTGAACGATATCATGGACAGAGAGCGGGATAAAAGCCATCCCCGAAAGAGTAAGCGACCCCTGCCTTCCGGTGGGGTTTCACTTTTGGGTGCAAGTGTCCTGTATATCCTTCTTCTTGCCTTAGCGCTTTTCCTTTCTAGCAGTGTTTCTCCCGTTTTCATCGCCATTCTTCTGGCATACCTTCTGGTTTCGGTCTCCTACTCCATTTATTTGAAGCACCTGCCGATAATCGATCTGTTCTGTGTCTCGGCCGGCTTCCTTTTTCGTCTTCAGGCCGGTGGCGAGGCCTTCGGTGTCGAAATAACCGCCTGGCTTTTTCTTTCCGTATTTCTTCTTTCGATCTTTCTCAGTACCGGCAAACGTCTGTATGAAAAAAACGCCCTCGGTGAGAATGCGGTAAATCATCGCAGGGCACTGGAATCATACCCTCCGGGGTTTCTTGACGGGACAATGTACATGACTGGCGGCGCGGTTCTGGTGACGTACACCCTGTATGTTATTGAGCATCATGTTCTCATTTATACCGTACCCCTCTGTTGCTTCGGCCTGCTGCGGTATATCATGAGGGTTAAGTCTGGTCTGGGTGGTGATCCGACCGAATCGCTGGTCAAGGATGCGCCGTTATTTGTTGTGGGCCTGCTATGGGCTCTTATGGTAGGATGGGGCATCTACGTTCATTGATCCAGAATCTTCGATGTACGGCATTAACGCCAAGACGCGGAGACGCAAAGTCGCAAAGGGTAAAACAAGGGATTTTGAATAAATGATCTTTAAAGATTTTCTCTGCGTCTTAGCGCCTTGGCGCCTTGGCGTTAAAGAATTATACTCGTGATGCAAAGTCGCGAAGACGCTAAGTCGCAAGATTTAAAAGTAGGCTTTTGAAGAAGGGATTTTGTTTTTGATTTTCTTTGCCTCTTCGTGTCATGGCGCCTGAGCGTTAAATATGTTTATCGGAACGCAATGGAAAATACAATCGCGAAAAACGTTGTAGATTGTGCCATTGAAGTCCATCGTACTCTGGGCGGCCCAGGCCTCTTGGAATCTGTGTATGAGGAGGCTTTGGACTGGGAGTTGCGTCAACGTGGTTTTGTTGTTGAACGTCAGGCAATTGTTCCGATACATTACAAAGGAAATCAGTTGGCTGCCCCGCTTCGATTGGATCTGCTTGTTGGTAATCGTGTGGTCGTAGAAGTCAAGGCAACAACATCATACAATCCGGTCTTCGAAGCTCAGGCACTTACGTACTTGCGTATGCTGGATTTGAAATTGGCTTTGGTTATAAATTTTGGTGAGAAATTCGTAAAAGACGGGATTCATCGCGTAGTGAGCGGACTATAGGAGTTAACGCAAAGACGCGGAGACGCAAAGTCACAAAGGTAAAAACAAGAGGGTAAGTTGTAGTGAAAGTTTTTTTGGTTTTCTTCGCGCCTTCGTGCCTTGGCGCCTTTGCGTTAATGGTTTTGTCCAAGTCTGTAGCAAAAAAAGGTTTATTTTTTGAGAACTAGACTCCTGAAAACTTATACCGGCTTTTTCCGTTCAACCCTTGACAACGCCCGAAGCTCAGGCACTTACGTACTTGCGTATGCTGGATTTGAAATTGGCTTTGGTTATAAATTTTGGTGAGAAATTCGTAAAAG
>RPRC01000235.1 GCA_003857395.1 Geobacter sp.
ATCAGCATGACCTCGAACCAGACATAGAGGTTGAACAGATCACCGGTGACAAAGGACCCGCAAACCCCGAGCAGCAGGATATGCAGAAGCGGATGATAGCCGAAGGATTCATGCTCGATATCGGCGCTTTCCAGGGAATAGATGACTACGGACAGCCCTATGAGCCCGGCCACGGCAACCATCATGGCGCTGAAGAGATCGGCGACCAGGGTAATTCCGAATGGTGCGGGCCAGTTACCGACCTGAATCACCTGGATGCCGTCGCGCCGGACCGTCGCCAAAAGGAGGATTGCCGCGGTGAACAGGGCGCCTGCACCGCACACACTGATCAGACGCTGCAGCCGGCGGCGGTTCCAGGTCAGGAGTGACGCTATCGCGGTAACAAGGGGAATCAGCAGCGGAAATAGGAGGATATTCGTCATTTATGCTCCAGGGAATCAGTTATCCTCATTTCGTCCACATCGTCGTCACCCACGGTCTCGTACACCCGCTTGATGAGCACCAGGGCAAAGGCCTGGATACCGAAACCGATGACAATAGCGGTCAGAATCATCGCCTGGGTGAGCGGATCCGCATAGGGGGCTGACGGAGCAATCGCGCCCTCGGGGATCAACGGCGGGCGGCCGCGAACGAGACGTCCCATGGTAAAGATGAGCAGATTGGCGGCATTGCCGAGCAGGGCAAGGCCGAATACCATCCGCACGATGCTGCGCCTGACCATCATGTACAGTCCCGCCGCATACAACCCTCCGATTACGAATGCGAGAAGTGTTTCCATCTCATTCCTCCATAAGCGAGAAGATGATCAATAGCGCCATGCCTGCCACCGTCAGATAAACGCCGGTATCGAAAAGAAGCGGAGTCCCCAGCGAACCGACAATGGGTAACCGGTCGCCGACCCAGAGTCCGGTCATAAAGGGTTGGCCGACAAACAGTGAAACACAGCCGCTGCCGATGGCAATCAGCAACCCCCAGGCTACCAGGACGCGAGGATCAACATGCATCTTGTGCCTGGTCGCCGACACCCCGTAGGCAAGGGCATACAAGGCAAAGCCGGTTGCAGCCACCAAACCTCCCACGAAACCTCCTCCCGGTTCATTGTGGCCACGCAGCAACAGGAAAACTGAGTAGAGAAGTAACAAAGGCAACAGAATGCGCGTTGCCGTCGACAAGATCAGCGAACGGATCATTTTGTCACCTGTCCTTTTTAGCGCGGGCCCGGAGCAGCGCAAAGACCCCAAGTGACGCCACCGCCAGCACGGTGATTTCCCCCAGCGTATCGAGTGCACGGAAATCCACCAGGATAACATTGACAACGTTGCGGCCATGGGCTTGGGTCAGGGCGTTCTCCGCGAAATAGCTGCTTATCCGGGTTTTCACCGGTTCCGAAGTTGCCGTTAAAACCAGGGCGGTCATGACGCCGCCATTGCCGATGGCTATCAGCGCATCGCGGATTCTGGCAGGCCTCCCCGAGAGAAGCGAAAAGCGCGGCAACCGGTACAGCACTAACACAAATAATATGATGGAAAGTGTTTCGACACAGAACTGGGTCATGGCCAGATCAGGGGCACCGAAGAAGATATAAATCAGTGCCAGACCGTAGCCGACGACACCGAGGGCCGCCACCGTCGACAGGCGCGACAGGGATAACGAAGCAAACAACGCCGCTGCCAGAACCATAACCGCGATTAGCCATTCGTGGAAAAGTGCATCAGGCCCCCCTGTATCCCAGTGAAATCCCGACTTGGTGTACAGGGTGAAGAATAGCAGCAGAAACGCCGTGCCCAGCACCGTCATCAGATAGTAACGGAGATATCCGCTTTGCAGGAATCGGGTCTGCAAATAGGCAAGCCTCGCAGTTCCGGCAATTGCAAGATCGTACCAGCGCGAAGGTCCCCAGCTTGCCGGTCGCCGGACCGCGTTTGCAAAAAGGTAAAGCCTTTTCCTGCCTGCATACAAGGCTGCCCCCGCCCCGTAGGTGACCAAACTGAGGATCAGCACGGGATTCAAACCGTGCCACACCGGCAGCTCGATCACTGTCGATTCGGTCCGCATGGCAGCGACTGCCGGAATCACCAGCAGCGTGTCGACAGCGGTAGGGTAAAGACCCATAATGAGGCCAAGTACTGCCAAGAGCAGCGGAGACAACCACAGGCTTGGGGGTGGTGGATGAAAATTCTGCGACTGAGTGGGAGCTTTGTTGAAAAAGGGCGTAAGCACAAAAATCCCAGCTGCTGTTACCATGATGATATTTGTCAGGAGTCCTGCTCCGGTAATGATTGCTGCTGCCTGAGGTGCCTGCAGTTTGGCCTCGTAAAGAAGTTCTTTTCCCAGATATCCCAGCATCGGCGGCAGTCCGGCCATGGAAAGTGCCGCCAGCGTCGCGGCAACTGCAACCGCCGGCATCAGCCACAGGAGTCCGCGTAATTCTCGGATATCACGCGTTCCGGTTGCATGATCCACTGCTCCGGTGACAAGAAAAAGGGCCCCCTTGTAGAGGGCATGGACGATCAGATAAACGATGGCAGCTTCGGCGGCCTGGGACGTGCCGAGACCGAGCAGCAGAACCAGCGTTCCCAGGGAACTGATGGTTGTATATGCCAAAAGACGTTTCAGATCCGTTTGTGTCACGGCCATGATGACGCCGATCAGCATGGTAGCAGCCCCACAAGAGGTCAGAAGATAATGCCAGGCATCCGTGCCGCCGAGTACCGGGCTGAATCTGGCGAGCAGATACACGCCTGCCTTGACCATGGTCGCCGAGTGAAGGTAGGCGCTGACCGGTGTCGGAGCTTCCATGGCTGACGGCAGCCAGAAATGAAAAGGAAATTGAGCAGACTTGGTAAAGGCCCCGGCAAGGACCAGGAGGAGTATTGGCAGGTAGAGCCCATGGGTCCGGATAACATCGCCCCTGTTCAGTAATTCGGTTATCTCCAGGCTGCCGGCGACATGGCCCAGAAGCAGGAATCCGGCCAGCAGTGCCAGACCACCGGCACCGGTAACCAGCAGCGCCTGCAGCGCCGCCTTGCGAGCGGCTTCCCGCGTATGTTCAAAGCCGATCAGTAGATAGGAACTGAGACTGGTTAATTCCCAGAAGATGAACAGAGTAATTATATTTCCGGCCAGGACCAATCCGAGCATGGATGACATGAAGAGGAGCATGAAGGCGTAAAAACGCCCCAACTCACCATGGCCTCTCAGGTAGCCAGAGGAGAAAATTACGATCAATGCCCCGGTCCCGAGGATCAGGAGGGAAAAAAGAAGGCTTAAGCCATCAAGGTAAAACGAGAGGGTGACGCCGAGGGAGGGTAACCACGGATAGGTGGTAAAGAGAGTCTCTCCGCCGGCAATCGATGTGATATTCGAGGCAAAATAACAGAAAAGTGCCGTCGGAATAACAGCAAGCAACCCTCCGGAACTTCTCGGCAGGAATCGATGCACCCAAGGGGCGGCAAACGCGGCCAAAAAAGCGGTGATGAGCGATAGGAACATAGTACAATCCAATTCGGCAGCAGCCGGATCAAACTTCAACAGGCCGGGAATTTCGGCTCCGCTGTGAGGGAACCTTTATAGGTAAAGACGGCGACTGTCGCATGTAAGGCAACACACCTGCAATCATCCCCACCAGGAACAGTTCCTTTTTCCCGCTTCGTATTTCGGGGGGACATAATACGGATTTTTTTTGATACCCTGACATTAATTCGTATTATGTCCCCCAAATTCAATGTCCCCCGAATTCAAAAATTCCTAAGGATGAGGCATGATTCATTGCGCCCAGATCACGCCATGGCGGCGATAATCTCTGCCAAAGCATTTTTGTCCAGCGTACGACCGACAAGGGGACCCTGCCCGAGAACCGGCAGGTGTGATTCATAACTGGGTCGGTCATTCCGGTAGATGACGCCTACGGGGATGTGGTCGCCCCACTCCTGGGCCCGCTGCATGGCCCCATGCCAATCGGTCGGATCATAATCCGCAGGCAGCGTCGTGCAGCGCTTCCGATACCAGCTGAACGTGTTGACCTTGTTGAAGGACACGCAGGGCTGCAGCACATCGACCAAGGCAAATCCGGGATGGGCAATGGCCTGGGCGATCAGGCCGGCCAGCTCATCCTCTGCCCCGGAGAACCCCCGGGCAACGAAGCCGGCATGCATGGCTACGGCAACGGCCACCGGATTGAAGGGTGTGGCGGCAACGCCATGGGGCTGGGTCTTGGTCACAACTCCCTCTTCCGTGGTAGGGCTCGCCTGGCCCTTGGTCAGGCCATATATCTGGTTGTCGTGAACAACCAGGGTGATATTGACGTTGCGCCTGATTGCCGCCAGAAAATGGTTGCCGCCTTCCCCGTAACTGCAGCCGTCGCCACTCTCGGCAATCACCGTCAGCTCCGGGTTGGTCAGCTTGGCGCCGGTGGCAACGGGTAGCGCCCGGCCATGCAGCCCGTTGAAAAGATTGGCGTTAAGGTAATGGGGCGCCTTGGCCGCCTGGCCGATTCCCGAAACAAAGAGCACCTGGCGGGGGGCAAGCTGCAGGAGCACCAGAGCCTTCTTCATTGCCTCCAATAGGGAAAAATTGCCGCAGCCGGGACACCAGGCCGTCTCATGCCTGCCGAAATCTTCAAGGGATACCATTACCATTCCTCCTCGCACTCACCAAGGGTGCACTGACTGTTATCACCAACCCGATTCTGCCAGGCGCCTGAGTATGAATTCCGGGGTCAAGGGCAGGCCATCAAAACGCCCTATTTGGCCATGGACAGCAAAACCGCATTCCCGACGCAGCAAACGGGCAAATTGGCCGGTGGCATTCCCCTCGACACCGAGCACGGTCCGCGCCTGCTGGAGGTACGTCAGAAACTGGTCCGGCACCAAGGGCCAGACCTGGGAGAAATGGAGCGCTGCCGCCCGGATGCCCCGGGCTGCCAGCAGTTCCGCCGCTTCAGTAACGGCACCCCCGGCCGACCCCCAGCAAACCAGCAGCAGATCGGCGGAGGCCGGGCCGCAATATTCCGGGGCAAGCGTCAACCGCTCCAAAAGTGCCAGCTTGCGAAGCCGTTTTTCCACCATCTGCACCCGCACGCCAAGATCCTCAGTAATGTGGCCGTCTTCCGTATGTTCGTCACTGTCGGCAACAGCCAGACCATCACCGCGACCGGGTAGGGCGCGCGGCGAGATGCCGCTGTCCGTCAGTGCATACCGTTGATAGGTCGGTGTGTCGTCGGGAGCGCGTTCATGGGGAAGCACCGTCGGCACAGCAGTTGGATCGAAGGGAGCAACAGACCGATAGGAGTCGGCCAGGAATTGATCGGTGAGGATGAAAACCGGCCCCTGGCTCTGCTCGGCAATATCCATCGCCCGGGCTGCAAGGCTGAAACATTGCTCCGGGGAGCCAGGCGCCAGGATCGCCCGGGGAAACTCGCCATGGCCCGAGTGCAGGACGAATTCCAGATCCCCCTGTTCGGTGCGGGTCGGCAACCCCGTAGCCGGGCCAGGCCGCTGGGCAACAACGATGACTACCGGGGTTTCGGTCATGGCGGCAAGACTGACCCCCTCGACCATGAGGGCAAAACCACCCCCTGAGGTGGCAACCAGAGCCGGAGCGCCCGCAAAGGAAGCACCTAGGGCCATGTTGATTGCCGCAATTTCGTCCTCGGCCTGCTCCACAACCAGCCCCAGGCGATCGGCATGGGCCAGGAGCGCCAGGATGACCGACTTACCCGGCGTCATGGGATAAAAGGCGGCAAATTTCAGACCACCGGCCATGGCCCCAAGGGCCAATGCCTCATTGCCATTGACCATGATGCGCGGCATTGGGGCAGTCGGCTCGGGTAGCGGCCGGTGGACGCCGCTCTGCCTCTGCCAGTCGAGACCCGCCTGCAATGCCACCCCTGCCGATGCAAGCGTCTCTGCTTCTTCACCCAGTGTCCGGGTAAGGACACCGGCATCCAGTGCGAGCAGGCCGCTTGCCACCCCCGCTGCCACGATATTGAACAGGGCGGCCAGACCCATTTCTCCCGCCGGAATTCTCAGGCATAACCGGTCGCCGGTTTCCGCCGCCACCGCCCCATCCATGATGATGATGCCATCCTCGGCAAGATCGGCCAGATGTTCGTCCACCGACCGTGCATCAAGGGCAATGAGAACATCAATGGTCTCACTGGGCGCAGCAACCGGTGTCGGGGCCACGCGGATGGCAAAGGAATTGTGACCGCCGCGAATGCGCGACATGTAGCTCTGGGTAACCACCAGATAATAGCCGGAGCGCACCAGCACCTTGGCCAGCAGATGTCCTATCGTCAGGAGGCCCTGCCCGGCCACCCCGCCAATGAGTATGGTACATGGTTTTGTCATCGTTCTCCCCCTTGAGCCCTCCAGGGAATGCAGCGTCCCGGAGCGATTTCGGCAGCATATGCCGGAATAATGCGGTGCTGGCATCAACGGAGTATACCAGAACAATCACCAAGCGCGAACGTGCTTCGCAGAATTCTGCCGCATAAAAAAACGGGGAACGGAAATTGCTGTGGACCAATGAGGTCAGGGACCAAGGGGAATAATGGAGGATTGAATGGCGCTAGTTAAAGCCTATCAGCAGGTAAAGTAGTGACAAAATAGCAGCATATTATTAGAAATAGACTTGGTGCCGGAAAAATTGACTGTTGATCTGAAGTCTTTACCGGCTTTCTTCTGTAATCTGATTAAGCCGTCCGGGATTTTGACGAAGGTAAGAAAGATAACATTTCTTATCCAAGCAGTTCCGCTTTGACATTTTCATCGATAAAACTTTCCTCGATTGCCTCCCGTGCCCACTGCTCCTTGCATGATGACAGCATCCGGGCAGCCCCTTCGGCAACCGCCGGTATGTCGCTCCACAAGGCGTCGCGAATGGAGCGCAGTTCATTCAGGTCTGGTTTTCTGCCCTCCGCCAGTTCACGGCAGCGGCTGCACAGCAGGGCCAGGGTTTCCAGCGCCGGTTCCTGCTCCGGCCGGTAGTCCCACAGTCGCAGATCCTCCTTGCTCCCGCACCATTCACATTTGAAACCGGCACGTTTGCCGATCTGCTTGCCAAAAAGGCTGACAGCTTCCTGTCGATCCTTGTTTGCCTGGTATCCTTTTGCCATAGAGAACCTTCCTTTGTCGAACTTTACGTGCGTAATGCATTTTACCTGAATAACATGCATAAATCAGCATCGGGGAAAAGAATATATTTTTGCCTGATTTACACATAGTTACACTATTAACAAAAGACTTTTCGCAAGATACTCGGTATTTACCCATTTACTGAGCCCTCTGTTTAATAACGTCTTAATTGAAATATATTTAATGGCATTGGTTTGTTGCTTCTGGTATTACTTGTTTAATTAATGAACTGGAAGCTGCCGTTCTGTTTTGTGGGCTTTTGGCAGTTTTGTCAGAACTGGATCGGGATAATCCGTCTCACGAGAAATAGCATGATGAAAGCCGCTATGGTGGGAGATTTCTGACTGGCGGCTTTTTTTAAATTTATAGATAGTGTCCATCCTGCAAGTCTCGACAGGAAATCGCTGGGGTCAGGATTCTAACATTGCAAGTCAGAGGTATCATATAGGCTTGCCTCGTAAACCCCGTATATATTTCCCCGGAGACAAGAGGGCTCAGGAAATCATGCCATTCTCACTATGGAACGCATAATTTATTTGGGTGTCCCTCTACGGTCCTCTCATTTCTCGGAATCCACCGCAGCAGGGAGGGGAGATCCTGCCCACTGCGACAACGAAGACGTTACCGCTTGCCTGGAGGCCAAAACGAGTGGTATAAACGAGGCGGGAAATCTGTCGGACTTTTTCCGGATCAGCCGTGCCAGCATTTGCTGCATATTTTCAGCAACGCATAGCAGCGTGGGCGTCATAGTTCATCGAGATTTCATGATCAATCGCCGCCTGTGAAGCGCAACTTACGTGGAGAGAGTGAAATGGCTTTGATAAAGTGTCCTGAGTGCGGCAACAGCATATCCGAACATGCGCCCTTGTGCCCCCATTGCGGCATTCCGAAAAAAACCAAGGATTCCTTCTTCAGAGATCCCGCCAGCAAGTTAACCACAAAAGAAAAAATAGTATTATTTACAATAATAATTGTTTTGCTGCTTTTCTATGCCTGGGTTACTGGCCGATTATTTTAGGGAAAACAGGGACTCTTTCCCATTTTTCCCTGGCGGAGTTAGGCACTGCTGTGAATCCTGCCTATGCTTCTGCAGCTAGCGTCAGTAGATCCTTACAGACTCAACAAATCCACGTAATCATTCAAACCTCTGTTCCTGCCTTGTCCGAAACCGGGTACGAACATGTTCAGCACAGAGGAACCAATGGGGTCTCTGTCATCTGCAATAATCCGATGATAGAACTCAGGTTGTGCACAAGAGACAGGAAAGAAAACTTGGGTTTCACCAAGGTAAACGAAAGGGATGTCATCGCCATGACAATGAAATATATTCTTCTGCTGGTTTTCGTGTTGTTCGCTGCCGACACGTCCTGGGCCACCACAACGAGCAGACGGGGGGATGATGTCCGTATCTGGAGCGCGCCGCTCGTGGCACGGCCGGGTGAAAAACTGGAGCTCATGGCGGTTTCGACCAGTGGCGATCTGTCGGAACTGCTCGTCACCGATTCCGCAGGGCGTCGGACCAGGCTGGCTGCAGTAAGAGGGGGCGGTCCCCCCTGGAGTCTGCGGGCTTCACTCCCGGCGCCTGCACGCGGCAGCTACCTGATCGAGGCGACGCGGGAAGGGAAGGTGGTGGTCAGCACCGTGATCCAGGTCGGGAAGGGCGCCGGTAACCGGGGATGTGGAGAGTGGGACCTGTCAACGCAAGCGCTCTACGCCGCCTGGGTCGAGCATCTGTTCGATGACCCGCCCGAGGAATCTCTCAGCTTCCCTTCTCTTGAGCCTGTGCTGCGCGACCCACGACGCAACTTCCTCCATGACTACCTGAGCAGGGGTGAGGACAGTCAATTCGCTGCCGAACCGGATTGTGCCGACCTCCCATACTTCCTGCGTGCCTACTTCGCCTGGAAGCTTGGCCTTCCCGTCAGCTATCGCGCCTGCAGCCGTGGCA
>RPRC01000236.1 GCA_003857395.1 Geobacter sp.
ACGTTGAAGGCTGGCCAGTAGTGCTCGTGCCAGTGAACGGAAAGGAAATCGACCACCTCGCCGAACCGGATACGGTCGATGAGGTTGCCCACAGCTCCGGAAAGGACCAGCGACAGCCCCCAGGCACTGAGTTTCTGGTCGGGCCGGAGTTTGCGGAAGACGATCACAATGACCACTGCAGCAAGCAGAGAGACGCCGATCAGGAACGGCAGCCGGATGCTGCTGTCCCGGAGAACCCCGAAGGCCGCACCCTGGTTGCGGGCATGGACAATGTCGAAGAAGTTGCGGACCATCGGGATGATTGTGTGAAGTTCCATGGTCCGCACGATGATGAGCTTGGTCGCCTGATCAAGAACAATCAGCGGTATGGCGATGGTGGCGAGGAGCAGGTATTTGTTTTTCATGCCACCGCCTCAAGGCACTTGGGGCAGATGGTCGGATGCTCGGCACTGGCGCCGATTGCCTCATCATAACACCAGCAGCGTTCGCATTTTGCTCCGGGCGCTGCCTCCACCCTGATCTTGACCCCCTCGATACCTTCCGCGGCAACGCACTCGCCCTGGATGTCCTCCACCAGTTCAACTTTCGAGACGATGAAAATACTCTTCAGTTCCGCGGCATAGTCTGTGAGGAAGGCAAGGAGTTCGGCCGGTGCGCTGAGGGTTACGGCGGCATCGAGGGAGTGGCCAACGATCTTCTGCACACGAGCCAGTTCCAACGCCTTGGAGACTTCTCCCCGGACCCGGATGATGGTATTCCAGCGCTCCATGAGACGGTCGTCGCGCTGTTCCGGCGCCAAGGCCGGGAATTCTGCCAGATGAATGCTCTCGCCGGTCTGTTTCGGCATGTGCCACCAGACCTCATCGGCGGTGAAGGAGAGAACCGGGGCCATCAGCCTCACCAGGGAATCGAGAATCTGGTAGAGGACGGTTTGAGCGCTGCGCCGCTTCAGGGAGTCACGGCGGCTGGAATAGAGCCGGTCCTTGAGGATGTCCAGGTAGAAGGCGCTCATCTCCACGCTGCAGAACGAATTAATCGACTGGTAGATAGTGTGAAATTCCATGTCTTCATACGCTTTGAGGATCCGCTCTTTGAGGATCTCCAGCTGCTGGAGGGCCCAGCGATCGATCTCGAGCATCTCGGCAAACGGCACTGCGTCTGCGGCCGGATCGAAATCGCTGATGTTGCCGAGGATATAACGGCAGGTGTTGCGGATGCGGCGATAGGCCTCGGAAACGCGGGTCAATATCTCCTGGGAGATGCGGTTGTCATCCCGGTAATCCTGGGCAGCCACCCAAAGGCGGAGCACATCGGCGCCGAATTTCTTGATCACATCGTCAGGAGCGGTGACGTTGCCGAGGGATTTGCTCATCTTGCGGCCGGCGCCGTCCAGGACGAAGCCGTGGGTGAGCACGCTCCGATACGGGGCTCGGTTGCGGGTGCCGACACTCACCAGCAGCGAGGAGTGGAACCAGCCGCGATGCTGGTCGCTGCCCTCCAGATAGAGGTCAGCCGGAGAGCTGAGATTGTCGCGTGTTTCCAGAACAGCGGCATGGGACACGCCGGAGTCGAACCAGACATCGAGGATGTCCATCTCTTTTTCCAGCTTGTCACTGCCGCACGAGGGACAGCTGAAGCCTTCCGGGAGCAGTTCCCGCGCTTCGCGCTGATACCAGATGTCAGAACCATTTTCCGTGAAGAGATCTGCCACGTGGCGCATGGCAGTCGGATCGGCAATGGCCTCGCCGCAGCCCTGGCAGAGGAAGGCGGTAATAGGGACCCCCCAGGAGCGCTGTCGGGAGATGCACCAGTCGGGACGCCCTTCCACCATGCCGTAGATCCGGTCTCTGCCCCAGCGGGGAATCCAGTTGACCTTGTTGATTTCATCCAAGGCCTTTTCCCGCAGACCATTGGCCTTCATGCTGACGAACCACTGCTCGGTGGCACGGAAAATGATCGGTTTTTTGCAGCGCCAGCAGTGAGGATAGGAGTGGCTGATCTCGCTGACGCCCAGGAGCATTCCGGCCTCGGTGAGCTTTTCTATGACACTCTTGTTGGCATCGAACACCGCCTGGCCGGCAAAGAACTCGACGTTTTCGAGGAACCGGCCGCGGTTGTCCACCGGGTTGTAGATGTCGAGACCATAGCGCAGAGCGACCTCATAGTCGTCCTGGCCGTGGCCGGGCGCCGTGTGCACGCAGCCGGTGCCCGCCTCCAGGGTGACATGTTCGCCGAGGAGGATGACGGATTCCCGGTCGTAGAAAGGATGCCGACAATTTTTCTTTTCCAGAAGCGCACCCTCGAAGGTTGCAATTACCTCACCGTCAACCCCGGTCCCCTTGCGGAAGGAATCGAGCAGACCAGCGGCAACGATCAGGACCTCGGTGCCGGTGTCCAGGGCCACGTAGTCGAATTCCGGATGGAGGCTGATCGCCAGGTTGGCCGGCAGTGTCCAGGGAGTAGTGGTCCAGATCACCACGGAAGCATTCTTTCCGGCCAGAGGCGGAACCTCGCCGGAGATGTCGTCCTTGAGGGGGAATTTTACATAAATGGACGGGGAGCGGTGATCGGCATATTCCACCTCGGCCTCGGCCAGGGCGGTAACGCAGGAGGAGCACCAGTGGACCGGCTTTTTGCCCTTGAAGAGCCCGCCGTTGGCGGCAAATTCCGCCAGCTCCCGGGCGGTGATCCCCTCATAGACGTAGTCCATGGTCAGGTAGGGCTTTTCCCATTCCCCGAGAATACCGAGCCGTTCGAATTCCTTGCTCTGTATATCCACGAACTTGGCGGCATACTCGCGGCAGACTTTTCGCATCTCGGCCTTGGACATCTGGTGCTTTTTCGAGCCGAGATTTTTTTCCACCTGGAGTTCGATCGGCAGGCCGTGGCAGTCCCAACCTGGCACATAAGGCGCCTCAAAGCCGCTCATTCGCTTGCACTTCAGTACAACATCCTTCAAAATCTTATTAAGGGAATGGCCGATATGGATATGGCCGTTGGCATAGGGAGGACCGTCATGGAGTATGTATTTGGGCTTTTCCCTGCCCACTTCGGCCAGCTTTTCGTAGAGGCCCATTTCCGCCCATTTGCCGAGGATTTCCACCTCTTTCTGGGTAAGATTGGCCTTCATGGGGAAGCCAGTCGCCGGCAAGTTCAATGTTTCTTTATATTCCATGGTGTATCCTTCCAAAAAAATAGAGTCTTTTATGCAATAAAGCATTTTTGCCACGGATACACAGCTTGCGCGCCGAAGCTTCAGCGAAGGAGTGGATATTCACGGATAGAATCTATTAAAGCTTAACGCCGAACAACCCTTAAAAGTATTCTGGTTTTATTTATATCCGTGTTCATCCGTGCCTGCGCGCTGTAGCTCTGTCAACTCCGCGTAAGCGTGTGCATCCGTGGCGAACAAAGGTTTTACACGTATTTGATTTTTTTCGTGTCGGTTTGTCCTTGTACAAGGCAAAGACACTTCTTACCTCTCACGTCTTACGTCTCACCTAATTGCTATTCAACCTCAAAACTATTTTTCGTATTTCACAGCAACAACCCGCGCGCGGACCGCGCCGATAATGCCGGCCAGCGGCGCCAGATCAGCGGAAGAATCTCCCTCCGCGAGCTTGATATGCGTTGCTTTGGCCGGAACCTCACCAAAGGTCGGATCAACCGGCAGCCAGTAGCCGACGAAACTTTCGGCCCAGCTGTGGTAGAGGAACCCTTTGCCCTCGGCGTAGACCAGACCGGAAACGAACCGGGTCGGAATGCCCGCGGCCCGGGCCAGGGATACATACAATCGGGCATGGGACTGGCAGTTACCGCTGCGTTTTTCCAGGGTCTCCAAGGGTGACTGGCTGTCGGTGACGGTATCTTGCACGTAGTCGGCCACCCAGTGGACAAGCTTCTCGACCGCAAGCCGGGGATCCTTCGTCTCGGCAAGGATTTCCGTCTTGTGCCGCACAATCTCTGCATTGTCCGCCAGGATGCGGTCTGTGGCTTCCAGGTACTTCTTCAGCGCCGGGCTCTCTTCAGCCGGCAGTGTGCCGGCAACGTGAGGGGATGCAAGGTCAACGGTGAAGAGGGCCTTTGCCCCTTCCAGACGCTCAGCCTTCTGTACAGAGTCGGAAATGAGCGGAAGGTTTTCTGCGAAACCGGAAAGCTCCAGCGTCAAGGAGCTGAGGGATGCGGGCCGCTCGATCACTTTGTCGACCGGAACCAGGCTGAAGTCGAGGATCATGTCCTTTTTGGCAATGGCTGACTCGGACAGGAATGCTCGCGCAGCGTCCGCCGTCTCCGCCCTTGTTTCAATCCAGCCGTCACGCACCGATTCCCGGAGGGTGTTGCCGGCCGAATCCAGCCAGATGTCATTATCCACGAACGGGTAGAGGTTGTTGCGAAGATGGAGAGCCTCCTGGCCTTCAATTGTCTCGAAACCAATCGCGGAAATAGTGACATCCTTTACGGCCACCGCTTCCGGATCAAACATGGTAACATGAAACTTTTTCCCGGCCGTCACTTTCTGGAAAAGGGGATAGAGGTTAAGCACTACCGGCGGGTAGACCTTTCCCTTGATCGGGAGGGCTTTTTTGCTGTGGTTTCCCTTGGATTCCGTGGTCACCCTGACGGCCTTCCCGCCGACCTGCCCGGTCAGCTTCATGGGACTGCCGTCGATGGTCTGGGAAACCTCGAAAGATCGCAGGGACAGGTCCGGGCCGACCTGATAGCTTTCCCGGACAGCAGCTTCCCGGGAAAAACCGAAACCCGACATTTTTACCGCACTGTCACTTTCAATCAAGTACCCTGTCGGAGCCTCACTGATTACCACATGGGCGAAACCGGTCCGTTCTTCATTGAAATAGATGCCGAACCACCTCTCACCGAGAGGCGGACTGGTCAGAAGAGGATAGGTCCGGGCAGAGGCTGTCAGAGGGGCCATTATCGACAGAAGGAGCAGAACAAAAAAAAGCACCGGACACAGGAATGCCGGGATTGCGGCAAAACCGTTGCGAGATATTATTGTAAAAGAAGACATGGACTCACCCGTGGAAATCTTGACCAAAAAACAAAAAAGCCCGCAAAGGAGCGAAAAATCTTGAATCCCGGGAAAGTATCTCCTTTCCTTTTGGGAACTTGTGCGAATTTTATACCACAAAAAGCGCCGGGGTGGCAACCGAAGAAAAATATCATTACGTGAGAAAAACCCTTGCCAAACAATTACATCGTTATTATACTATATATAGAAGTTGTGGAAGTCGAAAGACTTCCTTTATGCCCTAGTTGACCTACCCTCCTGGTCGCTAGGGTGTTTTTTTGCCGGCCCCAGAAAAAACCGGCCGCAATTTGCCCGTGCCGGCACTGCTTTTTCCGTTCATGGGTGAGAAGGCATTGTGCATTTTTGCAAAATTTCGTGCCAGAGTTGACACACCAGCCCGCCTGAAAGACCTGACACTTGAGCTGAAAATACGCGGCAAATCCTTAAGCAGGGCGCCCTCTCGCCGTTCATCTCCCCAAATCGAACATTGGCATGGATATAGCATTAAAACAGTGTTCGTTTGTCAAGAATGAAAGCTGAAATGCTCGGAGTCCGGAGGAGGAAGTAAAGATGGGTAGAATGCGAGAACATCCTCGTTATAATGTCATTTCCATGAGAATAAGCGATGAAGAGCGGGAAATGCTCCAGATGATCATGCAGACCACCGAGAAAAGCATGTCCGACATCATGCGGGAAGCCATGGAACTCTTCAAAAGCAAGTGGGCCAATCCGCACGTTGAAAACAAGGCCGCCTGAGGGATGCCTGATACGATAAAAAAAGAGGAGTCGGGATAACCGACCCCTCTTTTTTGTGCCAGGCACGACTGCTCGGGGGAACTGCTTTAACTTTGAACCGGTTTCCTAAACCTTGCCTCCGAACAGGTACTACTTGATTCTCCAGGTTGTTCCCTGGGGAGAGTCCAGCAGTACGATATTCTTTGCGAGAAGCGTGTCGCGTATCTCGTCGCCCCGGGCAAAGTCGCGGGACTTCCGCGCTGTTGTCCGCTCCTCGATCAGCTCTTCTATTTCCTCCCGCGACATACCAAGCTCCCCCAGTTTCCGCTCCCGGGCTTTTTCCAGGTAGACATCCGGTCGGGTCCGGAATATGCCGAGAACCTCTCCCGCTTCATCAAGAACCTTTCGTGCCTTTGCCAGGACTGCCTTGAGATCCGCCGAAATTTTGCTGCTCTCGGCAAGGATCCGGTTGACGGAGCGTACCAGATCAAAGATGTGCCCCAGGACCTGGGCGGTATTGAAGTCGTCGTCCATTGCCTCCCGGAAGAGGCCGGGGAAATTCTCGACCTTTTCCAGCAATTCCTGTTCGGCCTCCTTCAGGTTTGCCGCCTCCACCGTGAGCAGCTCGCCGGATACGCCAACCGCAATTTCGTCGATTTTCGCCAGAGCCGAATAGATCCGGTCGAGGCCGGATTCGGCTTCCTTCACATTCTGATCGGAGAAATCGAGCGGTGAGCGATAATGGGCTGTGACGAGAAAGAAGCGCAGCGCTTCGGCATCGTACCTCTCCAATACCTCCTTTATGGTGAAGAAATTGCCAAGCGACTTGCTCATTTTCTCCGAATCGATGTTGACGAAGCCGTTATGGAGCCAATACTTGACAAAGGGTCGACCGGTAGCGGCCTCGGACTGGGCAATCTCGTTTTCGTGGTGGGGAAAGACCAAGTCCTTGCCGCCGCCATGGATGTCGATGGTCTCACCCAGGAAACGCATGCTCATGGCGGAGCACTCAATGTGCCAGCCCGGCCGCCCCTTGCCCCAGGGTGAATCCCAGGAAGGCTCGCCCGGCTTTGCCTCTTTCCAGAGCACGAAGTCCATGGGATGATTCTTCCGCTCGTCCACTTCGATGCGGGCCCCGGCCTTCATGTCGTCGAGGTTCCGCTTGGAAAGCTTCAGGTAGTCCTGGTAGGTTTCCACGTTAAAGTAGACATCCCCGCCGGACGGATAGGCAAAGCCTTTGTCCACCAGGGTCTGCACGATACGGATGATATCGTCGATGTGCTCCGTTGCCCGTGGCTGACAGGTAGGAATGGCCACCCCAAGCTGAGCCATATCCCGGTCAAACTCCTTGATAAAGCGTTCCGTTATCTCCCGAAAATCCACCCCCTCGCGGTTGGCGCGGTTGATGATCTTGTCGTCCACATCGGTATAGTTGCGCACATAGGTCACCTCATAGCCACTGTGACGCAGGTAGCGGAAGATGACGTCGAACACGACATTGGCACGGGCATGGCCGATATGGCAATGGTCGTACACGGTAACTCCGCAGACATACATGGAAACCTTGCCCGGCACCTGAGGAACGAATTCCTCCTTTTTGCCGGCAAGGGTATTATAAACGCGTAATGGCATGTAAAACCCCCTTTGATAAGGCAGTTATGAGTTTTTAGTTATGAGTTGTAAAAACCGCTTCGCTGTTCATGGTTGGAAGCTGGAAGCTAGAAGCAGGATTACGGATTAGGAACTGCGGATTACGGATTAAGTGAACGCCCAACTCTGTATACGTTACCCCTTAATCCTTACCCCTTTAATCCTTAATCCGCATTCAGTCTTTACCCTACTTCCCCTTGGCCCACGAGTCGCGCAGGGTAACGATGCGACTGAAGACCGGCGCGCCCGGCTTCGAGTCAACCGGATCCGCGATGAAGTAGCCTTGGCGCTCGAACTGAAAATTTGCTCCCGGCGGTGCTTCGACAAGGCTCGGCTCCAGACGGCAGCCGGAGAGCGTCTTCAGCGAGTCGGGATTGAGGAAGGTTTTCCAGTCCGGGCCCTCCTTGTCGCTTCCCGGCTGCGGCACAGTGAAGAGCCGGTCATAGAGACGGACTTCGGCGGCAACAGAGTGAGCAGCGGAAACCCAGTGGATGGTTCCTTTGATCTTGCGGCCGTCTGCCGCGCTTCCGCCCCGTGAGTCGGGATCATAGGTGCAGCGGACTTCAATGATCTCGCCGCTCGACTCATCCTTTACCACCCCGGTACACGTGACGATGTAGGCGTAGCGCAGGCGAACCTCCCGGCCGGGGGCAAGGCGGAAGAAGCCCTTGGGCGGATCTTCGAGAAAATCGTCCCGCTCGATGAAAATTTCCCGGGCAAAGGATACCTTGCGGGTGCCCATGCCGGAGTCATTGGGATGATTCAGCGCCTCGAACTCATCGCTTGCGTCCTCGGGATAATTTTCGATCACGACGCGCAAGGGGTCGATAACAGCCATGGCCCGGGGCGCCTTCTCGTTCAGGTCTTCCCGAACACAATCCTCGAGTATCCCCATCTCGATCCAGCTGTCGTTCTTGCCGACGCCTATGCGCTCGCAAAAATTCCGGATCGAAGCCGATGTGTAACCGCGCCGCTGCATCCCCACGAGAGTCGGCATGCGCGGATCGTCCCAACCGCTCACGTAGCGGTCGCGAACCAGTTCCAGGAGCTTGCGTTTGCTCATGATGGTATAGGTAAGATTGAGGCGGGCAAACTCGTACTGGCGAGGAGCGTAAATCCCGAGTGCCTCGAGGAACCACTCGTAGAGGGGCCGGTGATCCTGGAATTCCAGGGTACAGATGGAATGGGTGATCCCCTCGATGGAATCCGACTGCCCGTGGGCATAGTCATACATCGGGTAGATACACCACTCATCGCCGGTGTTATGATGTGTTGCTTTCTTGATCCGATACATCACAGAATCTCGCATATTTAAATTCGGTGAATTCATATCTATCTTCGCTCGTAACACTCTTGATCCATCGTTAAACTCACCTGCCCGCATACGTTCAAAGAGGTCTAAGTTTTCTTTTATGGAGCGATTTCTGTAAGGACTTTCTCTACCTGGATCTTTCAGAGTACCCCGGTATTCCCGGATCTCTTCAGCAGATAAATCATCCACATACGCCTTGCCCAATTTGATCAGCT
>RPRC01000237.1 GCA_003857395.1 Geobacter sp.
AGACATAGAGGAAGCGGCTCAAAGGATAGGTGTTGTTGAGGGCGTTTTCATAGGATGCCGCAACAGCGGGCTGTCCCTCTTTTTCGGAAAGTGCCAGAACTTTTACACCGGAGGTCTTGTAACCGATACCGGAGTAACCGATGCCGTTCAGGTCCTTGGTGATTCCCTGTACCACCGAGGCGGAGCCGGGCTGCTCTTTGACGGTGTCCTTGTAATCTCCTTTTTTAAGGGCGTGCTCTTTGAAGAAGCCGTAAGTACCGGAAGCTGAATTGCGGCCATAGAGGCTGATGGGTTGACTGGCCATCTTGCCGGTCAGACCAAGCTGGCCCCAGGTGACGATATCCGTTTCGTAACCACGTTTACGGTTTTTGGAAAAAATTGCGTCGACCGTCTGCATGGAAAGGCTTTTCAGCGGGTTGTCCTTGTTGACGAAGATGGCGATGGTGTCGATGGCCACGGCAATCCTGGTCGGCTTGTAGCCGTACTTCTTTTCAAAGGCATCAATCTCGCTGCTCTTCATCTCACGTGACATAGGGGCGAGTTGGGCGGTGCCGGCTATCAGGGCCGGAGGCGCGGTGCTGGATCCTTTTCCTTCAATCTGGATGTTTACGTTGGGATACTTTTTGCGGAAACCTTCGGCCCACATGGTCATCAGGTTGTTCAGCGTGTCCGAACCGATACTGTTGAGATTGCCCGAGACGCCGCCAACGGCCTGGTACTTTTTCAGTCCTTTATCCACCTTGAGTGCTTCTGCGGAGGCAACCCCGGTGGTTGCTACGGCTAAAAGTGCTGCGAAACTGATTACTTTTTTGAACATTGTATCCTCCTTCGTGTAATGAGAAGACTGCGTTTTGAATATAGTAGCGGCAGTATGTGACAGCAGTGTCACAGTGACGCTAAAGTCTTCAAACAAGAATGGTTATACGGGGGAGGTGCTCAACAGAGTGTATTTAGTTTTCATCCGGAAAGTCTCAACAGGGGCTGGGCTGGAACTTCCCCGAAGCCTCTCGTAATCGGTCGCCACCCGAGACACTGATTGGGCAACCTGCCGGCATCAGGCGCTTTCCTTGCTGTCGCTGTTGTGCCATGAAGCCGTACGAGAGACTCCGAGAAAGCCCCAGCCCAACGGGGGATAGCACTGTTTTGGGGTTTCCGGATGAAAACTATTTAGCGATGATGCAGCAGAGGATAGGCGGAAAGGGTGGTCTAATGATACCGGGAAATGACCATTTGTGCCGATTGTATCTCGGTGTGGACTGAGTGCTCTTTGATCTGGAGTTTTGAAATTTTATCGTGAAGTGCGACCGGGAACGGAAATCCGGGTGTCCCTTGTCTTGACCGGTATGTTGCATGGATTGCGACTGCGAACAAGACAAGGGCTGTCATGGCTGGCTGGTTGCCTGAGTGTTCGATGAACAGTTTCGGTATCAGGCGCCCGTAAGGAGGCTGAACTCCCGGTTGATTTCTTCAAGATTGTCAGTGTTCGCTTTCAGCAACGAGTGAAGCTCGACCAGCGTGCCAAGATCCGTGTCCAGAAATTCCATTCCGGCCATAGTGCCGTTGGAATGTTTGATTTCAGCATTGAACTGCAGGTACTTATCGGAATGTCCAAGTGGAAAGGAAAGGCAGATGCCGTCTCCAAGGTTGAAGGGAACAGCAATTTTGAGTTCAACCAGCGCTCCTTTGAGGGAGATGTCCTGCAGGGTTACCTCGGATGTACCATTTTCATAATCCACAAAACATTTCTCGACCATTCTGCAGCGGCTAAAACGTCTCGTTGCCATAGTAATTTCCTCCTCAATACATAGATATGTTGCGGCAAATTCTCCAAACAGTTCCCTCCCCACAGCGGGGGAGGATTAGGGTGGGGGGATGCCTTTTTGCGAAGCAATCAAATTTATGATGTGGACGTGATTGAAGCCAATTCTGTCTTTCTGCGGAGCGTGATCCTGGGCTGAATACCCGTACAACCTGGTGTTTTTAGAAAACGTCGGTTTTAATTAATTTATCGGCGTGGTGGTGCGGGAACTTTAATTATTTTTCTCCACACTTCAGATCATTGGCAAGACTGGAGCATTTCTTTCACCTCCGGAAATTTCCGTTCCGGTTGTGTCGTTGCCTATCGTCGGGGCCATTATCTCGCCGTACCGGGAACCACAATCCTCTGATTCAACTCGGCACATTACCCGCACGGAACACACCAGCTTTTACACTACCTTTACATGCAAAGGTCTGCGAAGGGGATACACTATAAAAAAGGATTTTTTCTCAACTCTCTAGAATAGCGAAAGCCAGGAGTTATGGTATGAAGATTCTCCTTGTATACCCGAAAAATCCAGACACCTTCTGGAGTTTTCGACATGCTTTGAAATTCATTTCCAAGAAGGCCTGCTATCCTCCGCTGGGGTTGTTGACGGTTGCCGCGATGCTTCCCGAAGCCTGGGAAAAGAGGCTTGTTGACATGAATGCGCAATCACTGACTGACCGGGATCTGCAGTGGGCAGATTGCGTATTCATCAGCGCCATGACGATTCAGCGGCAAGCGGTGAAAGCACTGCTGAACAGGTGTCGTGAGTTCGGAGTGAAAACCGTTGCCGGAGGTCCCCTGTTCACCACCAGTCCTGATGAGTTTGATGAAGTCGATCATCTGGTGCTCAACGAAGCGGAGGTCACTCTCCCGGCTTTTCTCGCTGACCTGCAACGCGGTCAGGCAGGTCATCTGTACACCAGTGACAGGCGTGCCGAGCTGAAAGCTACCCCGATTCCGCTCTGGCAATTGATTGATACGAAGAAGTATGCGGCAATGAACATCCAGTACTCCAGAGGCTGTCCTTTTGATTGCGAATTCTGCGATATAACGGCGCTGTTTGGGCGTATACCGCGAACAAAGACGACGGCACAGTTGCTTGAAGAGCTGGAAAGTCTTTATGTCAGGGGCTGGCGAGGCGGGGTTTTCTTCGTAGACGATAATTTTATCGGCGATAGGAAAAAACTGAAAAATGACGTCCTTCCGGCTCTTGCCCAATGGATGGCGAGCAGGGGGCAGCCATTCAACTTTATTACCGAGGCGTCCATAGACTTGGCGGACGATGGAGAATTGATGACGATGATGGTTGCTGCCGGGTTCGAGGAGGTATTTATCGGCATCGAGACTCCCAGTGACGAGGGGCACGATGAATGCGGCAAAGTCCAGAATAGAAACCGTGATCTTCTCGCCTGCGTGAAGAGAATACAGAAATCAGGCCTTCAGGTTCAGGCCGGTTTTATTGTAGGTTTTGATAGCGACTCACCGACAATCTTTGAAAGGCAAATTCGTTTCATCCAGGAAAGCGGCATCGCCACTGCCATGGTCGGGATGCTTACCGCGCTGAGCGGCACCAAATTGTATCAGCGACTGGTCAAGGAGGGGCGACTGCTGGAGGTCGCTTCCGGCAACAATACCTCAATTGCTACGAATTTCGTGCCCAAAATGAAGATGGAATTGCTCGTCAACGGCTACCGTACAATCGTTGAAACTATCTATGCGCCCAAGAATTATTACCGTCGCGTCATCACCTTCCTCAAGGACTACCAGCCGTCGCATCGGGGTGGGATTCATCTCAAGCCAGGCTACCTTGGGGCACTGTTCAAGTCAATGTTGATACTTGGACTTCTGAGCAAGGAAAGATTCCAGTACTGGAAATTGTTTTTCTGGGCACTATTTCGGCGGCCCCGGCTTTTTCCGACTTCCATCACCTTGGCTATATACGGCTTTCATTTTCGCAAGATCGCAGAAAAAATCTCTTATAGTCCGAGGTGATAGCGAAAATTATTGCTTCCTTTGTTTCAGGGTACTCAGTTCGTCCAGGTAGCTGTCGCGGCAGGAAGGGCACAGCCCGTGGGTACAGTCGATATCCAAGTGATCTTTTAAGTATGATTCGACCTGTACCCAGTAATTTTTGTCAGTCCTTATTTGTTTACAAACGGAACAAATCGGTATGATCTCCTGGAGCTCAACCAGTTCGCTGATGTCTTCCAGCACCAGAATTACATAGTGACTGTCGTGGAATACAAAAGGAGATGCGGTTACCAGGACATGGGCCTCAATGACTTTTTCCTCCCGGACGAGTTCCATTTTTTGGCGGCTGCGAACAACGCTGTTGCCCTGGAAGGCCTTATCCACGGAATTCCTGACTACACAGTCCATGCAGGCCGCAGCCTGACCACAGCCTTCTTCCGCGTTGTTGTGCTGCAAGCAGTGTAGGGCTTCCCCTCCGCGTTTTCTGAGCACCACCGCTTTTTCGTCCGTCAGAAGTGCTGCGGCCGCGATATTATATTCATGTATCCGTACATCCTCATCCACGACAAAGACCGGAGACGGCATTGCATCAAACGCTCTTGCAAGCAGATCATTCACAGGCATTCCTCACAAATCCGCAGTAATTTATAAATTGCATTTATATCACAAAAAAATTGATACAGTGATACAAAAGTGACATGCCGTAACCAGTGGACTATTTTTGCTGCCGTTTGTCTGACATTCAAAGCAGGGAAGGACTTGCCATGAAACTTAAGAAACTTGTCGCAATCATACGGAATCAGTTTTTGGAAGAAGTCGAGGGCCGGCTTGTGGAGATGAGGGTCAAAGGGATTAGTGTTACGAAAGTGAAGGGGTATGGAGAATATGCGAACTTTTTTAATCCTGATTGGCTTGTGACGCATTCGAGGCTCGAAATTTTCACTGAGGAGGCAAGGGTCGAGGAAATAGCAGCTGCTATTATGGCGGTTGCCAATACGGGCATGGAGGGCGATGGCATCATTGCCGTAATTCCGGTGAGTAAGCTTTATCGCATCAGGACGAAATCGGAGATAACACCTGAGGAGCTTTGATGCTTCATCGGATATGCTGGTGCGGGTATTGCGAGGGGTGCTGGAGTTTCCCCTCCGCCGGGGCGGAGGGGAATATGTCATAGTGCTGCCTGCCGTGTTGGCCCTGCTTGCGATGGCGAGCCACGCGGCATTGTCTGACCGGTTACAACGCCGATTAGCCCTGGACGACGCGACGAGCTGCGCGCTTGATGCTTACCAGGTTACGGAAGCTGACGTTGTCGGTGGTGATGTTGTTGCCCTGTGAACCGCAGCCAAGGGTAAGGGACGGGATCATAACGTTGAACAGCCCGCCGATGGCGCCGTGGCTGGTGGGCGAGTTGAAGGTTACGCGGTTTGCATCAACCTTCTCGGCGAATTCAATACACAGTGCATCGCTTGCGGAGTGGATGCCGGCGGTGTGGCCTGCGCCGCCTTTTTTCAGCAGATCGGCGCAGAGGTCGATCGCTGCATCTTTGCCGTCAGCGATGTAGTAGCCAAGGCTCGGAGAGAGCTTCTCGCGGCTCATGGGCTCAACTTCCTGGGTGCCCTTGAGGGGACCGACCAACAGGGCGCGGGTTCCTTCGGGTACCGAGAAGCCGGCCATTTCAGCAATCACCGGAGCAGCCTGGCCGACAACTTTGCCGGAGACAACGGAGCAGTCGCCGAAATAGAGTTTTTCCAGTTTTGTTTTTTCTTCTGCGTTGACGAGGTACACGCCGATTTCCATCAGCTTGGCAACAGCTTTCTCCGCGACTTTGGCATCGTCGAAGATCAGGTTCTGTTCGGATGCACAGACAACGCCGTAGTCGAAGGTCTTGGAGAGGACAACATCGTTCATGGCCTGATCGATATCTGCGTCAGCAGCAACATAGACGGGGCAGCCGCCTGCACCGACACCGAAAGCGGGGTTGCCTGAACTGTAGGCAGCCTTTACCATGGCACCGCCACCGGTTGCGAGGATGACGTCAACGCCGGGGTTGGTCATCAGGGCGTTGGTCGCTGCTACGGAAGGTTCTTCGATCCACTGGATGCAATCCTTGGGTGCGCCTGCGGCAATTGCTGCGTCCAGGCAGAGCTGGGCAGTCTTGACGCAGCACTTTTGAGCGCGGGGATGGAAGCCGAAGATTACCACGTTGCGGCCTTTGAGGGAGGAAAGTACCTTGAAGCAGACCGTCGAGGTGGGGTTGGTGGTCGGAGTTACGGCAGCAACAACACCAACCGGTTCGGCGATTTCGATGATGTCATTTTCGTCTTTTACAACACCTACGGTTTTTACGTCCTTCATGTCGTTCCAGATAACGGTGGAACCGAAGTAGTTCTTGATGGTTTTGTCAGCCACATTGCCGAGGCGAGTTTCTTCTACGGCCATTTTAGCGAGCTCTTCCTTGTTTGCATCAATAACCTTCGCGATTGCTTCGCAGATCGCGTCGGTCTTTGCCTGGTCAAGTTTTTTATACTCGGTAAGGGCTGCTTTGGCTTTCAGTACCATCTGATTGATCGTTTCTTCTACCATCTGTATAGAACCTCCTGAAAATGCGGGCTGGTCGGCCCGGTTAAATATGGGGTTGGCTGGTCTCCGTCAGATCTGGCAGGGTAGATTTTTCTGTAGAAACGCCCTGGGAATGACTTTTAGGGCAATAATTTTCTTTGTTTTTAGTAAAGCTATAGGAGTGTGTCAATGTAAAAATATCGAACAAGACATTAGTAGTAATGATGCAACTAATTGAAAATATTTGGTAACTAGCTGACCGAGCGAGAGAAAACACTGGTTTAAAATGGCAAACAAAAAAAATCAACGCCACTAAAAATGTCAGGTATCTTTTATGTCCAGTCAAGATTTAAGCCCCATGAGACGTGCTCAGTAACGGCAGCTCGACAAAAACATAGTTTGTATCTGTTTGATAAATAGGGATATATCGCAGGCGGGCCCCCTGTTGTCTTTGAAAGAGAACAGCATTATGCGCTGGGGAAATATACTGATTTCAGCCGGTTAGTCTGTCGATTCAGGCAATTTCCTCGACATTTCGGAGTCTTTTTCAAGATACTGAAAAGGCCTGGCTTTGTATGGCCAGGCCCGGTCGGATTCCTCTATAGCGTACTACTCTATTGCATCGTTCTTTTCTTCCTGTGGCTCTTTTCTTCGGACTACTCCTTCGATCCACATCGACAGGTTCTTGCCGCTCTGCAGGGTTTCTTCGGGAATGGTAAGCTTGTTTTTTGTCGCCAGGTCCCGGGCGAATCTCAGTTGGGCTTCGCTCGGACCGCCGCCCACTGAGCGAGCCGGCGGGACGCTGAAGGCCATCTTGCCGTGAACCCCCTTACAAAAACGCTGCCAGGTCTCCTTGTTCTCGACGATGAGATCCAGGAACCCCTCCATCCTGCCGGTGAGGGCGTAATCGATCACCCAGGGGTGCTTGTCGCGCAGATAGTCCACCAGGGTCTCGCCCGGCGGCAGGGGGACGACCTTTCTCTTTTCTTCCTTCACGTAGCCCCGGTCGATGATGTTTTTGGTGATGGCGGCGTAGGTTGACGGGCGTCCGATACCCAGCCGTTCCAGCTCTTTCACCAGCGAACCGAGGGTAAACCTCCCGGGCGGCTTGGTCTTCTTCTCCGCCAGGATTTCCTTTACCTTCGGCACCAGTTCCCCAACCTCAATCGGCGGCAGGACCTGCAGGGTATCTTCGTCGCCCTTTTTCTCCTTATCTTCATCAGTTACAGCATAAACCTTAAGGAAACCCTCGAACTTTAGAATCCGGCCGCTGGCCTTGAATTTTTCTCCGGCTACCTGGAAGAGCAGGGTGGTGGAGTCGTAGACCGCCGGTGCCATCTGGCTGGCCACCGCCCGCCGGAAGATCAGTTCATAGAGTCGGGCATGCTCACCGGTGAGTCCTTCCTTGCGAACAATTGCCGCGATATCGGTGGCCGAATGCATCTTGGTGGGACGGATACCTTCATGGGCATCGGCCTGGGTATTTTTGGACTTGTGCTGGTTCGGTTTTGCCGGGAGATATTCTTTCCCGAGGGCCGTGCCGAGGAACTCACGGATCTCGCTGATAAATGCGTCATCCATGCGCACCGAGTCGGTGCGGTGGTAGGTGGTCAGGCCGTGGTCGAAAAGCCCTTGGGCCAGTTTCATGGTCTGTTCCGGGGTGAACTTCAGGTGGACGGCGGCGGCTGCCTGAAGGTCGACGGTGGTGAACGGCGGCTTGGCCGACTGGCGGGCCTCTTTCTTGGCCACTTTTTCCGCCAAGGCGTGGTTCACGGCCTGAATGGCATTGATGATGGCCTGGGCATCTTCGACCTTGCTGAACTTGCCCTTCAGGTGCCGGGCAAAAAAAGTCGTTCCTTCCTTGTCCAGCTGTATTTCCAGCATCCAGTAGGGGGTCGGCGTGAAGTCCCGGATTTCCCGTTCCCGATCAACCACCAGCCGAACCGCGGGTGACTGGACCCGGCCCACGCTGTATTTGCCGCGCAGGCTCTTGCTTGCCAGGGGAGAGAGGATGTAGCCCACCAGGCGGTCGCCGATCCTGCGACCGAGGAACGCACTGTATAACCCCTCATTGGTCTCTTCAAAGGGTACCGCCTTGGCAAGGGACTCCTTCAGGCCTTTTTCGGTGACTTCGTAGACCTCCAACCGCCGGCACTCCTTCGCCACGTCCTTTACCTCTTCGTAAATATGGCGGCTGATGGCATACCCTTCACGGTCAGGGTCACCGGCCAGCATAACGATTTCGTCCTTGGCCGCGGCGCGGAGGTCCTTAGGCAGGTGCTTCTTTTTCTCGTGGTAGACAAAGGTCGGCTCGTAGGTCTTCAGGTCGACACCCATGCTGGAATCGGGCAGGTCTTTGAAGTGTCCCACCGTGGACATGGTTTTCACTTTCAGGATCGATTGTATTTTTTTCGCTTTGGTGGGCGACTCGACGATAATAAGCATAGTTTAGTTGTGGTACCTGTTCTGTTCGTTGATTATGCAAAGTTTTTCCGGCTGCTGGCCGAGGATTTTTTTGGCCTGTAGACGGAGTCAGGTTTGACGAAGTGCCGATGATACAGGATACTTCC
>RPRC01000238.1 GCA_003857395.1 Geobacter sp.
GTCGCTACACCAGGTTCTGCCCCGACATATGCCCTGGAATATACGTACAGCATAACCGCTTGCAAAAGTGGACAGGAGTACTTTTTTCTTGTTGACAACTGACAACCATATCAGTTTCCATCCTGAAACTCCGGATGTGAAACTATTGGTTTTAAATTCGGAAACGAGGAAATTTTTGACCTGGCAAGAAAATCAAGGGGTTGCGCGGAGGCGTACACAGGTACGCCGTACAAGTAAGCCTGCGGATTGACACAGCCAGGGCGAAAAAGAACCGTTTCCGGATGAAAACTATTTAGCTATTACCCGCCAACCCGTGACATGGAAAATGGCTGATGGGAGGTTTCCTTATTTGAAATAAGATATTTTCCAGGTTTTTCAGTAACGATTTTATTCAACACTTCCTGCAGTTCCGACACATTCCCGGCACGCAAGTACGGCTTCAGATCCACCTCATCGTCTGAAAAAAGACAATTCTTCACCATCCCCAAAGAAGTAACCCGGATACGGTTGCAATCTTGGCAAAAATGACCGGAAACTGGCGTAATGATACCAACAGTGCCTAACGCACCAGAAATTTTATAGTCTCGTGATGGACCAGCCATTTCTCCACGAACGACCGGCTGCAGTGTATATTTGTCCGCAATGCTTGCCAGAATATCTTCTCCGGAAAATACCCGCGACTCCCAGGAGGTGTCTTTCTGCGTCGGCATATACTCAATAAAGCGGATTGCATACGGCTTATCGATCGTCAGAGCGGCAAAATCGAGAAACTCAGAATCATTGATACCACGCATTGCCACCACGTTGATTTTTATGGGAAAGCCGACTTCTTCCGCTCTCCGTATCCCTGCCAGCACTTTCGAAAGGTCACCACCACGGGTGATACGGGAAAAGTTCTCCGGACAAAGAGAGTCGAGACTGATATTAAGGCGCTGAACACCGGCGTCTTTAAGTTCTGCAGCCATCCCCTCAAGAAGGGAGGCGTTTGTTGTCAACACCAACTGCCTAAGTCCATGAATTTGTGACAATTCTTTCAGAAAAGGTATGATCCCTGATCTGACGAGAGGTTCTCCTCCCGTTACCCGGATCTTTTCAATTCCTAAAGGAACCACTGTGCGTGCCAAGAGAAGAAGCTCCTCGTAGCTCAGGATGTCATGGTGACAAACCTTGCTGACACCATCTTCAGGCATACAGTAAAGGCAACGAAAGTTACAACGATCCGTGACTGATAACCGGAGATAATTTATTTTTCTACCGAATGAATCAACGAGAGACATACAAACACCTTTCACACCAGTTACTGTTGCACAACCCTGATGAACACTGTCTGAAACTCAAGTTTAGAATAGTAGCAATACGTATAACAATCATTAGCGTCTTTATTGTGCCACCTGACAACTATAGTTAACTTTTTGGGTTAAGTATACGCATAAAAGTGCGGGCACCCTCGAAAGAGTGCCCGCGGTACCCTACAAAGAGCAGAGTATAATTTAGAAGTTCCAGAACTCATCAATTTCTGCATCTGAGAAATCCCACACTGCGTTGTGGGGCGGAACCGGCTCTTCGAAGAATTCAGGCAGACGGTCGTCCTTATTAGTCATACCGGCAGCTATGTTGAATTCATGCTCGATTTTGAGAATATGCTTGCCAAGAGCAACCACGTCATCAGCAGTCAAGCTGATACCATAACGGGCATTGATCATTTCATAGATAGCCGTGAAGCACTCAGGGATATCAAGTGCAGGGAACGCTACAAAGATACAGAGACCACAGCTATCAACGGCAGCGGTCGCAATCTGCAGATTCCTGGAGAGTTCTACCTGACCTTCTTTTGAAAGAGGATCAACAAAACCACCAACTTTCAGAATGTTCGTGGCAATGGTGTAACCAGCTGTATGGTCAGCACCCATGGTAGAAGTAGCATAGGTAATGCCTATACCCTTGACAGAACGGGGATCGTATGCGGGGATACCCTGGTTTTTTACAACCGGGATCCTGGTAAGGCCATAGGTCTTACCAACGGAGCCAGCACCGTTACCGAGAATGCGTCCGAGAGGGGTGCCTTTACGCATGTCTTCATCAAAAAGGCGATAGGTTGCTTTACCGTCGCCCCAAGGAATGATACCGGCTTCCATGGCAACGCTCATGAGAACTGCGCCTTCAATGGAGTCAACACCGACATCGTCCATTACCCAGTCATTCTTTGCGATGTCATCGAGGTCTTCGATATTACAGGCGCAGCCAAAACCCCAAATGGTTTCGTACTCGAAACCGGAAGTAATGTATTTACCGTCTTTGTCGACATAAATCTGGGAACACTTGATGATACAACCGGCATGGCAGCCATGAGCAGTCACACCATTAGGACGGGAAGCAATGGTATCATGTACGGTTTCGCCGCAAATTTTCTCAGGATGGTCAACAGTACCGAAACGGAAGTTCTTGGTGGGGAGACCACCAGCTTCGTTGAGGATGTTAATCAATACGTCAGTACCGTAGGTCGGGAGGCCCTGACCGGTAACAGGGTGATCAAGCATGGCTTTAGCGAAAATCCTGGCCTGTGTTTTAAACTTCTCAGGCTCAGCAATGGTCACACCAGGTCCACCAGTCTCATCAATGGTAATGTACTTGACCTTTTTGGAACCCATAACAGCACCACCGCCACCACGGCCATGACTACGTATGTTTCCATCAGGATCCTTTACGGAAATATTTGCGGCTGCCATCCTGAATTCACCTGCAGGGCCAATGGCGAGCACGCCGATTTTGGGGCCAATTTTCTCGCCGATTATATTGAAGAGTTCGTAGTTTCCTTTACCAATATACTCGACGTCTTCCTTGATTGTTGCGCCATTGTTATCGATGTGAATGCTGTACCAGGTATCCTTTTCTGGCATACCTTCGATAATAACAGCCTTAATTCCGAGCCTTGCAAGCTTTTGTGCTGCAGTTCCGCCGGCATTACTTTCTTTGATACCACCGGTCAAGGGGCTCTTGAAACCGGCAGAAAGGCGACCGGAGTTAGCAGCCGCAGTTGCAGTCAACAAGCCGGGTGAAAAAGCCAGCTTGTTGTATTTGCCGAGAGCATCGCAGTGTGGGGGGACTTCTTTGGCAACGATAGTCGAGGTAAGTGCCCGACCAGCGATACCAGCCCACTCTGCAGGCACTGCTTCTACAGCAGTTGTTAGGTTCGTCATGTTGATGCGGATAATCTTGTCTCCCATTTTTTCCTCCATTCCCATTCTTTTTTTCGATTTTTGAAGCTGCCCAGGACTACATTATGAAAAAATCATACCACAACTCCAAAAAAAAAAAAAACATTATTATCGAAGACTGGAACCTTGTTTGATTTTAACAGAGGGGACTAGACCTAGACACGTTTTGTTGAAGTTGCCACCGACAAATATAAAACAATACACTCTTTTGCAATCGCATAAACAAGCAATTTCGTTATATATACAACAATATCGTGGTGTGCCATAACAAGACAGAACTGAGATTCTACGAGAAATTATTAGACATTTTGGATGGGAGCTTAACTTCTTATCAGGAAGGATCTTCCAGGAGTGATTCACGCCTGTAATCGAAAAACAAGCTATTTCCCCTGAAGGAAAACACGTAAAAATTTTAAATTAGGCTGGAATCAAATACACTGATTGATTATTAACGGAGATAAAAGTTGGGGGGGGTGGCTAATGCCACCCCCCCGAGTAAAACAATGAACTACAGTTTAATTACATTGCGTCCTTGAAGATTCCGATAACCTGGTCAAGAGTAGCAGTACGAGGATTCATGAGCTGGCAAACGTCTTTCTTTGCGTTTTCAGCCATAACCTTGAGGTCTGCTTCTTTTACGCCGAGAGCTGTGAGGTTCGGCGGAATGCCAATGGAAGCGGAAAGCTTCTTGATGGCGTCAACGGCTGCCTGTGCGGCATCCAGAGTAGACATGGATTCGGTCTTAACGCCCAATGCCTTGGCAACATCGGCAAGACGCGCAGGAGCGGCGATCAGGTTGTACTGCTCAACGTGCGGCAACAGGATAGCGTTGCAGACGCCGTGCGGCAGGTTGTAGAAACCGCCCAACTGGTGAGCCATTGCGTGAACGTATCCGAGACCGGCATTGTTGAATGCCATACCGGCAAGGAACTGAGCCCATGCCATATCGTCACGTGCCTGGAGGTCGGAACCCAAAGCAACAGCGCGGCTGAGTGACTTAGCGATCAGTTCGATAGCTTTGATGGCGCAGGCATCGGTGATCGGAGTAGCGATAGTTGAAACATATGCTTCAACAGCGTGAGTAAGAGCGTCCATACCGGTTGCTGCGGTCAGTGCGGGCGGTTTGCCGAGCATGAGGACCGGGTCAACGATACATACCTTTGCAGTTACACGCCAGTCAACGATAGCCATTTTAACATGGGTATCAGTGTTGGTGATGATGCAGAAACGGGTCATTTCGCTGGCGGTACCAGCGGTGGTGTTGATGGCGATGTAAGGAACAAAAGCGCCGGTGGAGACATCGACACCTTCGAAATCACGGATGTCTTTGCCGGGGTTGGACATCATGAGGCCGATACCCTTACCGCAGTCATGGGAGCTACCGCCACCCAGAGTAATCAAGGAGTCGCAAGCGTTATCTTTCCATACTTTTACGCCGTCACGTACGTTTATGTCGGTAGGATTGGGCTCAGCGCCTGAGTAAAGAACATAGTCGATGCCTTCTGCTTTCAGGTAGCCACCGATGATGTCAGCAACGCCCATTTTCGCCAAGCCGGCGTCGGTTACAAGCAGAGCTTTCTTGAAGCCTTGGGTTTTGGCATGCGGGCCAATTTCCTTAGAACAACCAACACCAAGAATGCTAATCGTAGGAATAAAAAAAGAGAAACTCTGTTCTGCTAATGCCATTTGTCAATCCTCCATATTTTATTTTTTTCCATCAAAACACATTTGGGCAAATACCCATTTTACTGCTGCTACGTGAAGCATGAGTACCACACTACACCTAAAACTACAATGCCCTTCTTTTACAAACACCCCCTCTCTCGGCAAAATATCAAATTCAATAAACAAGTGTTTTACTAACTGCAAATCCGGTGCCACTTACTTTCTTTTTTTAGGTTTTCAGCAATTGCCCGGATTTTAGAAGAAAAGCTTCTGTAGTTTGCTTCTGTGAGGCTGACTGGTCAATCCATTTTGGAACAGGTAGTTTGATTATAGAGCACTGACCACTTTTTGCCATAACCTCAGCGTCTAAATCTTACCGGGGGGGATACCGTTGTCAAGACCCTTCTGTCTTTTTTATTTCAAATGCCAACTTGTGGCAGAACAGTCAATAAAATCTAAAAAGCTAAAATTCAATTTGGAATAACAGGCTAAAATTGCAAACTTTCACTAAGCTCCTGCCAGGATTCAGACGCGACGCCTTCGGCACCGAAAGCGAAGCAAACAGGAAATAACGAATCATTTATCTGGAAACGCAGCCCAGCACCCTGTAACAGATGTTTTTCCCACATGCAACCCCTCCAAACCACCCCTTGACAGGGGAGACTTAAAGGCTTCCCCCCAGACAAGGGGGGATTGAGGGGGGGGTTGATTTTAGGTGTTACATGGCACCAGGTGCATATAACACATAAATCACGTAATTTTGCAGGGTATGGTTACGGCATAATTTGGCTGGTTTTGGCAAAAGGAGCACTGCTACAACGCAGTGCCCTGGGAAGCACTCATGATTGCCCTACGAGCGAATAAGATTTTCGGACGAGGACGGGGCGCTAAGAATCGGCGGGGTATTATTTTATGTCATATTCTTTGATCTTGCGATACAGGGTGTTTCTCCCTACTCCAAGCTTTGCAGAAACCTTGAGGATATTTCCTTTATAGAGATTCAACGCCTGAACTATTGCGTCCCTTTCAATATCTTTTAAAGACTTCACTTCCGAAATCCGGTCGCTGGTTTTTGCGGGACCAGGGCTGTCAAAATGCAGCAATTCGGGAACCAATACACCATTATCCGATAAAAGATTGAGTCCCCGTTCAACGGCGTTTTCAAGCTCGCGTATGTTTCCCGGCCAACTATAAGTTTTCAGCTTTTCGTAGAAATCGACAGAGGCTGAAACGTTTTTCCTGTTGAGCTTAAGAGACAACTTGGTGATGAAATGCTTCGCCAGCAGCGGGATGTCATCCATCCGCTCCCGTAACGAGGCAATGTTTATAGTAATTACATTCAGTCTGTAGTAGAGGTCTTTCCGGAAGTTCCCCCTGAGAACCTCTTCTTTAAGATCCTTGTGGGTTGCCGCAATTATTCGAATATCTACATTAATTTCTCCGGAAGATCCGATTCGAGAGATTTTCTTTTCCTGGATGACGCGCAGCAACTTAACCTGAGTATAAAGAGGAATATCCCCTATCTCGTCAAGAAAGATTGTACCGCCGTTCGCCAGCTCAAATTTTCCAGCCTGGCCTCCCTTTTTGGATCCTGTAAAAGAGCCTTCCTCGTAGCCGAAAAGTTCACTTTCAATCAAGGTATCAGGCAGGGCAGCGCAGTTAATTGCGATAAAGGGTCGATCTTTCCGGGCACTGCCATTATGAATTGCCTGCGCAAAAAGCTCCTTACCTGTCCCACTTTCACCTGTCAAAAGAACAGTCGAGGGGCTCCCGGCAGCAATCCTGGCCCATTTTTTTGCGAGCAATACAGGCTCACTTTCACCAACAATATCGTCTAAAACATACTTCGCCGTAAGCGACCCGGCTCTCCGTCCCGACAGCTTCTCTTTATTTTCCCGCAGAATTGCAAGCGCACCGATCGTACGCCCGGTATCATCACGCAGCGGAGAAACAGATTGGTTAACTTTTTTCCCCGTGTCCTCGTTGAACAACTCATGGTCCCGGTACTCAACCCCTGTTGACAATACCTGCAGCATTGCGGCAGGCTTTTTAAGAACACTTGCGATATGTTTACCAATAGTGAGTTTTGGATCAACACCAAGGATCTTGCCACCGTACGAATTCAATTGATTAATAATCCCGTTATTATCAACAGCGATTACTCCGTCAGAAATTGTTTCGAGAAGCGTATTGGAAAACCGGTAGGAAACATAGAGCTTACTGGTCGTCTTATGCAATCGCAATTGATTCTCTATTGCACTGACTGCAGCCACGACCAGGCTGAGAGTATGCGGATTGAAGGCCTTATAGTCCCCTGAAATGTCAAGGACACCTACCATCTGGCCTTCGGGATCAAATATGGGAGATGCTGAGCAGGTCAGGTAATGGTGGGGTTGACAGAAGTGCTCTCGTGCAAATATCTGGATGGGCTTTTTTTCCAGAATCGCGGTACCTATTGCGTTAGTCCCCTTTACGGATTCACTCCAGAGACCACCCGGGCACAACTGAATCTGCTTTGTTTTCTTTAGTATCTCGGGGTCACCGATAGCCTCAACTATCAAACCGTCATTATCTGCGAGAACAACTTGGAAACCGGATCCTTTTACAAATCCGTAGAGGTTATGAATGAATGGGCGGGCGATTTTAATGAGGTGCTGGGACGCTTGCAGGACTTCTTTCAATTCGCTGCCCTTAATATCTAAGTCCAGTTGGCCGTAGGGGTCGACCTTGAAGTTTCGGCAGCGCTGCCAGGAATGGGCGACCTCAGGCCGTAACTTGTGGGCATCCAGAACATCATTTGCGATATAGCGGTTCCAGGCTTCTTCAATCAGATGAATGACTTGAGCTGTCATTAATGTAACCCCTTTTTATTCGCTAGTTACCACCAAGCTCAATAGTTCCGTATGATATCTATCTCCACGTCGTACAAGGATTCAATTACATGAAATTCCCGCTCATAACCCGACTTTTACCTGAAAGTTTTTTTATATTGTAATTGTATACATTACTTAACACCAAAAATCCAGTATTATTTCGGATGGTTATAATCTGTCAGGCAATTCGGCAGCAAAATACCCGTACAACAGGTGTTTTAATAAAAACAAGAAGTCGTCAACAACAGAAAGGCCCAAGAAACCGCAACCCGATATACGTTGCAAGCTCTTGGGCCAATCATGTTTAAAACCGAAGAGATCTTCTTGATTCTTTAAAAAACTCCGATAAAAATCACAGGTCCTTCAAAATATCCAGCCGTTTCTGCTGATACTCCTCATCGGTGATCAGTTTTTTATTTTTCAGATCATTCAAGGTCTGGAGACGCTCTTCAACCGATTTCTGTGCCCCATAGTACGGCACGGCAGCAGGAGCCTGAGTGGTGGCAGCCTTCTCACCCATGGCCGCCCGGGCTTCCATCGAGGCCAGATCCAGGACAACCCAGTCGGTTCGCTGGCCTTCAGGTCCGGAATAAAACTCCTGATCAGGTTGATTCAGGAGAGCCCAGGTGTGCACCGTAGACTTAAATCGAGAGCCAGGTGCCAGTGGATAGAGACGACGATCCGCATTTGCCCAGTATTTGCCATGGATGTCACCGAAAATAATATTCAGCTTCCCGTCACGATAAAAAACCCTGCCAGAAGTGTACATCTGCTCTTTAGCAAGTCCGTAAACTGCTTTGAAGTTTCCAACCACTGCAAAGGCGACATCCTCTTCGGGTCCGGCCTGCGCCAAAGCTGAAGGGAGATACCGAGCGAGAACATCAAGCTCGGGTGCGTCGAACAGCGGCGAAGAGCTATCTTTTCCAGGAGTCATGAATTCAAGCGAATTCAAAGCCATTCGTATCTGCCCTTCATCAAGTGAAACAGGGTGTCCGTTTGCCGGCACCTTTACACCCTTTACACTGTCTTGCTTAACGATCTGAACGAATTGATCTCTCGATTTGAATAGCAGTTTACTGTCCTTGTTGCTGGTAATCGATTTTAAAGTTGAACAGCCTACTAACCCAACACAGCAAATGAAAATGA
>RPRC01000239.1 GCA_003857395.1 Geobacter sp.
CCGTCGGACCGACCTGCTCCATCCGGCCATTGCTCAAAACCCCGACCCTTCCGGCAAGGTAGAGCGCTTCATCGAAATCATGGGTCACCATCAACAGGGTTGTGTCTAGCTGCTCGTGCAACTGCTTGAGAGAGTAACGGATTTCATCCCGGAAACGGGGATCGAGAGCCGCCAACGGCTCATCCAGCAGCAGTACCGCCGGTTGTACCGCCAGGGCCCGAGCCAGACTGGTGCGCTGTTTTTCTCCGCCACTCAGATTCAAAGGCAGCCGCTGCAGGATCCGCCGCAGATCCAGCAGCTCGATCAAGCCGTCAAGCCATGACTCGGACGGTCTTTTTGCTGGAGCAAGGTAGCGCAGGCCGAAACGGATATTCTCCAGAACCGTCAGATGGGGAAACAAAGAGTAATCCTGGTAGACAATGCCGATTTGCCGCAGTTCCGGCGCCAACCGGGTAACGTCCCGGCCGGCCACCCGGATGCTGCCAGCGGTGGGACGCACTAGACCGGCGATCGATTCGAGAATCACCGTTTTGCCTGATCCGGTCGGACCAAGCAAGGCAAAAAACTCGCCGCGGTCAATCTGCAGCGAGACATCGCGCAACTGGAACTCCGGCCAGACCACCGACAGATTCGCCAGCGTAATCATGAAAATCTCCGCAGCGGTCTCGCCACCACGCGCAACAGCAGAAACAGTCCCAGGCAGGCCAGAATCAGCCAGACCGCAACGGGTTGGGAATATTTGAGTCCGTAGGCGGTAAAGCGTTCAAACATCAGCACCGGGGCAATCATCGGATGATAGGCAACGATTACCACTGCCCCAAACTCGCTCACCGCCCGGGCAGCACAAAGTATCACTCCGCAGAGCATGTGCCGCCAGGTCAAGGGTGCCGTAACCCGGAAAAAGACCGCCGCCGGATTGGCGCCGAGGCTGCGGGCAACCCGCTCCAGTCGCACCGGTACACCCTCAAAGCCCGCCTTGGCGGCATTCACGTAAAAAGGCAGGCCGACAAAAGTCATAACTGCGATTATCCCCGTTACACTGCCCAAGATAGACAGACCGACGCTGGCCAGCACCTGACCCAGCCAATGGTTTCGTCCGGCCAGGCTGAGTATGGCAATCCCCACCACCGGATGGGGAATCACGATCGGCAGGTCTATGACACTTTCCACCAGTTTCTTGCCGAAAAAATCGTGGCGCGCCAGCAGATAGGCCAGGGGCGTACCGAACAGAAATGCTATCGCTGCCGCCGAACCGGCGGTATAGATGGACAACCAGAGCGAGGCCCGAACCTCCGGATCACTGATGGTCGCGAGGAGATCAGCAAGGCTCGGTTGTGTGACCATCCGCAATAACGGCAGCACGATGAACAGCAGAATGATCACACTGAAGAAACCGTTCAGGTATAAAAAGCGATTACCCGGCAAAAGCTGCCGAAATCCACTCGCAGGAGGGGCAGTACCGCTATTTTTCTGGGACTGTACCATTGCTCTCCCGTTTCCACAGTATAATCATGGAGATATTTGACAGCCGTTCCGGAAGGAACTCTCTCCCAAACGGGATATAACCGGTATCCGGACCGCTGTAGTCGTGAGATAATAACGTTACACGGCAGCCATTGTCAAATCCAAACATCGCCCCTAACCAAAAGCCAGGAGCCGATCGGACGTAGGAAATCGAAGCGAAAATTCGGCTGGGGGAGGACAGAATTTGTCGATTTTGCAGGGTAATAGTTGTTCTCTTTCCCAAAAAAGCGGCGACATATGGACCGTCCAGACATATTTGCAGCGGATTTACCCTAAGTCCAGCAGGCTCCAAAGGAGCCGGAAAAACAGCAAGCCAGGCAACCGCTACGATAAGGATCGTTGGTCACCTGGCTTGCTGTTGCCATGCCGGTCAGGACTACATGTCCCGAGCCGTTATCGATGCATCTCCCCTGCCATTCCCGCCAAAGCAATGGAAGGCGCATCAGAGAACAGCTTTTCAATTAAAATCCTCAGGCTTTCCCTTTCCTTTGCCGGCTCGAATTTGTACGACTCCTGTCGACACCGAGTCACCAACTCGCCATAGTACCGGGAATCCACCTCAGCCTGATAGAGAAGCTCAGCAAGCCTGTGACTGTCCCCGACAGGAAAGAGCCCGGGATAATCGTCTCCCAGGAGACCTTGCATGCAGGGGATATCGGTACCTAGTACCGGAATGCCGGAGACAACTGCTTCGGAAACCACATTTGCGCCACCTTCGAGAAGTGATGACATCACCAGCAGCCGACTACCAAGAAGAATTACCGCAGTACGCTCCGCGGACTGCTCGCCAAACCAGTGAAAACGCGGATTTTCTTCAACCTCTCGTGCCGCGGCCCGCGCATACTCGGCGGATAGCGCCTTACCGATGTGGAGTATCCGTATCCTGGAACCAAGGGGCAGCAGGCGAGCCGCACGCGCAGCCAGCAAGGGATCCTTGACAGCCCGCAAGTGAGCGATAGCGCAAACATCAAAGGTACCCCCTTCCCTGGCAATTTCGACCTTCGGCGCAACAGCCGACTGGAATATTACCATCGTCCTGCCACGCAGGTCCGGTGGCAGCGCAAAGATTCCCTTGGACTGCAAAACCACCAACTGGTCCGCGAGGTACAGAACGTCCCGGGCACTGGGGTCGTTTTGCAGGTCCCGGTACAGATCCGTTCCTGTCAGACAGATTGCGATACGTCCGGCAGTAGCGTTTTTCCGGGCATCACGCACCGCTTGACGATTTGTATAGGCATTGAAAACAACCAGAAGATCGCATCGTTCGTCACCATCAGCAGAAGAACTCTCCACCCGATGCCCGAGACTTACGAAAAAAGATCGCCAGCGCTCGCTGGTGACAACATTGCCGTTTCTGATATTCAGTGCCGGTGCTTCAAGAAAACGTATATTCATGTTTAATCCAGGGGTCAGGGTTTCGTAATGGGCAGAGATCCACAAAAAATCGTACGAAAAAATTAGCCGGCAATAGCGACACCAAACCGCCTGACCTGCATGGCCAGAGTCCTGGCCCGCCAGGAGGGACGGGAGGAATCTTGACTCCGGCTGCATGAAACCATGGGAGTTCTCTCCCGCGAAGCGTATTTCTGTTCTTCAAAAATGAATTATCATAACCAGCATCATGCCTCAAATATCAGGAGGTCGTGCGGAAAACGTGCTCAGAAGCACGGCTATCCGGTCCTGAAGGTTACGAACTCGCTGCTCCGAACCGACAAAGTTCTGCATGATCATGGAAAATGCCAGTGGTTCTCCATCAGTAGTAACAGTGTAGCCGGCAAGCGCAGAGACACCCGTCATTGTTCCTGTCTTGGCCTTGACCTTCCCCTCGGCCGGAGTTCCTTTCATTCGACGCACGAGGGTGCCGTCTTTCCCGGCACGCGGCAGAGCGTTAACAAAAAATGGGTAGATCGCTTGATCCCTATACACTGCAACCAAGAGACGGGTAATAGTATCGGCATTGGTCAGATTGTACCGTGACACCCCCGAGCCATCGGCAATCACCAAGCGGTTCGTAGCTATCCCGTTTTGGCGGAGATACTCCTTGATTACTTCCGCCCCCTCGGCAGCAGTACCTTTTTGCCCGGATTTCGTGTGCGCAAGATACTTCAGGAGGTTCTCCGCGCCCAGATTATCACTCTTTTTCAAAACTACCGAAACAATCTCGCTGACCTGATGTCGCATAGCGGCAAGCTTTTCCGCATCAGGCGGAGCAGCTCCCAATTTCAGAGGAGTAGTCTTTGTGCCGGTCTGCTGCAACAGTTCCGCCAGCAGCGTAAGGGTATATAGTTCGGGCCGCCAGACAGTCAGCCGCCTGCTGACAGATGAGCAGCCTGGAGCAAGCAATCCGGAAATACGAATATGATTATCACGATCCCCCGCCGGCCTAGTCACGGAAACAGCGCAGGGCCCACCGGGTTTCCCGGTTTTCCCGGTGTTTTCAATTTCCACATACCGGGTTGCTGGCTCAGTTGACACCTTCAGCGGCAACATTGCGGCCTGCCCGGGAGATACCGTCACGCGGACCGTGTTACCATTCACCGAAAGGGCGGAAAGATACATCGCGTCAGGGCCGGGTTCATCGTCCCACATCCAGCCACTCCCCCAATAGGTCTCGTCAAAACACCCTGTGTCGCCGACAAGTTTATACGTTCGACCAGGAGAAAGTTTGCCTGAAAGCTCGCTGACCATTTGTTTGAGGTCGGCTGTTTTCAGCAGAGGGTCTCCGCAGCCCCTGACATAGAGAGTGTTGTTGTCAGGGCTTATGGCAACAGAAGTTTCAATGGTATGGTCAGGGCCCAAGCGAGAAAGTATGGCAGCCGCGGTGAACAGTTTTTGTACCGAGGCTGGCGGCATAAGCTGGTAAGGATTTGTTTCGTAGAGGGTAACACCGCTTTTGAGAGAGACAACCTTTATTGAAGCGACAGAATACGGGAGCAGCTCACGGGCAATCATGCTGTCGAGCTCTTGCTTCAGAACGAGAGCAGGAGAACTGCACGCCACAACGGTCGGAGGCACCGGGCAGGTGAAGTTCACTCCTTGAGAGGCACAACCGGTAAGCAGGATCAGGAGCGATATTTGAGCAAGAAGGGCACGCTGTACCAGTTTCATGGTTTTAGTTCCTTGTACCAGAAATTGCTGAAAGGGATCAGGACCTTGCGATTCTCAAGTCCTCATTGCATAAAACGTTAGGGGCCCCCAGGTAAAAACTGCTGTCAACGGCCAAGCGTGCGGAGATCTCACACCTGAGCATCTGTACATGATCTTCAGATGAAGCGCCTGACAATTGCATCGCTGATCGCGTCCAGGTTCTCCGGGGTCACACCGAGCCTTTGAGCCGCTTCCTGTACCTCGGTCCGCCGGTAGGGATCCTCGACATCGCCGAGTCGTGACATAATGCCGAGCCGCCTGCCAAGCTGATAGATGAACCTGAATTGCGGCTCCATGGTGAGAAAGCCCCAGATGAGATCTCTCATTCGTTGCAAGTCGCCGGGAAGCCGGCCTTCCAGCTCGGGGAGAAGGTTCAGGACGTGGTCGCTTGCCAAATAGCCGGTTACCCCTTCGAGGATGTCCAAAAAGAGCAGTATCTCCTCCGCGACCAGGAGATCAGGGCATTTTCTGAAGCGTCCGTCACGGACCTCCCCGGCGAGGGGCGTCCGCTCGGGTATGGCGAGGGTGCGGAGTCGGATGAAGTCAGGATTTATGCGGTTCATGGCATCGGCTGTGTCTTGGGCGTGCTCCCGCCAGAGATCGAGTCCCCCAAGCCCCGGCATGTAGTACTCGGAGAGTTCTATCCCAGCCGACTTCACCTGCAGGCCGGCCCTTACATGGACCTCCTTCGTGGCCCCTTTGTTCATCATGGCAAGAACTGCATCGCAGCCTGACTCCATGCCGATATGGATGCGGTTGAGCCCAGCCTCCGCGAGGGCGCGCAACTGGTCCGCGGGCATGCGATCGATGGTGTCCGAACGGCTGTAGGAGGTGATCCGCTTCACCAGGGGAAAAAGCTCTTTCAGATGATTCAGGATCTCGATCAGCCGGGTGGGACGGAGCACCAGGCTGTCCGCATCCTGGAGGAAGACCGATTCCATGCCCGACCTGTACCAGGAGAGGGCCGCACGGAAAGCAGCGGTTTCTTCGGGCGGCAAGGCTTTGAAAGCCTCCCTGACATCCTCTTCCATAAGCAGGCCGGGACCGGCAGAGAGCAGCACAAGATTTTCCACATGGTGGGCCACGGAATCAAGGTCACGCAGGACCTGTTCGACCGGTCGGATGGAGAAACGGGTCCCCTTGTAGACCGGGCAGAAGGCGCAGCGGTTCCAGTGACAGTTCCTGGTCACTCGCACCAGCAGGCTCTGCGCCTCGCTGGGGGGGCGAATCGGCCCCTGTTCGAAGCCCTGATAAGGGCTTGTCCTGTTGCTTGCGTTCATGGGGTGATTATCGAAGATATCCAGGAAAAAATCCATAAGAATTACTAAGACCTGCGTTGCAGGTAACCATCCGGCGGAGAGCTGGCTGCGGGTTCGCCCCCCAACTAGCCGATCAGTATAGTGACAAGTTTTATGGCCTGCGAAAAGCCGCTAGAGTTGCAACAGTCACCACAACAAAAAACCCGAAAAGTCCCACTCCGGCGGTCTTCCCGGCAAAAGCAGGGAAGCAGACAGAAAAAACGAGGCCGTTGAACCAGTGTTTCCCGCTCCCACTCTTTTTGAATTTCAAAAGCAGGCGCATCGCCTTGCAGCATTAGAATAGATAGAAGACAGAGTATGAGAAATGTAGTTTTCATTGATTTTAACCTTTTTCGTTTGGCACAAATGAATTCCAAAAAAATTCAATGCCAAACATGATGCTTTCGCAAATTCTCTGAGCTGTCATCTCGACCGACAGGGAGAGATCTTGTAACCAGTTGTAAAAGCAAGATTCCTCCCTCTGGTCGGAATGATAAAATGTAGCGTATTCACACTTTCTGCGAGTTCATCAAACATGACCTGAATCGTCGAATCTGCTCAAACTATAGGACAGCAGTGAATTGACATTATCTTTATTACTAGGATAATTTTTAGAAGAGATCGCCTTATATGTATGTATTTTCATTGCTCAGCTGGATATTCCGGCAACTATAGTGCGTGAAAAACATAGGAAAAAACTTCCGTCGCCGTTCTCACCGGCGGTTCAGATAGAATGAGGAGACTATTATGAAAGTCCCGTTTTACGGTCACCAGCGGCAATACCTGAGTATTAAGAAAGAAATCGATGAAAAGATAGAGGAAGTCATCATGAGCGGCCAGTATGTTCAGGGTCCCATGCTGAAAAAATTCGAAGGGGAACTGGCTGCATACGCAGGGATGGACCATGCAATCGGCGTCGGCAATGGTACCGACGCCCTTTGGCTCGCCTTCATGGCTCTTGGGCTTGGTGAAGGTGATGAACTGATTACCACCGCCAATACTTTCTTCGCTACCGCGGAAGCGATGTGGATCGCCGGTTGCACCGCGGTACTGGTCGACTGCGACCCGAACACCAGGTGTATCGATCCGGAGGCGGTCAAAAAAGCGATTACGAAACGCACCAGGGCAATCGTGCCGGTTCACCTTTACGGTCAATGCGCTCCGATGAGAGACATTCGCACGATCGCCGATGAATACGGACTGTTTGTAATCGAAGACAATGCTCAGGCGATCGACGCCCACGGAGACGATTTCAGGACCGGTGAGTTGTCCGACGTGGTTTGCACGAGCTTCATTACCCAGAAGAACCTGGGCACCTTCGGCGACGGCGGTGCGATCTGGACCAACCACCGCTACGTCAACGACCGTGTCCGTAAGCTGCGCAACCATGGCTCAAATAAACGTGATGTGCACAGCTTTGGTTTCAATACACGTCTGGATGACCTGCATGCGGGCATCCTGAGCGCCAAACTCAACCACATCAGGGAATGGAGCGACCGCCGTATCGAGATCGCAAACAAATATTCGACCGGCTTGGCCAACTGTGATTGTATCGATCTTCCCTACGTTCGCCCCGGTTATCGCCACGTATTTCACCTCTATGTCATCGAGACGAAGGATCCCGGCGACCGTGACAAAATGCTCTACTACCTGAACAGGAACGGCGTTGATGCCAAGACGCATTACTCCATTGCGATTCATCAGCAGGAAGGTTTTCCTTGGGGCAAGAGTGCACGCCTGGCCGGTCCCCTGGTCAACGCGGAAAAGAACGCCGCCTCCTGCATCTCGCTTCCAATGTTCCCTGAGTTGACGGAAGAAGAAATCCGGCACACGATCCAGACCCTGCGTGACTGGCCAGAAAGGATGTAAAAAACCATGCGCACGACACAGAAAATATACTCCGTAGCCATAGCAGGGTTGGGCAAACGCGGAACGCATCATGCCGAAGCGTTTGCCAATAATCCCCGTTTTCGTATCGTAGGTATGAGCGACACCGACCCACAACGCCTGGATACCGCCGTAAAGGCTTTCGGGGGAGATTATGCGACCACTAACGTAACAGACATGCTTTTCCATACCGAGCCAGACATCTTCGCTTTTTGCACTCTGCCGCAAATACGACTCCCGTATATCAAGGCGGGTGTGGAAGCCGGCGTAAAACTCATCGCATATGAAAAACCCATGGCTACTTCCATGAATGAAGCCCTGGAAATACATCGTTTGCTGAGTGAGGCAAGCATCAGATCGGTAGTCAGCCACCAGCACCGCTATGGCGATCACTACAAGAAGGTAAAGGAAATCATCGACAGCGGCACGATCGGCAGGGTTCTAACCGTGTACGGTCATGCCACCGGATGGATGCTGCATATGATGACCCACCTCATCGAGTATGCGCGCTGGTACAACGGTTATGCGGAAGCGGAATGGGTGGTCGGACAGGCGGATGGGCTGGGGAAATTCAGGGATATTCATTCTTCGCCGGAGTATATCGCCGCACTGATCCAATTCGAAAACGGGGTTCGCGGCATCATCGAATGCGGTGCCGGAGCACCGGACGTGCCCGAGGTGGAAGCATGGTGGCGCAAATGCCGCATCGGCGCGCAGGGTACCGAAGGTTTCGCCGAGGTCCTGACCGGCGGCAGCGGCAGCGGTGGCGGCTGGCGTGCAGTAACGAAGAACGGAGTCATGTCCGGCCATGGCGGTATGGACTATAACCATGACATGCAACCATATGTTCAGGAAATCGCGGAATGGCTGGACGATCCGGCAAAGGTTCATCCATGCCACGGCGAACGTGCCCTCAAGGGTTTCGAGGTTATGATGGCAGCTTGCCGGTCCGTAGTACAGCGTGGCAAGATCATGTTGCCGCTCGACATAGGTGAATCGGAACTGACCGCCCTGGAGTACTCCCTTGCGAACAGTTC
>RPRC01000240.1 GCA_003857395.1 Geobacter sp.
AAACGGCAGAAGTTGAATCAATTACCCTGGCAGGCGGTGATCTCAAGGCTTCCCGTGAAAAGGCCGGGGGTCTTTCCTACGAAAGGATGCTGGTTCCGTCAAAAACAAAAGAAATGGCACCCGCAAAGGGTTCGTCAACGGCCGCGCCTTTCTCCTACCGGATCAAGAAGGTCGAAGGGAACGGCTTGAACATTCGCCTGACCGACAGAAGCCGGCAGGGCAACCCGACCTTCCCCTTGAAGGGACTCCGCTTCAGCGCCCAGGAGATCAGCGGACCAAAGAGCGGCGTAATCCCATTCACCTTCGCAACGGCCTACGGGAAAAACAGCACCATCGGGGTTTCCGGCACCGCCCTGCCCTCTCCTCTGAAACTCCGGGGAACCGTTACCCTGAAAAGAATCCCGCTGCGGGATTTTGATGCCTATCTCCCGGACGACCTGGCCCTGTCTATCGCCGGCGGGTCGCTGGATACCCGGCTGGGTTTCAGCCTGGCCAAGAGGGGCGAAAAGATCAACGGGACCTTCGACGGCTCCCTTGGCATTCGCTCCTTCTACTGCCTCGACACAAAAGAGAACGAAGACCTGCTGAAGTGGGAGCGGCTGCAAGTGAACGGCATCAAAGGAGTCATCAGCCCGTTCAGCCTGAAAATCAGCAACGTTTCGCTCGGCAATTTCTACTCCCGGGTAACCATCACCAAGGACCGGACGCTCAATCTGCAGAACCTCACGAGCAAATCAGCGGAGCCCGCCCGGAAATCCGGCAATGAATCGCCCGTTCAACCAACACCATCAGCACCACCAACGCAGCCAGCGCCAAAGGTGGCGGCAAAGAAACCGGACATCAGAATCAATGCGGTGACCCTCCAGGGCGGAACCATGGTCTTCAGCGACTACCATCTCAAGGCGCCCTTTGTCACCACCTTCTACAATCTCGGCGGAAGAATCAGCGGCCTCACCTCCGAAGAAAATCGCGTGGCAGAGATTGATCTGCGTGGCAATCTGGAAAACCATTCGCCCCTCGCTATCTCAGGCACGGTCAACCCGCTGCGCCAGAATCTCTTCCTGGACCTGAAGATCAATTTTTCCGGCATCGAGCTTTCTCCGACAACACCCTATACCGGCACCTACCTCGGCTACACGGTGGAGAAAGGCAAGCTGTACCTGGAGCTGGCCTACCATATCGAAGACAAAAACCTAACCTCGCAAAACAAGCTGTTTTTCGACCAGCTGACCTTCGGGGAGAAGGTGGACAGCGACAAGGCAACCAGCCTGCCGGTCCGCCTGGCGGTGGCACTCCTCAAGGACCGGAAAGGGGAAATTCATATTGATCTTCCGGTCACCGGCAAAACGGATGATCCCGAATTCAGCATCTGGCGGCTGGTTTTCCAGGTGCTGCGCAACCTCCTGGTCAAGGCGGCGACCTCGCCCTTTGCCCTGCTGCAGGCTGCTTTCGGCGGGGGTGAGGATTTCAGCAGTGTCACCTTTGCCCCCGGCTCGGCAACCCTGTCGCAAGCGGAAAAGGACCTGCTCCTCAAGCTGGCCGGTGCTCTGCAGGACCGTCCGAATCTGACTATTGAGGTAATCGGCTATGCTGACAAGGAGAATGATCCCGAAGGCTATCGGAGTGAATACCTGGCAAGGAAGATGCGGAGCGAGAAATTCCTGGCCCTGGTCAAGGAGAAGAAGAACCTGCCTGGCCAGACAGCGAGTTCCACCGAAATTTTACCGGCGGAATATTCAAATTACCTGAAGATTGTCAATCGGAAGGAAAAGTTCCCCAAACCGCGTAACCTGATCGGTATGATCAAGGATCTGCCAGACAGCGAAATGAAGAAACTCATCTTCGCCAATACGATTGTGGGCGATGCGGAACTCAGGAAATTGGCGGAAGAACGTGCCGGCGTGGTCAGGAATTTCCTGACCGAAGAGGGGAAGCTTAATCAGGAGAAGGTCTTTCTGAAATCCGGTGATGTGTACAAAACCCCAGCTGAAAAAGGAAAGCCTGCCAGCCGGGTGGAATTCGGGGCATTGGTGAAATAAGCGGAAGTATTTCCTGCTCTGACTGTATTCTAAGTCGGGAATATTTCGTAGGGGCAACCCCCTGTGGTTGCCCGACCTGAGCCATGCTCACGGGTTATAGGGGGGCGCCCATGAAATTATGCGTTTATAATCTGCCCCAGACTCCATCCACTCTCGGCCTCAATCTTCTCCCCTCGCTGCACGGAGCGAGTGACAGCCGATTGCGTCAGACCAAGCCTCGAAGCAAGCGTTGTCGAAGTGAGCCCTAATTCATTGACTGCCCAGTAACATAGCAGACTGCGTGCCTCAACCCGCTTCGGCTGCTTCCCGCGCGCCCATACTTCATGGACGTCCACCGCCAAAAGGTCGGCTACTATCGTTGCAAGCTGCTCCAAATCAATTCCCTGCCGTCGCAGGAGGCTTTTTTTTTCAAACCTGTCTTCAACCTCCTGGAGCACTGACTCGACAAATCCACTGTCGCCAAGGATACGCTCATCGCTCTTGGTATGAGTTCCAGCTTTTAACAAAGCCGAAATCTCTTGCCAGCCTCCGGCGCTTCGAATCAATCCGCCTCCCGTCAATTCCAATCTACGCCCCTTGCCAACCCCCTCCGCCACAAAAGTGGAATAGTTTTTCCGCGCGAAGCTCGTCGTTTTCGCGAAGCGCATCAGTATATCGTCGGTTGCCAGCCACGATCCCTCACACCGACCCATCAACTGTCCGTGACCGCAGTGCCGATAACGCTCCAGTTCCTCAAGGGAAGATACCACGCCGGAACGTAGCGGGTTGAGATGTATATAGCGGACAAGTTCCAACAGATAGGGATCTTCCTGGCAGAGGATTGACTTGTAACGGTTTTGGAAGAGATGGCCATGCCGATTGTGGCGGCGGTTGAAGGTAACCGCATGCCCTGTCAGCAGCCGTTGCATCATTGTAGCAATTGGTTTGGAGCCCGTTTGTAATAACAGGTAAAAATGGTTGGGAATCAACGCCCAGGCAAAGCAACGAGTTGAGGTGTCGAGTAGAATGCGGCTCAACCTGGCCACGAAATCATCGCGATCTTCGTCGTCATAAAAAATTTCTCTGCGCTCTAGACCTCGACATATAATGTGATGAAAAGCGCCAGGAGCATCTATTCGTGCTTTGCGGGGCATGGGAGGAACTTACCATAGCCGCCTATCATTAGCAACGCATAATTTCATGGGCGTCCCCCTCTTCCCCGTCCCCTCTTCCCTCATTATCGAAAGAAACCTTGTGACCGCTTCCAAAGTACAGTAATACCCTAGGGGGGAGAGTGCCATCAACGGTTTTACGAGCAGTAATCAGTGATGTGTCACCAGTAGAGACTGATCGCAATACTGTTGCCAATGTGGATTTTCCCCTGCCGTTGTCCGCATAAATAAGAGTTGCCTTTTTGCAAGTATGAGGCTTGCCGTTAGCATCATGAAGCAGCCCGATTCCTTGTATTTCAGCTATTCTTTCAAGCACAGTTATCTCCCGTGGCTATGGCTTTTTCAGTTTCTTCTTGCTTCCAGCCAATTCCTTGAAATTCTCATTGGAAACCACCGGCTTCCCGCCTTGCTTTTCAATATCCTTCCGCGTTCTCCCGGCCACAGCACCGCCATCCTTGGCATCCTTCTTGAGCGGTTCAAATCCTTTGGTATCGCGGTCCCGATGAAGCTTGGTCGTCGTAGCCTCGCCGAGCATGGTCAAGATCAGCTCAATGTCGGTCATGTGGTCCCGCAGATTCTCTCTTTCTAACCCCTTGACCAATTTGTATTCTTCCACCTTCAAATCAAAAGCCCCCTGCATGATCTCATTGGTCAGTATGGCGTACTCAAGGCTGGTGGTGGCTCCCCGGTTCTTCCACTCGTCTGTCAAATCCTGACGGACGGCGATTCCTCGCATCCGCTTATCAATCCACTCCTTCGGATAGCCTTTTTTCTCATACAGGGATTGCATCCGCTCCATGGATAGTTCGGGATTTTCAATTTCCTCCAGCCGCTCATAACCGACCCGCGCAAGCCAGAGCTTGAAAGGTTCCGCTTTGGGTGATGGAATGGACTGAATCAATCTCAGGAGCTGTTCCGTGTCGGCGGCATCTGACAAATAAAACTTGCCATCTGCTGCCTGCATTTTCAGTTGACTACAATTTGTAGTCAACTGGCTGTCCTCTTTTTTCAGGCGCGATTTCAGAACGCTCCAGTATTTCCTAGGATTAGGGCTGTCCGTCAGAATTTCAACCACGTCTACTATGGAAAAATACCATTTCCCTTTTTCCGCGTCCCAGACAGAGCGAATCTTTTTTGACTCAAACAGTTTGATCGCGCTCATGACCAACTCCCTTCATAGGTGCAAAATCAGTGGTCAAGCAAGAGCCTGCTTTCTTTGCGAATGTGAATGATTAGAGATTAATACACCCTTGGTGCCCAAGGTGTCAACAATACGGAGTAATCAAAGTACCTCATGCAGGTAGTGAAAGCGGTTTTGCAAGATGGGGCTATTGCATTGAAACAGGGAAATTCAAACCCTGGTAACGAGTTCGGAGTAAGCTGGTAAAAGCGCATCGGCGGTAATCAGACGGAGGGGTTCCGTGAAGGACTGGGAAAGGAGCATCCGGTCAAAGGGATCTTTATGATGGTCGGCAAGCCGGGAAAGGACAAGGGTATGCTCCGGGGTTATGGGAAGAGCTTCAAATCCGCTTTCCCGTATCCCGGCCACGAGGTCGGCGGGCTCAACTTCCAGCTTCCCCAAGCCAATCTTTATGACGGCTTCCCAGATCGACGCGGCGCTGACATAAACGATCTCTGCTTCCTCTATTATCTTCCGCGCTGTCGGAGAAAGCAGAGGGGAATCATCGAGCCACCAGAGATAGATATGGGTGTCCAGCAGGATTCTCATACACCAGCCTCGAAAGAATCGAGAATATCATCGGGAAGCGGCGCGTCAAAGTCGTCGGCCACGCGGATCTTCCCCTTCAGCCAGCCGGGCTTGCGTACAGCCTTTTTCACACGATACGGAACGAGCCGGGCCAGCGGCCTGTTCCCCCTGGCTATGACAACGTCTTCGCCCTCCTGGACCTCGTCGAGCAGGCGGGAAAGATTGGTCTTGGCTTCATGCGTATTGACGATAACCATAAGCGTCCCCCTTTTGCTTAGTTTAAATTAGTTTACTTTACCCCACTCCATATGTCCATGGGAAAAAGTGAGCGAAGGCTGATACTTCTCTGCAGCATCATCGGACAGGAAAACGGAAAATCCGGCCCGGTTTTTCGCAAGCACTTCCGCTGTTGATTGTATTCCTGGTGGCGGATCTTTCGTAGGGGCAACCCCCTGTGGTTGCCCAAACCGAGTCAAAAGGGCGAACACGAGGTTCGCCCCTACAAAACTGCCTGCCGGCAGGCCTCTTCCAGATCACGCCCCCGAGCCTCCCAGGAGTGCTCCTCGACCGCTTTTTGCCTGACCTTTTCAGCCAACTCCTGACGAAGCCCTTTCTGCAGAATTAACTCTTCCAGACGAGCAGCAAAGTCCGCGGCATCGGCAAAACGCGCATAGACACCGGCGTCTCCCAAGATCTCCCGGTTGATCGGGGTGTCGAAAGCAAGGACCGGAATGCCACAGGCCATGTAATTGAAAAGCTTGCCATTTGCTTCGGAAAGAGAAACCTTCGGGGATAGGGCCACATCCCCGGCCGAAAGCAGGCGTGCCGCATCACGATAGTCAATTCTGCCGGTAAAGGTAACCCGGCCGGAGAGCCCTTCCGCAACCGCTCGCTGCTGGTAGTGATGGTGGGGAAAACCCATAATCAGGAAGTGAAGCGGAATGCCCCGGTCCCGGATGATCTTTATCACGTCCAGAAGAATGTCGATCCCCTGGTAACGGTTGAGAACACCGAGAAAGACCGCCACCGGGACTCCGGCGGGCAGATGCAGCTCCCTCTTCACCTCTTCTCGTTCGAAAGGCCGAAATTCCCCGGTATCGACCCCATCCATCAGCGCACGGACCCGATCCACCGGAACATCCCAATGCTCTCGCAGGTCGCTGGCAGCCGGGCCTGAGCTGGTAAGAATCAGATCAGCGCGGGAATTGACAAAGCCCTCGATCAGGCGAAACAGGCGATACGGCAAAGAACCCGGTCGGACAAAATTGTGGTCAACAATCTCCGTGGTCAGGCTCCCCTGGCAATCAAACAGCAGCGGAATCCGAAAAAACATTTTCAGAAAAATTCCGAGAAACGCCCCTTCGTGAAGATGGGCATAGAGCAGGTCGGGACGAAAACGGCGAATTTCTGATGCTGCCGTGCAGAAGAGAAGTATATCAAGATAGGGTTTATGCCAGGACGGGCCGGCTGCAAGCTTGCGGTACCAAGGCACCGCCGGGATACGTATGGTGGGAATACCGACCATGTCCCGGCCCAGGTGATAGGTGACGATGCGCACTTCATGGCCGCGCCGGATCAGGGCGCGCGCCTCTTCGTAAATCCTCACATGACAGCCGCGGTCGGAAAAATACGGGGTGGGGGCCAGCATCAGGATGCGGAGTTTTCCGTTTTTCAAGAATGAACTCCTGAAACTTTCTCTCGCCCGCAGACATCTTGTGTAGGGGCAACCCCGTGTGGTTGCCCGGTTCTGGGCGGCCAGGCGGGGGCAAAATCAGGGCACCCTCACGGGGGTGCCCCTACGGAAACCGTGTCATCTTGATTGCAAATAATATGAGAACGGATGGCCTTGTTCTCAGGAATCGAGATTGATCCTTTCCTTCACCACGTAAATCTGCTTTCCCTGGGCCTCATAGTAAGTCCGGGCGTTCACTTCACCGAGCAGACCCAGGACGATGAACTGCACGCCCATGAAGATGAGAAAAGCGGTAAGGAGCAACAATGGATTCCGGTTCATGCTGGTGCTCTGGAAGAGTTTCATATAAACCGTGGCTCCACCGGTACAGAACGAGGCAAGCAGCGTATAGATGCCGAGCCGGCCGAAGAGTTGAATTGGCCGGGTCGAATAGTTGAGGAGGAATTTTACCGTCAGCAGGTCCAGGATCACGCGCATGGTTCGGGAAATGCCGTATTTGCTCGTCCCGTAGAGACGCGGACGATGCCCGACCGGAATCTCGGTCACCTTCGCTCCGAATTGAGAGACGAGGGCCGGGACAAAGCGGTGCATCTCGCCGTAGAGATTGATTCCTTCCAGGACTTCCCGGCGATAGGCCTTCAGGGTGCAGCCGTAGTCGTGGAGCCGGATCCCGGTCATCCGGGAGATGAAACTGTTCGCCAGGATCGACGGCAGGGTCCGGTTAATGAAAGTATCTTTCCGGTCCCGACGCCAGCCGGAAACCACGTCGTAGCCCTCGTCAATCTTTGCCAGCAGTTTTGGAATATCGGCCGGGTCATTCTGCAGATCACCGTCCATAGGGATGACGACCATTCCTGAAGCCGCATCAAAGCCGGCTGCCATCGCGGCCGTCTGGCCAAAGTTGCGCCGAAAGCTGATCACCTTGACCCGCGGGTCCTCAGCGGCAATCTCGCGGAGCAGCCGCAGCGAGCCGTCCGTCGAACCGTCATCAACCAGAATGAGTTCATAGGCTATCTCATACTTTTCCAACGCCGCAACGACCTCACGATGAAGGGCTGAGACATTTTCTTCCTCATTGAAAATCGGCACTACGATACTGAGATCCAAACACTACCACCTTTCTCACCAAGGACCAGGAAAAACCGGGAACAACCGCCAAGCTTTCACCATGAACCGGAAACATTGAAAAATATACTACAGAGCGCGGCAGACTTCGGCACAAGGTCTCTCAGCTGCGACCGCTGCCAAAAGATTTAATCCGCTTCACCGTCACGCTGCCGGTTGGCCGCTTCCTCTTCCCGGCACCATAGACAGCGAGACCAGACAGCAAACCGGCACCATAGGATAGGTGGAGGACGGGAAAAAGCAGCGGGAGCAGGAACGCGGGGCCTGTTTTCCCGCTCGTGACGGCAGCGCGAAATGCCACGGTAAGAACCATCACTAGGTAGCATAAAAGCGGCAGATAGTAAACAGGTCGCTGGAGAAAGGGCAAACTCAGGAGGTACAGCAGAAAAAAGACCGGAACAAAGGAAGCAATATTGATTCCCCCGCCCAGAAGGATCTGTTGAGCCCGTCCCCGGCCATAGCCGAACAGCTGGCGGACAAAGGCGGGAAAGGTCGGACGCTGACTGCGGTAGACCGCCAGCCCGGGATCATGAATCAGCTTCCAGCCCGAGCGGCGAAGCCTCACCAGTAACTCGTTTTCCTCATTGGGATAGAGTCGCTCGTCGAAGCCGCCGGCCTCGTTGAAAACAGCGGCCGAGATACTGAGGTTGCAGAGGATCAGTTCGTGATCGCCGGTTTCCCGGCAGACACCGTGGCGGCGATAGCGGTTGCAGACACTTCCTGCTCCGAAGGGCGAAGCAAGGGCAAGTCCGAAGGCCTGGCGAAGGGGTGAATCCTCCTCCGGGGTGAGAGAGGGCCCTCCGACCACGGCAACCTTGTCTTGCCGGTAGTGGCGCACCGCCCGCGTCAGAAAATCTGGAGAAACGAGGGAATCATCATCCAGAAAATAGAGGAGTGCCCCCTGGGCCTCCTGGGCTGCCAGATTGCGCTGGCGACTCGGGCACGTCCCCTCGGCAACCAATACCTCAAAAGAATTTTCAGGATATTCGACGTTCCGCAAACTGTCGAGGGCACGCACAGCGCCCCCCGGTTTAACCGGAATTATTATTGAAAC
>RPRC01000241.1 GCA_003857395.1 Geobacter sp.
TGCATAAGACAGCTCCATTTCAAAGCGAGGTTGGTTGGTCTTGGTTGCCCAATCTCCGTTTGCAGAACCAATTCTGCTCGGGTCTGCAACTGCAAGTGCAACTTTCAGCCCAGAAAAGTCCGGTGAGGTATAACGGAACTGGGGTCCGAAGGACGGGTAAGAATATCCGTAACCGATATTTCCGAGAGTAGTGCCTGCGCCTGCTGTATCAAGGGGAACACCAACACCAATCAGAGTCATATCTGTGAGGATGTTTTTGCCCTGATAGAGATTAAGAGCACGACCAATGAGGAATTGGCCAAATTTTCCGTCCGCAGTGAAGAAAACTTCACGGATATCAATTCTTGATCCTCCGCCGCCATCCAATGCACCGATCGTATCGGGACCAAAACCGGTCCGTGAGTTGTTATTCTGGATTTGGGGATAGAGACCAATACGCGCTGCGTAATCGACGCCATCTATGGTCGGCGACTTCACATTAAATGCGAAGATACTCGGTAGTAAGCCGGTACGCGTACTGAAACCTTGAGTCGCAGTATTCGACAGAATGTTTCCATTTTTATCCTGAACATTGTCTTGCACGGTATAGACCATAAAGGCATTGATCATACCATCAAAACTCATCTGCCAGCCATTCTCGCCACCGACAACAAAAGCTGCTTTTGCGGGAGTGCTCGCCACCAAAAGCAGGGCAGCAAAACCCAAGAAACCAATAATCGCACTACTGACTTTAGCTCTTTTCATTCTTTTCCTCCTTCTTCATGGTAATTAAAATAGGTCGCTCCTTCAAAGTTGAAGGCTTTCGCCCGCTTTGGGCAATCAGCTCACAGGAGACTGAAAAAACACAACAGAAAAGCAACTACAGAGGTCGTACCTCAATCGCGATACACGGGCAGCGCGATATTTTCTCCCCCTCAACCTTCATAACATCATTTAAGCTGCCAGCGTTCTTGAGACACCCGAAATTTGGATAACGAGATCAATCAAAATACCAGCCTGAGGCAAACTCTCTTCCATGACACGAGCTTCGCGTTGACTTGTTTCGCACCTCCTTCCCTGTCAAAAAAATAAATCCAAAACATCGTTCTGAGAAAGCAATTTACATGCCACCAAAAAAGCCCGTCTTTTCAAGAACCATTAAGCCATGGAAACGCTGTCCTGTGTTCAATTTAGGGACTTTGTTCAGTGCGCCTAACATACATCAGAAAATAAAACCTGTATAGAGCTTTTTTTCAGATGTAACCAGAAAGAACACAGTTCTAATATAGAACACTTGAACGGAAACGCGCAGAGACGGAATTTGGAAAGATTTCAATGACGAGCTACAAGCAAAGAGGATGCTCCAGCACAGAACACTCCGGTGGACAGGACGCCCTGATCCTTCAGTAGAAATCCGTCGTAGATTAACAGAACATCGAGTAAAACAAGAGAGGAAAAGATTCTTGCAGATACAAAAAAAACGAGATTGATCACGTTATGTGAGCAGTCTCGTTTTTTTTGATTTGGCGTCCCCAGCCGGATTTGAACCGGCGTCGCCGCCGTGAAAGGGCGGTGTCCTGGGCCGGGCTAGACGATGGGGACTAAAATGGTGAGCCGCGTTGGGGTCGAACCAACGACCACCTGATTAAAAGTCAGGTGCTCTACCGACTGAGCTAGCGGCTCTAAATTGTCAAGATGGACTTTATACTATACCAAACTCTCCGGGTCAAGCATTTTTTTGATCCATGTAAATTTTTCTCTTACAGGAAAGGATTTCTCAGGATGATCGTTTCATCCCTCCTGGGGCCAACCGAAACAAGGGTAATCGGACACATGACCAACTCTTCAAGCCTCTTTACATAGTTGCGGGCATTCTCCGGCAGATCTTCAATTCTTCTTACCGAGGTGAGGTCGGAACACCACCCGGGAAGCTCTTCGTAAACCGGTTGACAGTTTGAAAAAATCTCCATGGAGGCAGGGAGTTCCGTTAACAGCTGTCCCTCGTAACGGTACCCGGTGCACACTTTGATTGTATCAAAACCGCTCAGAACATCCAGTTTGGTAAGCGCGATTCCCGTTAAGCCATTGATTCTGACTGAGTACCGGGCTACAAGCGCATCAAACCAGCCGCATCTTCGTGGACGCCCTGTTGTTGAGCCGAATTCTCCACCCGCCGTCCGGAGCCTTTCACCAAAATCGTCCTCCAGCTCTGTAGGGAAAGGACCGCTTCCTACCCTGGTGACATACGCTTTCGAAATGCCGATAATTTCATGGATATCTCTGGGACCGACGCCACTTCCGGTACAAGCACCCCCGGCACAGGTTGAGGAAGAGGTAACAAAGGGATAGGTACCATAATCGATGTCCAGCATCGTACCTTGGGCACCTTCAAAAAGAATTTTCTTCCCTGAGGCAATATCCTGGCTGAGAATGAGGGGGGTGTCCGCAACATACTTGCGGAGAATGTCGGCGTACCCGCAATAGGCTTCATATATTTCATCGAAATGGAGCGGTTCTTCTCCAAGATATTTTTCCAGAAGAAAATTCTTTTCTTCAAGATTTTCCCGGAGCTTCCTGGCAAAACAGTCCTTATCAAGCAGCTCCATAAGCCTGATGCCGCGTCGGCCTATTTTGTCCTCATAACAGGGACCGATTCCACGACCGGTCGTGCCGATCTTTCCGGACCCGCACTTTTTCTCCCGCGCGATGTCAATTTTCTTATGGTACGGCATGATTATATGGAGTGACTCGCTCAGGAGAAGGCAGGAATCATCCGGCAAACGGCCTCCGGCTTTCAGCGCAGTGACTTCCTGAAGGAAAACCTCCGGGTCAAGCACAACCCCGTTACCGATAATGCATCTCTTGCCCGGATGCAGGATCCCGGACGGAATAAGGTGGAGAATGACCTTCTCATTCCCGACAACGAGGGTATGACCCGCGTTATTTCCACCCTGGAAACGGATTACATCGTCAGCATATTCAGTAAAGATATCAACTACCTTACCTTTTCCTTCATCGCCCCACTGGGCGCCAACCACAACAACGTTCGCCATTCCTAATCTCCCTGCAAGGGGCCGAAGCTGGAGGGAAAGTCTTTTCTGCACAGATCGCCCTTGGCGACTGTAATCCCTTTTTTGTCAGCAACCCTTACAACATATACGTGATCATCGGCACAGCCATCGGCACCAATGACTATCATATGCAAAATATTCATTTTCCTGGCATACTCCAGGGACTCGCTCAGAGATCTCCGGATAATATCCCTGGCCACGCTGAAACCTTTTTTCCTCAGTCGCTTGGCAATCTCCAAAGCCTCCCGGCGGTCTTCCTTTGTATTAAAGATAAGGAAATCGCCGGTCTTGCTTGCCTCCACATCAGGCCTTTTTTCAGCAGCAGTCAGCAGAGCCATGATATTGAAAGCAAAACCGGTGGCAGGCGCAGGGAAACCATAGTGTGCCGTCAGATTATCATATCTACCGCCGCTGCACACCGGTTCGCCGACACCAGCCACAAATCCTTCCAAAGTAACACCGGTATAATAGTCGAGACCGCGTATTTCTCCAAGGTCGATTGTCAGATAATCGCTGACCCCATAAATATCGAGAACATCGAGTACCTGAGCAATATTGTCCAACGCTTTACGGGAGCGTTCATTGGTCACTCGCCGCTCAGCCTCGCACAGGACCTCCGGCCCACCAAAGAGGCGGGGCAGCGCCAAGAGCTCTTCCTTCACCGCGTCAGCAACAGGTTCATTTTCCAGCAGCGCGCGGAGGGCTGAAACATCTTTCTTGCCAATGGCATTGCGGAGAAGGTCCCGCGACGTCGGTGAAAAGTCAGCTGAATCCATTATCCCCCGAAAAAACTCTACCTGGCCGATGGCAACCTTAAAACCGTGAAAACCGAGACTTTTCAATACTTCTACGGCTATCGCCGCCATCTCCGCATCTGCTTCAGGAGAATCAAGCCCGATAAGTTCCACGCCGGCTTGAAAAATTTCCCTGCTGCGTCCGGACTGGAGTTCGGCATGACGAAGCACCCTGCCACTGTAATAAAGCCTGTGGGGCAAGGGATACCCTGTCATCCTTGTTGCAACAATCCGTGCGATCTGGGGAGTGATATCGGGAGGAATAACGAGAAGCTTGCCTGTCTGGCGGTCATCAAACCGAAAGACTCTCTCCTTGAGATCGTCACCCATGGCAAGGGACATGACATCCTGAAACTCAAGGAGCGGGGTAATGATGCGCCTGAATCCCCACAATTCAAAAACCTTGAGGATTCTTTCCTGGATATAGCCAATTTTTGCTGCCTTTTCAGGGAGAAAATCAGCAACTCCTTTTGGCAGGGAGGCTTCGATGTTCCGGGGAAATGTCACTTTCAATTCTTTCTACTGCGCTGTACACGGCATTAGTATGATCAACCGGAATCGTTATCCCGGCCCTCTTCAAAGGTTTTGAATGTAACAGTATCAGGAATTCATGTCAACGAATTAAATAGCTGATTAATCGTAACGATTTCACTGCCAGAACGCGGGAAAGGGGCGTTTTTCAGACACCCCTTTTATTCAACTTGAGCTAATCTGAAGATCAAGACTTCATCTTCTCCAGATACTTTTCCGCATCCAGTGCCGCCATACAACCCGTTCCGGCGGAAGTAATCGCCTGACGGTAGTGCTGGTCCTGCACATCACCGGCAGCGAAGACGCCCGGAACACTCGTAGCAGTAACATTCCCTTCCTGTCCGCAGCGGGTATTGATGTAGCCATCCGTCATCTCAAGCTGCCCTTCGAAAAGGTCAGTATTGGGCTTAAAACCGACGGCAATAAATACACCATGAACCGGGACTTCCTTGCTGGAGCCGTCCTTGTTCAGCAAACGCACGCCGGTTACGCCGGATTCGTCACCAAGCACCTCATCTAGCATACTGTTCCACTCTATGGTCACATTGCCCGTCTTGTTCTTCTCGATCAACGCGTCGGCCAGGTGCTTTTCCGCTCTCAACTGGTCCCGACGATGCACAACCGTGACATGAGCGGCAATGTTTGAAAGATAGAGAGCCTCTTCGGCAGCTGTGCTGCCTCCTCCGATAACCGCAACGTTTTTCCCCCGATAGAAGAAACCGTCGCAGGTGGCACAGGCAGAAACCCCTTTTCCTTTGAAAGCCTCCTCAGATGGGAGCCCCAGGTATTTGGCCGAGGCACCCGTGGCGATGATCAGGGCATCACAGGTATAGGCGCCGGCATCCCCTTCCAGCAAGAAGGGCCGTTGCGACAAGTCTGCCCTGTTGATATGGTCGTAGATGATCTTGGTTTCAAATCGTTCAGCGTGTCGCAGCATCCGCTCCATAAGATCGGTTCCCAGTACTCCATCCGGGTCCCCGGGCCAGTTATCAACCATGGTTGTTGTCGTGAGTTGCCCCCCCTGCTGCAGACCGGTTATCAGGGCCGGCTCCAGGTTTGCGCGCGCGGCATACACAGCAGCAGTATATCCAGCTGGACCGGAACCAAGAATCAGAAGACGATGATGGGTAATATCCATGAATTGAAGCCTCCGAAATAACTTTTTTGCTACGTTACCAGCAGATCCGGCAAATTGCAACGCTCCGCACCAGAAAAACCCGGAATTGACCACGCCCCGGCCCTCTGTTAGACTTTACTTAAGGGAAATCAGCACAAGCATATGGCTATCACCATTGATCTTTCCAGCCAGGAGTCCTCATGCTCGACTACCAGCTCATCCAGGAAGCAGCCGAAAGACTCGAGAACAAAGTTCGACGCACCGAATTGATTCCCTCGCACTCTTTCAGCGAACGACTTGGCCTGCCCGTCTTCTTCAAGTGCGAAAACCTGCAGCGCACCGGATCCTTCAAAATCCGTGGCGCACTCAACTTCATCCTTTCCCAGCCGCGAGAAAGTTTGGTCAACGGCGTCATCACTGCATCTGCGGGTAACCACGGCCAGGGAGTCGCCTTCGCCGCGTCGCTTCTGAAAGTACCGTCGCTCGTGTTCATGCCCGAAAACACCCCGCTCCAGAAGTTCCACGCCGTCAGGGACTACGGAGCACAGGTTGTCCTGACCGGCAGGAATTTCGATGAAGCGTATGCAGCGGCTCTTGTTCGACAGAAAGAAATGGACAGCCTTTTTATCCATCCCTTTGAAGATCCTCTCATCATGGCCGGTCAAGGCACCATCGGACTGGAAATCCTGGCCGAGATCCCGGATCTTTCTACCATTATCGTTCCGATTGGCGGAGGGGGCCTGATTTCCGGGGTCGCTACCGCCATCAAGGAGACCCACCCGAAGGTGAAAGTCATAGGGGTGGAAACGGCCACCGCCCCTGCCATGCATTTTTCCCTGAAAAAGGGAGTCATCTTGGAGACTCTGCTCGAATTCAGTCTTGCCGACGGAATTGCCGTAAAAAGACCGGGAGAGAACACCTTCCGCATCATTCGCAACAAAGTCGACGAGGTGGTACTGGTAGAAGAAGAGGAGATCGCCCAGACAATAGTCCTGCTGCTGGAACGATCGAAGCTTCTTGTGGAGGGAGCTGGAGCAGTGACTCTGGCCGCGCTCCTCCATGGCAAGACAAAATTCCCGCAGGGAAAAACCGTTTGCCTTTTGTCGGGAGGCAATATCGATGTGAGAACTCTCTCGATGGTTGTTGAGCGGGGACTCGTTGCAGGGGGACGTTACGTAAAGCTCAAGGTTGCACTGGAAGACATCCCCGGCTCTTTAGCAAGGCTTTCCGCGGAAATCGCCGCGGTCAATGCGAACATCTTCTACATAGCCCATGACCGGCGATGTATCTCACTCCCCCTAGGCAAAAGCGAGGTAATTCTGGAACTGGAAACCAGAGGCTTTGAACACATCAGAACCATCCTCAAGCATCTTGAAACAAAAGGGTATGAGGTAACGGTACTGAAATAAAAAAAGACGGCCGGTCAGATTCCCTTCTCCCGCAGAAAACGGAGCGTACGCGGTGCGTACTCCGAATTTCCCGCAGCAAGAAATTTTTTCAGGTCTTCAACCGTATCCATGTCATGCCAGATCGGCAAACATTCTACCCGTAACCCAAGGGTAGCGGCTGATGCCATGCTTCTTTCCAGCACCCGGTTCGTGCTCCAGGGAATATCTCGAAAAAGTTCAGGACAAGACCTTTCTAAAGCCACCAGATAATAACCGCCATCCACTGCCGGACCGAAAACAACATCCGCCCCACCCTCTTCGAGAAGGCGAAAAGGCTCCTCAAGATACGACAGGGGTAAGTCTGGCGAATCCGTGCCGATTGCTGCTGCCGATTCGAATCCCAGGGCAAAGACTGTCTCGAAGGCCTTCTCAAGACGGTCACCAAGACCATCACCTTGTTGTGGAAACGTCCTGACTCCGGGAAAAGCTTTCTGGAAAAAGTCCTCAGCCCCGGGAGATGACTCGAAAAAAAGAAATTTTTCAACTCCGGGAAGATCGGTGAGCTTGGTCAGAGTATCTGAGAGCATGCAGCGATAGATATCAGCTGCCTCTTGAAAGGAAAAGGGGGGAGTAAGGCGCGTTTTGACCTTTCCGGGAAGGGGCTGTTTGGCAAAAATAAGTAACGCTTTATCCATACGGTCAACGATGAGCAATCCCTATAAAAAATTAGTTTTATCCACAGTCTAGCCACTTATCAACATAGTTATCCACATATTTAATCCACTTTTGTGGATTTTTCCTTGTCGATTTCGATGGCAGCATAGGCTGAATGATTATGGATGGATTCGAAATTTTCCGCCGACACGGCAAACCAGGTGATATTATCCATCTTCAGGAGACGGAGTGCCGCCTCACGGACCATATCCTCCACGAAACGGGGGTTTTCGAAGGCCTGCTCGGTGACGAACTTTTCATCCTCCCTCTTCAGCAGGGAATAGACCGGACTGCTGCCGCACTCTTCGATGGCAACAACCAAGTCCTCTATCCAGACAAATTCCCGGTATCGCACCTGCACGGCAATGATGCCACGCTGGTTGTGCGCACCGAAACGGCTCAGTTCCTTGCTGCACGGACAGAGCGAGGTAACCGGGACCCGGATCTCCAGGATGAAGTCAAAATCAGTGGACAGGGTGGCGAGGAAACGGCAGGTATATTCCATGAGACTCAGGGCACCGGATACCGGAGCACGCTTCTCAATAAAGTAGGGGAACTCCATTTCCAGGTGGGCGCTGGATGCGCCGAGCTTTTCCTTGATATTCTGGAGCGTGGTCTCCATCTTGTCCAGAGCCATCTCTTTGCGGTGTGCATTCAGGATCTCCACAAAACGGCTCATATGAGTCCCCTTGAAATGGTGGGGAAGATCCACGTACATATTTACCCGTGCCACGGTATGCTGGAAGGCGTCGTTCTTGTCCATCACCACGATGGGATACGAAATATCCTTGACCCCCACTTTGTTGATGGCAAGCTTGCGGAAATCCGGTGTTTTCTGCACATCACTCATGGGAGCGGCCGCCCCTTTTTTCTCCGTACCCTTCACCCCTCACCCCTCAGAACATATGCCAGCGGATCCTTTACCCCTGCCTCCGCAAACCCCTTGAGCCGCAAGCGGCAGGAATCGCACTGCCCACAGGCGAGACCCTCTGGTGTCGGGTCATAGCAGGAATGAGTCTTCCCGTAATCAACGCCCAGTTCAAGCCCCCGCCGGATTATTTCGGCTTTGGTCAAATGGATGAGGGGAGTATGTATCCGGTACTTGCCGGCCCCTTCCACGGCAGCCTTGGTAGCCAGGTTGGCAAGGGTTTCAAA
>RPRC01000242.1 GCA_003857395.1 Geobacter sp.
AGACGATGTATTTCTGGTCCCCCGCGGCGTTCCGGGCAAATTCCCACTTTCTACCGGTAGGGAAGCCAGCACCGCCCCGTCCTCTCAGGCCGGAGGCCTTCACCTCTTCCAGCGTTTCCGCACTGTCCTTTTGCAGGGCCATGGCCAACGCCGCATACCCTTCGTGAAAGATATAATCTTCAATACGAAACGGGTTTATCTCGCCGAGCAGTTCCGTTATCCTTCTTTCCTGGTTGGCAAAAAAAGGCATGGTGAGATCTACCCTGTTCGTATCGAGGATTTCCCCTTTCACCACGTGGCTGCGCACGACCTCGGCGGCTTTCTTGCCGTCAAGATACCCGTACACGGTGAAGCCAAGCCCTTCCTGCTGGATCGAAATGTACGGCTCAATAAAACAGCACCCCATACAGCCGTGTTCCAGAACGAGAACATCGTCCCCACCGCAAGCCTTTAGTTCTTCGCGCACGGCGTCCAGCACCTTGCCTGAACCGGACGCATGACCGCATGTGGACCCGTAGACGATAATCCGCGTCTTGCTCTGGTCCTTTGCCCTGTCTTCCGCTATCTTTTTTCTCTGCCGTGAAAGCTCTTCAAATGTCTGTATACGCATGGCAATACCTCTACTTGTATTTTTCCAGCACTGACGGAGTTTTATCGGGGGTCATACCGCCATACACGTCTCCGTCCACGGTAAGCACGGGCCCAATGGCGCAACACCCTACGCACCTGACTTCTTCAAGGGAAAACCGGCGGTCCTCGCTGGTTTCTCCGGGATTGATTCCGTAATCCGCCCGAATCTTGTCAATGAGCTTGCCCGCCCCCCTGACATAACAGGCAGTGCCCATGCAGACGGAAATCTGATGCCTGCCGGGAGGATTCGCCTTGAAAAAATTGTAGAAACTCACAATCCCATACACCTTGCTTACCGGTAGATGCAGATAATCGGCAACCGTTCGCTGCGAGTCCAGCGAAACATATCCGATACTGCTTTGAATTTCCTGAAGAATAGGAACCAGGTGTTTGGCCTCTTTTCCGAACTTCGCAAGTATTTGATCCATTTCCATGCGCTTGTCGCCTTTCTTTTCTTGGTATCGCTTAAAAATCCATTGCGATGCATGTAATTGAATATCGGAATAAATAGATTAATTAGGTATATGTATAATACACCTATATGTATTTGGCAAGTTTTTTTATATTTTTTTCTTATGGGGAATTTGAACGGCGCTCAATCAGAAATTAGTGACCGCAAAAATCGTGGGATGCCCTTCACCGCAGAGCTTTACGACCGATCACGTGTCAAAATTAATTCCATCATTGAGATTCCAATGCCGGTAATTTCCGTGGTCAAATCAGCATTGGTAACGTCTTCTGCAACAACCGATCGGGAAGCCCGCCAATAAATACGGCCGGCATTTTATTCTCACCTGCTCGCCCTGAGCATTGCCGGCGAGTCAATTTTTGTTATTGCGTAATCTTTATAATTTTTTCTGCCATGACCTGAAAGATTCGACCCGGTTCGGAGTCCGGCGCCGAAACCATCAGCGGTACCCCCGAGTCGCCACCTTTTCCGATTTCCCTATCAAGGGGTATTTCCCCCAACAAAGGCAAGCCGAACTCTTCGCTCAATTTTTTACCTCCACCCCGGCCAAAAATCTCAATCGGGTTTTCGGTATGACCACAGAAAAAATAGGACATGTTCTCGACCAATCCAATGATGCTGATGTTGAATTTGTTGAACAATTGGATGGACCGGCGGACATCGGCCAGAGCAACTTCCTGCGGTGTTGTCACCATCAGGACACTGGCATGAGGAATAGATTGCGCGACCGTAATGGAAGGGTCTCCCGTTCCCGGCGGAAGATCCACAACCAGATAATCCAGGTCCCCCCACATGACCTGGCCCAACAACTGGTTAATGGCTTTAGCAACAAGCGGACCTCTCCAAACGACCGGCTGGCCCTTTTCAGTAATCATGCCTAACGACATGATCCTGAGCCCGAATTTTTCAACAGGAATCATCATCTGGTTTTCCCATTCCGGCGAATCATTGACTGCCAGCATAACCGGAACACTTGGTCCATAGACATCCGCATCGAGAAGGCCAACCCGTTTGCCCATTCCTGCCAAAGCGAGGGCTACATTTACCGCGATGGTAGTCTTGCCGACCCCACCCTTGCCGCTGGCAACAGCGACAACATGACGCACCTTTCCCAAGCCGACCAAGGGGTGTTGCGGAAACAATCCCTGGAGGTCTTCCTTGCTCAAGGTAGTAAGCTGTATCTCCACTCCGGTGACACCGGTCAGTTCCCCAACCACTCGTCTGATCTCAGCAATCATGGCTTCTTTCTTCGGGCACTTTGAGGTGGTAAGAGCCAGGGTAAGCCTGACCAGGCTATTTTCCACGTGGATATCCCGAATCATGCCAAGATCCAGCAGGCTCTTTTTCAACTCCGGGTCCAGGACACCCTTTACCGCATCTCGAATTCTTTGTTCGTCTACCATGGCGACGCTCCTCCTACCCTGCCGGTTCCCTTGGTGCTGTTTCAGCTACTATCCCGGGAACACCAGTTTCAGTCTCCCCGGGTTTCCTGCGGCATTTCTCCAGACACATGCATTCGCCCTTCCGGCGTTCTCCAGTAGAGCCATCCAGAAGGAAAATCGGTCAACTGCTGAACATCTCTTGAGTATTGATCAATGTCCGCATGCTGTCATGTTACGTTGTCATACCCCTGATAACGACAAAAGCTCCTTTACCCCGGCCCGCACTCCAAGTGGAGCCGCAAAGCGGCCGGTTCCGACCCTAATCTCCAAACCGTTCCCCGCGCATGGCAGCAGCGCCCGAACCTCCAGCAGTTCGGAGTAATAGGCCGGGGCATGTGTGGCGAACCACTCTTCGTAGCGAAGGAGGTGTTGGTCGAAAACGACATTACGGTGCGTCACAGCAGCTCCTTGATGGCCGCGATGAAGTGTATGTTGTCTTCAGGCAGTGCGGTAGTAATGCGCATGAAGCCCGGTCCCAGCAGCGGATCGCGCAGGGGCTTGATGAGTATACCCCGCTCTTTCAGGCGTTCAGCCACCTCGCCGGCATCGTGGGGAGCAAAATCCGCCAGGAAAAAGTAGGTTTCCGAGGGAAAGGTACGTACCCCAAGGGCTCGCAGTTCGGCAGCAAGCTGCCCGGCCCAAGTGCGTAACTGTATTGCCCTGTCGCGAATTTTCTCCTCGTGCAGCAGGGTTGCCAGGGCAGCGGCCTGGCTGGGCCGGGCCAGCGGATAGGCGTCGTTGTGGGTGTTGAGATCGTCCGCCAGGACCTCGGGAAGGACGGCATAGCCGACGCGGAATCCGGCCAGGCTGTGGGCCTTGGAGAGGGTGCGCGTCACCAGCAGGTTGCGGTACTGGGGTACCATCTGGGCGACGGACTCTCCTCCCATGCCGATGAACGCCTCGTCCACGAGGAAATGCGTATCCGGATAACGCACAAGGAGTTCCGGCAGGGGAGACATGTCAAAGACCCCGCCGTTGGGGTTATTGGGGTTCACGATCGCTACCAGCGTCGTACCATCGGGAACGGCAAGAGCGGCAAGATCAAAGGCAAAGTCACGCTCCGGCGGCAGTCGGGTTTCAGTATAGCTTCGTGCAATCTCCGGGAACAGCACATAGGTGGGAGTCAGCAGGTGGACCCGCTGTCCAAGCCGATCGAACAGCTGGCGCAGGATCAGCTCGGAACCGGCGTTGATGTGGATCAGCCGCTCCGGTACCCCGATGCTTTCACTGAGAAAGCGGCGCAGGGGTTCTGAATATGGCTCGGTGTAGTAATTGCCGAAAGGCGCCTCCGCCTGGGCGGCGGTAATTGCTTCCTCGATGGGGGGAAGCGGGTTCTCGCAGAGTAATAGTTTTAGACCGCCGAATGTTCCTCCGCCTTTTTCAAGAATTGATGTCATTGCCGTGCCTCCTTCTAACCGAAGGGATGAGCCTTTTCCATCGGCTCCCTTGACCGGTGGCAGGAAGTAAAAACGCCTAGGAGTCTGTCGGACTTAGGAAATCAAAGCGAAAATTCGGCTGGGCGAAAACAGATTTTGTCGATTTTGCAGGGTAATAGTTGTTCTATTACCCAAAAAAGCGTCGAAATATGAACCGTCCAGATGAATTTGCAGCAGATTTGCCCTAAGACCGACAGTCTCCTACTGCTATCCCTGACATGAAAAATGATCCATCAGGCCCCAAGGCCCGCGCTTCGACTCTGCCTATGCTTTGGAAAGAACTATTACCACGGCAACCGCAATGCCGGCAATAAATGCGATTATGCTGTATTTCTTTGGCTCTTTTTCCGCCTGGGGCAAAAGATGCGTGGCACCCACATAAATCAGTGCCCCCGCTGACACTGCCAGAAGCGCCCCGAGAATCGAACTGTCGATGCGGCTGATACATGGATATGACACAAGCATCCCGAGCGGCGTGGTCAGGGCAGCGGCCAGAAAGGAGAGCCGCAGCGACTTGCTCTCACTGAATCCGCCTTTGAGCAGAAGCAGATAGGTAATGATACCTTCGGGGAATTCATGGAGCACCATGCCGATGGTGGCCAGTATGCCGGTAAAGATGCTGACGCTGAAAGCAATGGAATACACGAACCCATCGATGAATGAATGGAAACCAATCCCGAGCAGGGGCACAAGACCGATGCCATACTGCCCGTCTGGATTCCTTTCACAGATGAATGCGGTAATGAAGCGGTTGAAAAGGTGCATGCCGAAGTACCCGGCAAGCAGATAGACCGGGGCACGGGCATTCATCGCGAATGATCTGGGAACAATGTGCATGAAGGAGGCGGAAATAAGAACCCCGGCCGCAAAACTGACAAAATAGATGGTGTTCCGCCGGCCCCACTCACCAAAGTGGCGAATGGTGTAAATGCCTGCTGACGTGACCGCCGCGGCCAGTATGCTGGAGGTCAGGGCAATCGAAAAACCATCAGCCATTACCGCCTCCTTCAGCCATCTCTAGTCGGATTCCATCTCGGTTTTCCAGACTTCCCACACCCTGCCCACAAGCTCCGGACCGGGTTTGAGGGTCATTTTTCCCGGCTTCCAGCCTGACGGGGTTGCCTCGGCACCCTTACTCTCTCTCACCAACTGGAAGGCCTGGATCTGGCGCAAGGTTTCCGCAACATGCCTGCCGACAGGTGGTGTAAGAACTTCGAATGCCTGAATTACCCCTTCGGGATCGATGATAAATCTGCCCCGGTTTTCAACCCCGGCATCATCGTCATACACGCCAAACGCAGACCCGACCTTGCCGCCACCGTCTGACAGCATCGGGAAGGGAATACCGCCCTTCACCATTTTCGACAGTTCGTTATCGTCCCACATCTTGTGGACAAAGACACTGTCGACACTCATCGACAACACCTCAACGCCGAGCTTCCTGAAATCCTCGTAACGAGCGGCGACCGCCGCTATCTCGGTTGCTCAGACAAAGGTGAAGTCACCCGGATAGAGACAGAGAACAACCCATTTGCCCAAATGCTCCGACAGCTTCACGGAGGTGAACTCCCCTTTGTGATACGCGGGAGCAACAAAGTCCGGGGCCGGTTTTCCTACCTGGATCATTTTTCTTACCTCCTTTTGCGTTTGCGCTTCATGTTGCTGCTGCGTTGCCTCCGCCTGCCCGACCAGTCCGCCGGTCGGACGAGCACACCCTACCTTCGGTTTTTCCGCCATAATTTACCTCCTTGTGCGATCTGTGGATGCGAAGCTTTCTCATGCTTTCCGCCAGGTAACGAAACCTGTTCTTACCATGGTATCAGAAATAAAAAGCTTTGCATCACGCTTGGAAATCTGGACTGTTCACTGAGCAAAAACACATTTTTGCAACAGTGTGGACGCTGTCACTGTCCAATCTTTCCGCTGGCGGCGAGGTAGCGCATGATGCCCGTATGCAGTGCTGTTACCGCCAGGACCGAGCAATGCATTTTATCCTCAGGCAGCCCTCCCAACGCGTCCGCAATATCCTGATCCGTGAGTTTCAACACCTCATCCAGCGGCTTCCCTCGTGCCAGTTCGCTGGCCATGGAAGAAGTGGCGATGGCCGCCCCACAGCCGAGAATCCTGAATTTCACGTCAGCTACTACCTCGTTGTCGAATTTCAGAAACAGGAGCAGTACATCTCCGCACGAGGGATCTCCGACGCGCAGGATCACATCAGCATCTGCAATTTCTCCCACGTTCCGGGGATTTCGGAAATGCTCCATCACCGTCTCAGAATACACCGTAACTCCTTATACATTACTCACCCTCAAGATCAATCTATCGCCCCGTCCCGGCGGTCGAGGACTCGGCAGAGAGTCCGGTTTCCGAATCCTCGAGACTGTGCGTCGGCGCATGGAGCTGGGACAAGCGATTCTCCCGATAAGCAGCAATTATCTCCCCTATGGTCGGATTTCCCTCCACCAGGTAGATGTCGACGAAACGCTCTTTGAGCAGGGAAAAGGCAAGTTCGCCGATTTGTTTCGTAAACAGGATGTCAACTCCGGAAAACGAGAACGCCTTGACGATCTTAACCCCGATATGGATCTTTTCATCGAGGTATTCGTTGTAGTAAAAATCTTCGAGGGACAGGTCGTTTTCGTCCAACCTGACCAGAGCGAAATAGGGTGCCCTGCCAAAATGCTCGTGAATAGCTGATTCCAGGCCGTTTGCTGATGTTACCGGGATCATGGCCGAAAGGGACTTTTTTCGAAAAGGTTCAACGTGAACGAAGACCGTGTCGATATCCCGGTGTTCCTCGATGATGGATTCCTCGACCTGGTCCGCCAGTTCGTGAGCCTTATAGAGCGACAGATGGGGGCTGGTTTCGATGGTACAGTCGACCATCCTGAAGGGCCCGGCACGTCGAATCCGGAGCCCGGTTACGGCCCGCACACCTTCAATGTCAGAGCACCTGGAGCCGATTTCCGTCTGCAGATCAGGATCCAGGTTGGCATCCAGCAGCGACATAACCGCTAACCACATGGTTTCTCCCCCCAGTTTCAGGATGAGGAGAGAAATGACGAGAACAAGCCCTCCTTCCGCATACGGGATCTTCCAGTATGCCAGGAGAACACCGACAAGCACCGCGCCGGAGACATAGATATCCAACTGGCTGTCGCGGGCTTTGGTGAGCAAAGACTGGGAGTTGATTGCCTTCCCGACTTCTTGCTGCTTTTTTGCCAGAAAGAAGTTGGCGACAATGGACAGGAACGCCGCGCAGATGGGCAAGACCGGAAAAGCAGCCGTAACCTGCAGCTGGAAAAGCTTGGCGTAGCCATCGCGAGCCATCTCGATGCCTGCCCACAGGATCAGCAGGCCGATGAAAAGGCTGGCCACCGTCTCCGCCCGGTAGAGCCCGTAGGGAAATGTCTCGCTTTTTTTCCTCGCGGCAAGCCAGAGGCCGAAGCCGGACGCGGCAATGGTAACCACATCTCCGGCACTATGAAACGCATCAGCCACCAGCAGTGACGAGTCAAATCGATAGCCGACCAGACCCTTGACGAGAGCCACGACGAGAGTGACGAGTGAGGAGATAAGCGCAATGCGCTGACCCCGCTTCAACAACTGTTTTTTCTCTGCCTCGTTATTCATGGCGGTTTGCCTGTCACTCCGCGTCACCGAACCTGCGAGCCATACGCAAGCCGCACTTTGGGCAGGGTGTAAGGAAACAGGGATTGCCCGGCTCCTTCGACACGACGAAACCACAGGCGGGACAGATACAGAAATCCGGTCTTCTCTTCCCGGCCGCATTCCGCCCTCCCCTGCCCAACAAACATCTCCACCACGGACCTCCGCCCCTGCCAAAACCACCGGGCATGCTGACCTCCGTTTGAACACGACACGTTCTGTTCATGCAACGCAGGGGCCTGTCAGACTTAGGAAATCGAAGCGAAAACTTGGCTGGGCGAGGACAGATTTTGTCGATTTTGCAGGGTAATAGTTGTTCTATTACCCAATAAAACGGCGAAATATGGACCGTCCAGACGGATTTGCAGCAGATTTACCCTAAGTCCGACAGGCTCCTAAGGGCAATTCATGAATTGCCCCTACGACGTCATGCAGGTTATCGTGCCGAAACAACACTCTCAATCATTATACTACATAGTCTAATGATCACAGACATTGGCGCCGGTCACCAGGTTCCCCGCAAGGTAGTCCATCACCACCGACTCCGGCGCCGCGGAAGTTGCTCCGACGATGACCTTTACTCCGGCATCGGCGAAGAGCTGCTGGGCACGCCCTCCCATCCCCCCGGCAATCACCAGGTTGACGCCACGTTCAGCCAGCCAACGTGGGAGCAGTCCCGGCTCATGGGGCGGTGCTTCAACCGCGGTTGTCCCGACAATCGTCTTCAGACCTTCATCCACATCCACCATCGCGAATTTTTCGCAGTGTCCGAAATGCATGGTCAGAACTCCTTCACAGACAGGTATCGCTACGCGCATCATTTGTTGTTTCCCCTTTCTTTCATTACCTGTTACGGTTTTCTCCAGTATCAACGTGACAATATCGCCAAAGGCCTTGCCGGCCTCGGTTTTCGCATAGTGGTACGAATAGGGCTTGCCGTCGTCTCCTGCGACCACAACCTTCGGGTCCATGGGAATACGGCCGAGGAAGGGAACCATCATCTCCCTTGCCAAGGCTTCGCCACCGCCGGTTTTAAAAACATCTATCGTTTGGGCGCAGTGGGGACAGACAAGGCAGCTCATATTTTCGATCA
>RPRC01000243.1 GCA_003857395.1 Geobacter sp.
CGGGCACATGCTCATGAGGTGTCTGCCGTCGGCTTCCGGCGGCGGTTTGGCCACAAAGAAGCTGCTCTTGCACTTGGGGCATTCGAAATTGCGCCCTTCGGCCGGAACGTCCACTGAGTTGATATTCCCAGTCAGGTGACAGGATGGGCATTCGATTATCATTTTCGCACTCTTTCCTCTGCCAAAACTTCTGGGGGTTGTAACGCAGATTTTGATCAATCAGCTCGTACTGATTTCCCTTCCATAGTCCAAGTCTTGTATCACTTTCGGCGGGTGGATGCAATCGGTGAAAGATGAGTAAAAAAACAGCGAACATTCTTACCGCAGTGGTTCGGCCATCGTTTCCGTTAAAGTTTTGTGGCTGCTTACCGATAGATACACTAAAGCGGGGGCGAAAGCATTCCCCTTGAGGATGTAAATCAATTATTCTACGAGCGAGGTGCCGGTGGCAGCCGACGACAAGCAGAAGATTTTATTGGAAAGTGGTACGAATGAACTGGAAATCGTAGAGTTTCGGATTGATGAAAGGAACGCGGCTGGCGAGATCGTTCCCTGTTACTATGGGGTGAACGTGGCCAAGGTACGGGAAATTATCCGCCGACCGAAGACCTGGAAAATTCCTAACAGTCATTCTGCTGTTGAAGGGATGATGCAGCTGCGGGACAGTGTCCTTGCGGTAATCAACCTTTCCTATGTCCTTGGTAAAGACAATGAAGATCTGACACCTGACCGGGTGGTAGTCCTCGAGTTCAACCGGATGAATGTGGGAATCCTTGTTCATGCTGTTTCGAGCATCTACCGGATTTCCTGGGAGCGGGTGGAACCGCCGGTGAAGATGATTAACAGTGCCAATGTCACCGGCGTGGTCAAGATGGACGACCGGATTATCCTGATTCTTGATTTTGAGAAGATTGTTGCCGAAATATGCGGGCACGATATCCTCTACAAGATCGGTGATGAGCAGATGACAGAGGAACTGACCCTTGATCGGAGCACGCGTCGCATTCTTGTGGCCGATGACTCGCGATTCATCCGCAGCAATATCTGTTCTTCGCTTCGTGCCGCTGGGTATCGGGTGGAAGAGGCGGAAAACGGTTCGGACGCATGGGATATGATCAATGTTATGCTGCGGCGTTGTAACCAGGCCGGGGCTCACTACAGCCGGGAATTTGACATGCTCATTACCGACATAGAAATGCCGAAAATGGACGGCTTGCACCTGACCGCATTAGTCAGAAAAGAAGAAGCTCTGCGAGGCTTGCCCGTTCTTCTCTTCTCGTCCCTGGCCAGTGACGACAACAAACGCAAATGGCGCGACTTGGGTGCCAACGATATCGTCACGAAACCAGACTTGCCGAATCTGGTTGAAATAGCCGACAGTCTGTTGCACTAACCCTTGGTGTACTGTCTCTGATCGAAGGAGGCCTGCTTTTGCGGGCCTTCAGCTTTTTCCTCCTCGCAGTGGATAGTTTCTGCAGGAGTATACGTTTTTTCTGGTGCGCTTCTTGTGTGTTCAGCCAGGAAATCCAGCAAAAGGTTCGTGACCAAACAATGTGTAGTGTTCTGAAAGACATCACCCGGGTAATGGAGAAGATCTACGGAAAGGATATTTACCCCTTTGAGGAATCCTTTCTGCAGAAAACGCTCGAAAAACGACTCTCTTTGACCTCGATCAACAACTTTACGACCTATTCCGGTTACCTGTCCGAAAACATCACGGAAGCGGAAGCTCTTTTTCGGGCTCTCACCATTACCTACAGCGAGTTCTTTCGCAACCCGCTTACCTTTGCTCTGATCGAGCAATTAATCATTCCTGTTCTCCTGGATGAAAAAGGAAAATCCGGGCGGTCGGAGATCAGGGTCTGGTCGGCCGCGTGCGCAGCAGGCCAGGAGCCCTATTCCGTTGCCATCCTGCTTGACGAGCTGATCACTGCGCGGGGAAGTACGGTTTCCTACCGAATTTTCGCCACTGACTTTTCTGCGACGGATCTGGCACTCGCGGACAAGGGTGTGTATGATTTTGGCGCAGTAACAAACGTTCGTGTGAAGCACCTCCGTGAATTTTTTACCACAACAGGTGAATTCTATTCAATTGCTCCCCGGATCAGGGCGCATGTGGACTTCTCCCGTTATGACCTGCTTGACGTGGACCTGTTTCACCAGACGATCCAGGAGGCACTAGATGGGAAGTAGCAGTTTGAAGCTTTTAGCCATAGATGATAATCGTGACAACCTGACTTCTCTGAAAGCCGTTGTGGCGGATATCCTTCCCCAGGCCAGGGTGCTGTCCGCCCTGAATGGACCTGCGGGGATTGAGCTGGCGAGTGCCGAAGACCCTGATGTCATCCTGCTTGATATCGTCATGCCGGGAATGGATGGATACGAGGTGTGCCGGCGATTGAAGGGGGATGAAAAACTCTGGCACATTCCGGTGGTTTTCCTCACCGCCGTGAAAACGGACCGGAAGAGCCGGATCATGGCCCTGGAGGTGGGCGCCGAAGGTTTTCTCGCAAAACCTTTGGACGAGACAGAGTTAATGGCCCAGATCCGTGCCATGGCCAAGATCAAAGAGGCGAATGTGTTGAAGCGGCAGGAGCAGGAACGACTGGCCGCTCTGGTGGGTGAACGTACCAGCGAGTTGGAGCAGGAACTGGTTAGACGGCGCGGAATGGAAGATGAGCTGCGGGAGGCGAACAAGCGCTTGCAGTTGAGCCAGAACGCAACATTAAATCTCCTGGGTGAATTGAAAGAGGAGATTGAGGCACGAAAAATGGGCGAGGAGGCCTTGCGTGAGAGCGAGAGACGGATGCGGAGCATTTTTCGTGTCGCTCCGACCGGGATCGGCGTTGTCTGTAACAGGGTGCTGCTTGATGTGAACTCGCGGGTTTGCGAAATGACTGGCTACTCAAGAGATGAACTTGTTGGCAAGAGCGCCGAAATTTTCTACGCCACTCGGGAGGATTTTAACAGTGTCGGAAGAGAGAAGTATCGCCAGATAGACGACAAAGGAACCGGTACCGTTGAAACTCTCTGGAAGAAAAAAGACGGAACAATAATCAATATCATTCTTTCCTCAACACCGATCGATTCGGATGACCATTCGAAAGGGGTCATTTTTACCGCCTTGGATATCACTTCACGGAAACAGGCAGAAGAAGAGCGGGAGAAGCTCCAGGCCCAACTCATTCAGTCACAGAAGATGGAGGTTGTCGGGCAGTTGGCGGGTGGGGTGGCACACGATTTCAACAATATTCTGACCGCAATCATCGGGTTTGGCCATCTACTGATGATGAAAAGTGAGGAAGGCGACCCCCGTCGGCACTACGCGGAAGAGATCATCTCTTCCTGCGAAAAGGCCGCTTCGATAACCCGCCGTCTGTTGGCTTTCTGCCGCCAGGATATTTCCGAGAAGAGCCGCCTGAATTTGAACAACCTTATTGCGACCTCACAGAAGATGCTTTCCCGGCTCATCGGCGATGACCTGGAGTTTCATTTCAAGCCTTGTGCTGAAGATTTGCAGGTGGTTGCCGACCCGGTTCAGATCGAGCAGGTGCTGATGAATCTGGCAACTAACGCACGAGATGCCATGCCGGGTGGAGGTATTTTTTCCATCGAAACATCGCTTCTGCGGGTTGATGAAGGGTTTGTTGCCATGCACGGCTTCGGGACACCGGGCGACTATGCCGTCATCACGGTAACGGACACCGGAACAGGCATGAATCTGAATACGCGTCAGCGGATCTTCGACCCTTTTTTTACAACCAAGGAAGTGGGCAGGGGTACCGGCCTTGGTTTGTCCGTTGTGTATGGTATCCTGCAGCGGCACGAAGGTTATGTGAGGGTTTACAGCGACATGGGAATGGGAACTACTTTTCAGGTGTACTTGCCCATGGCCCGCTGTTGGGAAAAAGTCTTGCAAGCGGCGCCGTACAAGTGTTCGAAAGGAGGATTGGAAACAATCCTGGTGGCTGAAGATAATCGTGAACTGCTCGATGTTATTCAACTTACCCTGAGCGCATGGGGATATACCGTAATTGCTACGAAAAATGGCGAAGAGGCAGTGGCGAAATTTCGAGAATCAGCCGGCAGTATTGATCTCCTCCTGCTTGATATTATCATGCCGAAGAAAAGTGGCATTGACGTACTTGATGAATCCAGAAGCCTGCGCCCCGACATAAAAGTCATCTTTATGAGCGGCTACCCGGCGGACTTTATCAAGGATCGCGGACTGATGAAGAGTGAGTACGCCTATGTTTCAAAACCGGTCTCCCCGAACGCTCTGCTCCGCTCCATTCGTGAAGTGCTCGATCATGACTCGGAGGATATTTCGCTGTCACCGGGGTAGACCCTTGAGAGTATCCGTGCAGTATTTTCATGATCTCTCTCATGAAAACCAGTTCCAACTCATAACTGTTTTTACCGGTTATCTTGCCTGATCTCACGGAAGCCACATCCACCTGAATACTCTCCTCCTTGTTTCGATACAGGAGCCTGTCGGACTTAGGGTAAATCTGCTGCAAATCCGTCTGGTCGGTCCATATTTCGCCGCTTTCTTGGGTAATAGAACAACTATTGCCCTGCAAAATCAACAAATCTGTCCTCCCCCAGCCGAATTTTCGCTTCGATTTCCTAAGTCCGGCAGACTCTTAGGGAACCAGGAGTTCTGAGTCCTCGAAATTGTCGGCAGTCAGTATCAAAACTTTCATTATCTCTCCCTTGCAGCTGAACAAAGTGCCCGCTTGTCAATGTTGTTTTGCTGTTGGTACTGTACACTGCCATATTTTAAGTGGAATTATAACCACTGTTTACAGTAGTATCCAGCAATGAGGCAAAAACCTTTGCGGAGGGCCAATTGTCTGCTGCGCAGTGACTCCGGACTGTGTCGGACAGTTTCCATCCGCCTGATTCGGGTTAGGTAATGCGAAAAGCACCATTCATACTATTTCTGATTCTCTCCGGATTTCCTTTTCTGCTGTGTGCCGGGGAACCAGACAGCGCGCTTCCTCGCGGAACTCTTGCTGATAAAATAGTTGTTGAAAAGTCAAAACGAAAACTTACCCTCTTTGCTGGTGATAAAGTGCTCAAGGAATACAGAATCTCTTTGGGGAAGCAGCCGATTGGAGCCAAGGAACGTGAAGGAGACAATAAAACACCGGAGGGTTGCTACATCATTGACTTCCATAAACGTGACAGTAACTATCACCGGGCACTTCATATTACGTACCCTGCCCGGAATGACCTTGAACGAGCTGAAAGCAAAGGGGTTTCTCCCGGCAAGGATATCATGATACATGGCATCCGGAATGGGTGCGGATGGCTCGGAGAACTGCATCAATACGCCGACTGGACAGGCGGCTGCATAGCGGTAACAAATGAAGAAATCGAAGAGCTCTGGCGGGTTGTTCCTGATGGGACTCCCATTGAAATCACACCCTGAGGACACTTGGCAACTACCGTTCAAGGAGGAATCCCTTTTGTTCGCTTCCGATATTTGCAGCAGACTGCAGGCGCTCGGCGATCCTGAACAGGCAGGTGTGCTGCAGAAATTCTTTAAGACGGGCAAGGGTGAGGACGGTGAAGGTGATCTTTTTGTCGGGCTCCGTGTCCCCGAGACAAGGAAACTGGCCAAACAGTACCAGTCGCTTGCCCTTCCTGAGACCCTCCTGCTTCTCCACTCCCCCATCCATGAAGCACGACTCTTGGCGCTGCTGATTCTGGTCAGTGCCTATCAACGGGCGGATGCCGCCTTGCAGGAACAGATTTATACACTCTATCTCCAGAATACCCAGTGCATCAACAGTTGGGACCTGGTCGACGTCTCGGCGGAAAATATCGTTGGTGCTCATCTCCGCTATCGCAACAGGTCGCCACTCCATGAGTTGGCGGCATCCAGCCTCCTTTGGGAGCGAAGAATTGCCATCATGGCGACCTTTCATTTCATAAAGTGCGGAGAATTCGACGAAACCCTGCAGATTGCCGAGCTGTTGCTCCATGACAAGGAGGATTTGATCCACAAGGCGGTCGGTTGGATGCTGCGCGAGGTCGGAAAGCGTGATCGCCCTAGCGAAGAAGCGTTCCTTGCGGCACACTACAAGGTCATGCCGCGCACCATGCTCCGCTACGCCATTGAGAAGTTTGAAGAGGGACCTCGGCAGCAGTTTCTGCGGGGAGAAATTTGATCGGCCGAGGGTTTTTACCGGTGAGTTTCTGCGAAGGCGTCATCGTTGAGATAAATTAATTGTTATTGAGGTATGAATTTGCTATTGGTAAAAAACTGCTGGCAGCATTTAATTCGTCAAACTGAAGGAGCAGATGAGTATGGATTGTCCGTCCTGTGCCACCCATGTCTCCTGACATCTGTAACCCTTGACCCCGGTCTATACAGCCGTCAACTGAGGGGGGTGTTTTTTTGCGAAACCATCAAACTTGCGGTTCAGTAGTCACCGGTAGTGTCCTGAACTGGTCGAAAGGGAGAATTTCGTGTCAAAGTTTTTTTCGGATTTTAACGGTTTAGAGATGTTCTTCGTGGCATGTGCCATAGTTGGCGGTTTTTTTGTGCTGATAAAACTCGCTCTGCAATTTGTCGGCGGCGATGCTGACACCGATGTCGGTGTGGATGGTGGTATCGGCAGTGATACCGGACATGTCGATTCTGATGGGGGCTTTCGTGCGCTCTCCCTGCATGGTCTTTCAGCCTTTTTTATGATGTTCGGCCTCGTCGGAATCGCCCTCTATCGCCAGAGTCAGGTAGGCGTTATCACTTCGATTGTCGGGGCAGTCACAGCTGGAATGGCTTCGGTCTGGTTCATCGGCAAGATCTTCCAGGGGGCTGCTCGACTGCAATCGAGCGGAACGCTTCACGTCGCTGATGCGGTTGGCTGTACCGGAACCGTGTATCTCACCATCCCTGAAAGGGGAACCGGGCGGGTCAGCCTCAATTTCAAGAATCATCTTCGCGAATTCGATGCCATTGAAATAAATGGTGCCGAGGTGCCCACCGGAACCCCGGTCCGAGTCGTTCGAGTAAACGCAACGGTGCTTGTCGTAGAGCGCGTACAATAGAAAAGGAGTGCTCATGTTTGACGTAATCAAGTTTGATTTCTGGATTCTTCCCATTGCCGCCTTTCTTGTTCTGATTGTCTCAACCATCATTTTTCTTGCCTCCCGGTATAAACGCTGTCCATCGGATAAGATACTGGTGGTGTACGGTAAAGTTGGAGAGGGACAATCAGCAAACTGTATCCATGGTGGCGGTGCCTTCATCTGGCCATTGATTCAGGACTATGCCTACATCAGTCTGACGCCGATGACGATCAGCATTCCTCTGCAGAAAGCCCTTTCCATGCAGAATATCCGCATTAATGTGCCATCCACTTTTACGGTCGGCATCAGCACGGATCCCGAGGTAATGACCTCCGCGGCCGAGCGTTTGCTCCACCTCACGCAGCTTCAAATCGAGGAGATGGCAAAAGAAATCATCTTTGGCCAGTTGCGCCTCACCGTTGCTTCGCTGACCATTGAGCAAATCAACCAGGATCGCGAGAGTTTTCTTGATTCGATTCGCCGGAATGTTTCTCCGGAACTGAATAAGATCGGCCTGTTCCTGATCAACGTGAACATTACCGATATCACCGACGAGTCGGGGTATATTGATTCCATCGGCAAGAAGGCAGCCTCGGAAGCGATTAATCAGGCCAAGGTCGATGTCGCTGAACAGGAAAAACTGGGTGCCATTGGTGAGGCCGAAGCGACCAAGGTGAAAGAGATCCGGGTTGCGGAGAACGTGGCCGAGTCGGAAAAAGGCAAGAAAAAGGCCGAGGCTGACCAACGAATCTTTGTCCAGCAGCAGGAGGCGGAAGCCACAATCGGCGAGGCGGTTGCCAATCGTGACAAGGAGATCAAGGTTGCTGAAAATGTGGCAGAGTCGGCGAAAGGGCAAAAAAAGGCCGAGGCTGATCGACGCATCGTGGTACAGCAACAGGAAGCGCATGCCGTGGATGGCGAAAACCGCGCCAAGGCGGATATTGCCGCTGCCAATGCTGAACTGGTGGTAAAACAGGCATCTGCCCAGCAGATCGGCGAGGTGGCGCGACGCGAGGCTGAAGTTGAGATTCAAAAAGCCCAGTACAAGGCTGAACTGGAAAGGCTCACCGCGGAAGAGGTGGTACGCCAGGAAGTTGAAAAGAAAAAAATCGAGATTGCCGCTGAGGCCGAAGCCGAGAAGACCCGCCGTGAGGCACGAGGTCAGGCCGACGGGATCCTCCTCAAATATCAGGCAGAGGCCGAAGGTGTGCGACTGGTCCTTGAAAGCAAGGCGGCCGGTTATCTCAGCCTGGTACAAGGCTGCAATGGTGATGCTAAATCGGCGGCTACCCTGCTCATGACCGAAAAAATCGAGCAGATCGTCCAGCTGCAGGTAGAAGCAATCCGAAACATCAAGATCGACAAGGTTACGGTCTGGGACTCCGCCGGAGGTGGCAAAGACGGCACGGCAACCTCGAACTTTCTAGCCGGGCTGATCAAAAGTCTGCCGCCACTGCATGAAGTGGCCGGGATGGCCGGGATTGAACTTCCCAAGTATCTTGGTGAGCTTATTCCGGAAAAAGCAGCAGCAAAAACTTCTCACGATAGCGCAGCTACCAGCGAAAATGCCTGAGTAACGGCTCCCTGCGCAGGTACCGCTCAGAGTTCTCAGCACGCGAACAGAGCCTGTCATGGTTCCCTCGTATCCGC
>RPRC01000244.1 GCA_003857395.1 Geobacter sp.
TATTGGTTTTTAGTTTTCAGTTGAAAGCGAGCGCAAAGTTCAAGGTTCAAAGGTTCAAAGGAACAGGCCCTTTACCTGATAACTAAAAACCAAAAACCAAATCCACACCCCTTACCCCGCCTTTCCTAATCCTTGATCCGCTCTCGTAATCCGAAATTCGTAACCCCCTAAATAACCTCCCCAATCAGCGAGTTCTGGAAGGCTTCGACGATTCGTACCGTGACGATTGTCCCGATCAGGGAGGGATCGGCGGCAATGTTGACGATCCTGTTGCCGCTGGTGCGGCCGAAGACCTGGTCGCCACGCCTGCTGGGACCTTCCACGAGCACTTCCTGAATACTGCCCAGCAGGGCCTGGTTCCGCTCCAGGGTCATGAAATGCTGCCGTTCCTGGAGACGATCCAGCCTGTCCTGCCTCTCCTTGCGGGTAAGCATGTCGGGAAGTTTTGCCGCCGCTGTCTCCGGGCGCGCCGAATAGATAAAAGAAAAGAGATCGGTGAAGCCGACTTCCTCCATAAGGGAAAGTGTCTCGTTAAAGTCTTCCTCGGTTTCGCCTGGAAATCCGACGATCATGTCCCCCGTGATGGTGATATCGGGACGGGACTTTTTCAGGGCCGCAATCCTGTCCAGATATTCCCGGCGGGTGTAGCCACGGTTCATCCCCTCCAGCACCCTGTCGCTGCCGGACTGGGCCGGAAGGTGGATGTGGCTGCATAACTTTGGAAGTTCGGCAAAGCATTCAATGAGAGCCGGAGAGATATCCTTCGGATGGGAGGTTGTGAAACGGATCCGTTCGATTCCGTCGATTTCCGCGACACGACGCAGCAAATCGCTGAAGCTTGGTTCGTCGACGCTTCTTATGCCATAGGAGTTGACATTCTGCCCCAGGAGGGTCACCTCCTTGACACCAGTTTCAGACAGCTCGCGGATCTCTTGTAAAATCTCACCGGAGCGACGGCTGACCTCTCTGCCCCGCACGTAGGGAACGATGCAGTAGGAACAAAAATTGTTGCAACCCTGTATGACGGTTACGAACCGGGCGACACCGCCCGCGGCCTGCTTGCGGGGGAACAGGTCCAAGCGAGTCTCGGGATCGAGAAAATCATTCCGGGTAAGCCGCTCACCCCTCTCGGCCGCGCGGACCATGTCCTGCAAAAGGTGCAGGGAGTGTGTTCCAAAGACGAGATCAAGGTAGGGCACACGCTTGAGAAGGCGTTCACCCTCCTGCTGGGCAATGCAGCCGCCCACACCGAGGAGAACCTTCTTTTCCCCGTTTTTCAAGCTTTTCAGCCGTCCCAGTTCACTGAACACCTTCTGTTCAGCCTTGGCCCTGATGCAGCAGGTATTGAGCAAAATGAGATCGGCTCCTGCTGCACGGTCCGTTTGTTCGTAATCCAGATCTTTCAAAAGCGAAACTATGGTCTCGGAATCATTGACATTCATCTGACAACCGAAGGTTTGTATGTAAAGCTTTTTTGTGGTAATCACGGATACCCTTTGATGATAATATCCTCTGATAGTACGCAATTTTTCCCTTTGCCGTCAACTGCTTTCCCCATAGATCAGGAAGCTTTCCGGCTGTCATGCCGGAATCAAACAGGAGTTCAGAGGGGAAAACGAGCCACAACAGGGGATAAGCCACTACTTACCACAATAACGACCGGGCAAGATAATCAAAAAGATACCGCTGGTTGATTGAAATACAACCTGAGCACTTGACGCGGAAGGCACTGCTCAACTACACTTCAAAGCCGAGCACACGAAGCGGATACCTGGCATAAACCTTCTCCAGGAAGACAGGAGCAACCACATGGGCAGCAGCCCGATTCTCAGCATCATCGAAAACATCGAACCCGGCGTGGTAATTCTTAACAACGACCTGTCGGTGTCCCATATCAACCGGATGTTTCTTTTGATGTTCAGTCACTTCAAGCGGGAACACCTCTTCGAGGGAAACGTGCTGGACTTCCATGATGAGGAAATCCGTCGAAAGATTACCGAGATGCTCCGCCTGACCAGAGAATCGAAACGTCAGATTCCCCTTTCCCTGAAGATCCTCAAACATGACGGGCTTGACTGCTATTTCCTCATAAAACTTGTCACCCTGATGGAAAAGGACATGGCTGATGAAAAGATCTGCGCCCTGTTCTACGATATCACTCCATTTATCACTACGGAAAAAAAGCTGATCCGTATTCCGGTTACCTCGGGTGACGAAATTCATCTCCTGAAACCGGAAGAAATAGTGTACCTGAAAGCCGATAATATCTATTCGAGGATCAGCACTGACTCCGCCGAATACCATTGCGATTTATCCCTTGGCTCCATCGAAAAGCGCCTGGACAAAGAGATATTTTACCGCATCCACCGCAGCTACCTGGTAAACATCACAAAGGTGCGCAAGGTCCAGCGGGACCGTTCCGAATGTTCCGTTGACGTTCGCGGAACAGAGACCCGCCTTCCCATCAGCAGAGCCAAGCTGCAGGATTTCCTGGTGGAGATCGGCTTAAAATAACCTGCAAGTAATCTTTACCGCTCTCCCCTGTTCCCTGTTCCCTGTTCCCTGCCCCCTGACCCCTGCCCCCCGGCCCTCTCCGTTCACTCACAATTCTGACCGTTCACAAGCCACACCGGTCATCAGCAAGGAAGCGGTTCAAAATGGCCGTGGAATCCGCTATTATGAACAAAATTTGCATACTAACTTCGGCAAGTAAACATCACAACCCTGATGTAGGGGCACGGCGCGCCGTGCCCGATTGGGCGAGGCACGCCCAGTCCCTACCATTGATATGTTTATTTGACCCCGGAATATCCGGATTTGCGGCAGGCCTTGCCGCAGAATCCGGTACAGAACACATCTCAAACTCTCGTGTGGAGGAAAGCATATGTCTGACGGAACTATCCAGAAAAAGGACCTGCGAAGCGCCGATCCCGCTGCCGTGGAAATGCTGCAGATCGCAGATCGTGACGGCATCGAAACCATCTGGGAGAGGCACGAAAAGCAGCAACCCCAATGCAGCTACGGGCAACTGGGAACCTGTTGCAGAATCTGCTCCATGGGGCCATGCCGCATCGACCCCTTTGGCGAGGGCCCCACACGTGGTGTCTGCGGCGCGACAGCGGACACCATGGTGGCCCGCAATCTGGCCCGCATGGCAGCGGTCGGCTCCTCTGCCCATTCGGACCACGGCCGCAAGGTGGCGCAGCTGCTGAAGGCCGTTGCCAACGGCAGCAATAGCGATTATCAGATCACCGATTCGGAGAAACTTTACGCAGTGGCAACCAGGCTCGGCATAGAAACAGAAGAACGCTTGCTGATGGATATTGCCGCTGATGTAGCGGAAGCCGCCATCAACTGCTTTGGCAAACAGGATGAGGAGCCGATCATCTTCGCAGAAAAATACCTGCCGAAAAAGCGCTTCGAGCGGCTGAAGGCCCTTGAGGAATCACTCTACGAGGCAACTGGTGCAAAAATGGGTTTTCTGCCGCGCGGCATCGACCGTGAAGCGGTTGATATTCTCCACCGCACCCATTTCGGCTGCGACTCCGACCCACTCTCTCTGGTAGTGCAGTCGGCACGCTGCTCCCTTTCCGACGGCTGGGGAGGTTCGATGATCGCAACGGAACTCCAGGACATCCTTCTGGGCACCCCAAAGATCCGGCAGATACGGGCCAACCTGGGAGTTTTGGAAGAAGAAAGCGTCAACCTGGTCATCCACGGCCACGAACCGGTCCTTTCCGCCAAGCTCGTAGAGATGGCGCAGCTTCCGGAGATGAAACGTCTTGCCGAAGAGGTGGGTGCGAAACGCCTCAATGTTGTTGGTCTCTGCTGCACCGGCAATGAAGTTCTTCTGCGTCAGGGGGTCGGCATTGCCGGAAATGAAGGCCACAGCGAACTGGTAATCATGACCGGCGCCGTGGATGCAATGGTGGTGGATGTCCAGTGCATCTTTCCGGCCCTGGCAGATCTCTGTTCCTGCTACCATACCCGCTTCATCACCACCAGCGAGCAGGTAAAGATCCCGGGTGCCACCCACATCCAATTTGACGAACACCATGCGAACGACATTGCCACAAAAATCATCAAAACAGCCATCGAAGCCTTCCCCAACAGGAACAAGGCCAAGGTTTACATCCCCGCGCATACGGCAAACGCTATCGTCGGCTTCACTGTGGAAGAGATACTCAAAGCACTTGGCGGAACCCCCCAACCCCTTATCGATCTGATCGTCAACGGAACGATAAAGGGTGTGGCAGGAATCGTCGGCTGCAACAACGTCAAGGTCCAACAGGACTACTTCCATCGCACTCTGACGACCGAACTCATCAAACGGGACATCCTGGTTCTCGGCACCGGCTGCTGGGCCGTAGCCGCGGCAAAGGCAGGGCTGATGGACCTTCCGGCTCAGGAACTGGCCGGCCCCGGACTCAAGGCTGTCTGCCAGCAGCTCGGCATCCCGCCAGTCCTCCATATGGGTTCCTGTGTCGACTGCTCTCGAATGCTGAACCTGGCAGGCGGCATCGCCGACCATCTGGGAGTCGATATCTCTGACCTCCCGCTCGTGGGATCGGCCCCGGAATGGGCCACTGAAAAAGCCGTGGCAATCGGCACCTATTTCATCGCCTCCGGCATTCCGGTTCACCTCTGGCCCATGCCCCCGATTCTGGGCAGCCCCGAGGTCACGAAAATCCTGACGCAGGATGTCAAAGGTGTCTTGGGCGGCTGGTTTTTCGTGGAAGAAGACCCGGTCGCGACCGCTGATCAGATGGAACAGATCATCATGGCCAGGCGCGCTGCGCTTGGTCTTGTAAACGAATAAATTTGTGATTACGATTGAGCAACCCGTAGGGGCACCCCCCCGTGGTTGCCCTTGGCTTGGGCAGGCACGGGGGCCTGCCCCTACAAAAACCCTCCCCGCTGGAAGGGGTTTGATAGAGACGACATGCGGTTACTACATGCAAGTCCACCAAACAAGGAATCATCCATGTGTACTGACAAAAAAAGCTTTCGCGTTGTAATAACCGGCAAGGGCGGGGTCGGCAAAACCACCCTCACCTCCTGCCTTGCCACGGTTTTGGCCCGGGACGGCATCAATGTCCTGGCGGTGGACGAAGATCCCCAGATGAACCTGCCCTATGCCCTCGGACTCGGCGTGGAGCGGGCCGCGAAGATCGTCCCGCTCAATCTGAACAGCGACTACATAGAGGAAAAGACCGGTATCAATCCGAAGAAAAACAGCTGGGGCTCGATGTTCAAGCTCAACCCGGATGTGGATGATGTGGTGGAGCGCTTCGGCATGAAGGTGTCTGACAATCTGAATCTGCTCGTCATGGGAACCGTCAAGCAGGCCGGTGGGGGTTGCCTGTGCGCGGAAAACGTACTCCTCGATTCTACGATCCGCCACCTGGCTCTGAGGGAAAACGAGGGTATTCTGCTCGACACCCAGGCCGGGGTCGAGCATTTCGGCCGGGCCCTTTCCCGGGGCTTCAGTCATTGTCTGATCGTTTCCGATGATACTTTCAACGCCTTGCATGTTGCCTGTCACTCGGCGGAACTGGCCCGCCAGATCGCGATTCCCAACGTATCCCTGGTGGTAAACCGGGCGGGTGACAGGACAGCCGACAAACTTGCCCGCTTCGAAAAAGAAACGGGAAAACCCCTTTCGGAGCTATTTGAGATGCTCTACCTGTTGCCGATCGAATCGTGTCTGGCTGAGCTGGAACCCGAAGTAACGAAAATCCTGGAGAATCCTGAAAGCGGCTATGCAGCCGCGGTCACGGCGCTGGCAGCGCGACTCGGAACCCCTCACTGCAGCTGTTCCGCCCCAGCGGCATAATTCTAATTCCATATTAAGGCCCTCTCTGCGTTGGCTCGTCTTCGGCTGCTCAACGTACTCTTCAGTACGCCTCGCAGCCTCAATCCTCGCCGCCTTGAGATCATCCTTGATCTGGAATTAGTATAAGACATGGGAGATACTTGTATGAAAAGAATATTCGTTGACTATAAGAAGTGCCTGGCCTGCAAGGCCTGCGAAACGGCCTGCGCCGTCCGCCACCACCCTTCCGGCACCCTGATCGGCGCCCTCGGCGACCGGAAGACCGAAATCGACGTACGCGTGCTCAGCATCGAACACGAATCCTTCCCCCTCGCCTGCCGCCACTGCGACCCGGCGGACTGTCTCAGCGCCTGCCCCTCGGGAGCCCTGGGGCGGGATGCGGAAACCGGAGCCGTGCTCATTGACCCGACCCGTTGCAAGGCCTGTGCAATGTGCGCCATGGTTTGCACCTTTGACGCCATCTCCTTCAAGGCGACCCACCGCTCGCCCTTTGGCAGGGAAGTCGCCCACAAATGCGACCTCTGCCTGCTGCGCACGAAAGATGGCGGTATCCCGGCCTGCGTCGAAGCCTGTCACTCGGGAGCCCTGGTCTATGCCGAGTACGACGCCACCAGAAGCAAACGGGCGACCAAGAGCCTGCGAACCTATCTGCTTGGCGAGGAAGGTGTCCCCCCTCTGGTTGAGCTCTACCGGGAACTGCGCAGAAAAGAGTTTGCCCGGCGTCGCGGGAGCGAAGAATGAAGATCGTAACGGCTGGCACCGGGATGGCGGCGGCGGAATTTGTCGAGCAGCTCAGGCTGGGGGGATTCGATGGCGAAATCGTCATGGTTGGCGACGAAGACTACCCGCCCTATTCTCCCTGCGTGATCCCTTTTTATCTTGCCGGTGAGCCCCTGGACACGGTGTTCTGGAAGGGGAAGGATTTCTACGAAAAATACCGGGTCACCGCCCGGCTCGGGGAACCGGTCGTGCAGGTTGATCCGGATCGGCATATGATCCGCACCGCAGACGGCAAGACGGAAGACTATGACCGGCTGTTCTTTGCCACCGGCTCCAACAGCTGGTACCCGCGTCCCGAGTGGCTGGGAACCGAGGGAGTTTTCGGTTTCAAAACCCTCAGCGACATGGTTGCCATCGACCGCTACATCAAAGAAGAACAGGCAACTGCGGCTGTCGTCTTTGGCGGCGGCTTCATCGGTGTCGATGCTGCCCTTTCGTTGCAGGCACGCGGCCTGCGCGTCTCCCTTGTCCACCGCAATACCCGCCTCCTTTCGCAGATGACCGACGAAGATGGAGGACAGTTCGCCACCTCCAGATTGGCAAAAAAAACCGGCATGGACATTCGACTCCGGACAAAGGTCGAGGAAATTATCCAGGCCGATGGCCGACTCAGCGCTGTTCGTCTCACCGACGGGCAGGAGATAGCAACCCCGTTGCTGATTCTGGCTGTGGGGGTAACCCCAAACTCCGCACCGCTGCGGGGCGATGACAAAGGTATCTGCAGCAACGAACAGATGTTGGCAGACCCTTGCATCTACACCGCCGGTGACGTGGCAATCACCCGGCATGCGGTGGACGGGGCTCCCTCCGTGTATGCAAACTATCCGAACGCCATGCGGCAGGCACGGGTCGCGGCCCGGCACCTTTTGCACGGCGACGGATCCTACAGCGGTTCCATCAATACCACGGTGCTGCGCAAACATATCGACTTCCCGGTAATTTCAGCGGGAAGCTTCAACGGCGAACCGGTCACCTGGCAGCAGGGAGATGTCTGGCGCAGAGTTTACCTGGTTGACGGAATGATCAACGGCTACATTACCATTGGAGACACCCGCCTCTCCGGGTATCTCTACCAGCACTATGTGGACCGGACCAGGGTGGACGGCACAATCAGAAAAATCATCTCCTCACCTCGCCATGACGGGCAGTACCGTGAAATGCTGGGATTTGCGGCAGCCTGACACTGAACAGTCTCCCCTCTCCTGACCTGACAGACGCAACTCGCTGCCCTGATGCCTATTATCAGGGCAACATCAAACCCCTCTCCAGTCAGTCCGTTGTCCAGAACACTCCGTTATCCTCTCTTTACCCTTTTGGCATGCACTGTGCTTATTTCATATAAATTCGCCTTACTTTCAGGAGAGAAATCATGAACATTATCGTCAAGGCATCCGATCTGAAATACAAGTACCCACGGGACACCTCAAACCGCGACCTGCCCAAGTTCAGCGGAAAACCCGACCCGTCACCCTTCAACAGGGACGACCTCTATGACATTCTCCCCATGCTCTCCGCGGTGATGACCGCACTTGAAACGGACGACGGCCAGATCCTTCATCTGCTGGAAGACATCATCAACACCGAGCTTCCCCGCTGCGTTGAAACCCGTGAGGAGGTCTTCGACTTTCTGACGGAGACAGTCCGCGAGGCTCTTGCCGGGAGGTAGTCTCCCAACACCTTTTCCCGAGTCAGTCGAAAAATCAGCATGTGATGACGGTAAATCATTGAATCAACTGCGAGAGGTGTGTATACTCGCCACAATTTACGCGGCGTTATCATACGCTTGCTTTCCATTCACATGCGATCAGAGTCAAGGATTCGGACTGTGCCATGCCAAAACACTATCAACTGCTAACCATCGAAGACATTCAAAAAGACGAAGAATCTATCCTCGAAATTCTCACAGCCAACAGCACCAGCATCAAGCTTCTCAATTACTACCGGGAACTGCCCGTTTCATTCGACGCTTCCATCGAATTCAGCGACCGGGGAGTCATTGAGATGAAGATCCATGATCTCCAGGCGGCGGCAATGATGGCCCAGGAAGATGTTTTCATCAAGTGCAAGGGCCTCCCGTACGA
>RPRC01000245.1 GCA_003857395.1 Geobacter sp.
ACCGCCTCAAAAATGAGGATAGAGTGGGCATGAGCCGTATACGAGGCCCGTACGTACGGTTCTGTGAGAGGGATGAGGCGGGCATGATCAGCTCGCCTCACCCTACTCGATCCCGATTGAGCAAAGGGATCGGAAGGAAGAAAAATGGCGAGACGTAAAATGACTCCTGCAAAGAAAAGAGAAAAGAAGAAACGCCACGAGGCGTTTATGACCATATTCATCAACGGGAAGCAAAAGAGAGTTAAACGCCCACCGACAATTGATGGCATTGATATAGAAGATTTTATTGAAAGAAACGCGGACCCAATATGGCTCCACCAAAACGAGATGTGGGAGTACATTGTTACAGACCCGCTGGAAAAAGAGTGAACAGTACCCTCAATCAGAAGCTTGTACTTCCCGCGTATCAGGCGGCGAGCAGTTCTTTTAAAATCTCCGGGTTTTTAATCGCAATGGTGATGAGGGATTTCGCCGCGCCTGACGGCGTCCGGCGCCCTTGCTCCCATTCCTGGAGAGTTCGCAAGGATACGCCGAGCAAATGAGCAAATTCACTCTGGGAGAGCCCAATCTTGAGGCGGGCTGACGCCAGAGGGGAAACATCAATGGTGGAAACCCTCCCAGCCTTGCCGGACTTGATATCACGCACAGCTTGGAGCAGTTCCTCGCCGATGTTTCGCTTTGCATCTCGTTCACGCAGTTCTTTTTCATCGAGCGGCATGTTCCATCTCCTCTTTTAGTGCCTTGAGAATATGGCCGGGGATACTATCAATCGCACTTTTTGCATATATTACAAGCAACCAAATTTCTCCGGCTTCTGTGCGGACAAAATATAGAACCCTGACGCCGCCACTCTTGCCTGTTCCACGACGGTTCCAGCGAACCTTGCGAACACCACCGGAACCGCGTACCACAGCGCCCACACCAAGATTGGCTGCAAGAAATAATTGGAAAGCCCTGTACTCGTCGTCGGTCAGGTAATCATGAACCTGTTTTGTGAAAAGCGGCGACTCGACAAAAGTGACCATGCGCTTACTATACGGCATTGACGTATAAAGTCAACTCATAAGTTTGAAAACAACAAAGTGCTCAACAAAGCACAACACCGGTCAAGCCGGTGTGCTCTCAGCGTTGGGCGACAGTGAACGTAAGATAGGAGCATGACATTGTTCAGTAAATTCTTTAAGGCCACAGAACTTGCTTTGAAGGTGGATCAAGATTGCACCACAATTGGTAATTCTCAACGGCATGTTTCGCCCCCAAAATCCAGAGGTGGAGCGATAGTCTTCGAAGACGCTCAGGAACTGATCGATTTTTTTGATGTTGAGTTCAAAAGTGTTCCAGCCGGTTTTGTGTTCGAGCAGGGCGGGTATCTGGCACAAGAGCCGAGGGGCTGGGAGCTGTATGTGCCGAGGAAGTCGGTGCGGCTGCAGCTGCCGAGCGATACGGACAAATTGAATGATATTAATTTTGGATTTTACGGGATGAACTGTGCCGGGGAAGAAGGGATCCTGCTGAAAGTCAGCACGCGAAGCAATTCCTATGTTCAAGCACGGTTGCCACAAAACGGAGTAATGCTGCAAGGGGCACCGGTGTTACAGACGAAGTTCCTGCGCGCCAGCGAGTTTGTATTACACAACGGTGAAAGTGTTGCGGAGTTCGTATTAAAGCTGGGCCATAGCGGCGACCTGGCCGGTATTGATGCCGCAAGATTGAGGGAGATGTTGGCGGAGGCCAAGTATATAGAACCGGAGATCGACAATATCAGCGGAGAAATCACGGATGAATACAAGTATGTGCCGCTGGTGCTGGAGATCGAGGCGTTGGCCTCGCCGAGGGAAATTCTGCATGGTCTGAACTGGCGGAGAGCGAACCGGACGAACAAGTATGTGCATACGCACTTCCCGACCCGGAAGGAAAACAACTGGAACCGGCTGATCCAGCAGCGTTTGGAAGGCGAAGAGCGTGACGAGTTGAATACGCCGCCGGATATATTTGGGTTAAGAGCGGATATGCAGAAGTTGGAAGCGCCCAAGGGGGCGAGCTCGTCCATCATTACCTTTGAGCTTGACCGGGCGCCGAGAATTCTGCGGACATTCATGTTGGATCTGCTCAGCGCACAGGAACAAGAGCAGCTGTTCAGTCTGGCAAAGCAGCATTATTTGACATTGGAAAAAGATACGAGTGAGTATTACGAGGAAGACCTGGATGAAGTGGTTGCATTTTATAAGTTGGTTCGGAAAGCAACCGTTACGGGATTGCCGGATATTCGACAAAATTGAGAAGTGCCCAACAAAACAATCCAGCGGACGTCTTACAGCCGCCGCTGATTTAGTCGTTGAACCACTGAAACAAAGAGGATAGTCACAAATGGGGCTTTTTTTATCGCTGCTGGATCGTCATCACAAAACCGAGATAAGACTTTAGACAAGCCCCACCCTATCGATTTAATTTGTAACTATCTTGACGCCGAGCAAGCAGAGAATTTACGGCAACACTTCTCCAATGATGAAAACGTTTATCTTTGGGGGGCAAATGAACGATCATTTGAAGACTTATCGAAAGTGAAGAAGGGTGAGTACGTCGTTGACGTCAAAAACGCCGTAGTTGATCAAATATTCACTTTTTGCTTTTTTATAAAAACAAAAAACACGAGACTGCAAGAATACGTGGGCTGGGACAAAGAAAAACCCAGCAGTGTCCGGTTTAAGAATTGCAGATTCTGAATTATGATGAATCCATGCAATCATCTTGCTCTTTGATATCAGCAAGTATCTCTAAAAGTTCATTGCGGATCTTGATCCTGAGTTCCCGTACTCGTGAGATACTGACTCGTTCATTATGCTCCTCATGGCAGTAGATGGCCAGAAGCAGGTAGGTAATGAGGCCGCCAAGCATTTGAGCCATGAGGCCATGGGCACTTCTCGCAATTACATGGTAGACATTGAGATGTTGCTTCCACCAACTGAAAAACTTCTCGATGTCCCAGCGAAGCTTGTAGACAAAGGCAATCTGTTCGGCTGTCAGCTCAAAACGATCAGTGGCGACATAGTACTCAACCTGGTCAATGCGATAACCAACGACACGAAGCGGTTTTTCAGTCTGGTTTTGCCCTTTTGTCCCGAGCAGAGCTGTCACATCAAGAAATATGTGGCTTCCTTCGGCAACAGAATGCTCGGTAATAATGGTTTTCCTGGTGCCCTTCTTGATTCGGATGACGAAGTGACGTCCTTCTGACTGATACTCGTCGAAATTCTTATGACACTGATAGTAACGGTCGGCAACCACCGTCTGCCCCGGATCAACAAGCTTTTTGACAAACGGCCTTTCATCAGCTTTACCAGCACTCAAAGCTATCCGTTCAGGGATACCCTGGTTAAGGTTGAATCCCAGATGTGCCTTTGATTTTTTGACACCGATCCGATAGTCAGCGAATTCCATTGTGGGAACGGCATCAATCAATGAGCCATCAACAGCAACAAGATTGCCAAGTTCGGCAGAGCAAATTGCAGACTGGATTGAAAAGACGCTTGAGCGAAAAAGGCTCAGAGCGCTTCTTCAGGGGGATGAAATGGCGCGGCATCATAACTCCAGTAAAATAGGGTAGTTACGAAATTCGCGCCGCCAGATTTTTCACTAAAAGTCAAGCAAAATATGTGGCAACTTGCTGCTTTTATTCTGTTTTTAAAGAGCTACACCTTAGTGCAATTTTCTAACCGGACACTGCTGATATCTGGTAAAGATAGTTGGCGATGAAGTGCGTGGTGATCCTGTTTTCCCTGGTCAAGCCGCAGCCGTCGGCGATGATCGCCTCTCCGGAGGGGAGATCCAGGCTGTCGAGGAAACTGCACACCGCCCTGTTACCCTTGGCGCGGGTCCCGGGTGACCCGAAACGCCGCTCTCCCAGGGAATCCGCGAAGTTTTGCGCCGTCACGTTCCTGCTGTGCACGTTCATGTCGTGCAGAATGTTGAAAAGTTCCTGTTTGTTCCTGATTTCCACGGAATGCCTGGCAATTTTATAGGTTTTTTTTCTGCTCTTGCGTCTCTTTTTCCCTCTGGCGGTAACGGCCTTACGCACGGTCACGACTTTACACACCGTTCCGCCCTGGTCGGCGTAATCGAGGACGGCACCAGTGATAAGGAGCTTCATCAGCGAAGCGGGAACAAGTCGTTCCCGTAATGAATTGCCCGTTTCCAACACCTGCTTGCCCGTTTCCAAGTCGACCACGGTCAGTGCCCACTCGGTGTTTGCAGGCAGGAAGGGCTCCAGGAGCTTTCCCAAGTCACGGTCGGGTTCATACCCCTGGACCGGGCTCACGGCGGATGAAAAAATGATCAGCACTATGACGACGACACTCTTCAGCATTGTTTTTCGTAAAAAAACATGGTTGACATCTCCTCTTGCGGAATCGTCAGAATTCGATTCCCTGGTCCCGGAACTGGTCTAGGACAATGTTCTCCCAGCCTTTGTTTGCAGCGGGGGAGGCGGGGCTCGGATGAAGAATTTTTCCTACTTGCACGCCGCTCTCCTTGAGAATTTCCTTTGCCCGTTCTTCGGCGAAATTGCCGATGCCGATGACCTTCGCCGGCCCGATATGTTCGATACACCTGCGCAGTGCGCTGTCGCAGGCATCCAGCAAGGGCGCTCTTTCCCCACTTTTCAGCTTGTCGGGGGTAATGTTCCTGCCGTCGGCATCGAGAAAAAGGAGCGGACAGTAATTAACGACGAAGAAGCGCTCGAAAAACCTCTCCGGCGTTCCGCACCGTTCCCGGAACAGCCCCCAGAGGCGGCGGCCGCTCACTTCGCTCCGCCGGCAGTGGAAGCCTTCGATCCGCTTCTTCGGGTGTTCCGGTTGCGGCTTGTCCACGTCCCCGTCGATGCCCAGCCAGTTCTTCACTATGCTGATTTCTCCGAAGGGCACGCCGGTCTGGGCCATTCCCCACGGGCCCGGGTTCATACCGACAAAAACCGCCTCTCTGCCGCCGCCACCGTAACGGGAGAGGTATTGAACATGGGGTTTGCGGGCATAGACAAGCGGGTTGTACACGTAGGCCACCGGCGATGAAAACTGGAGAAGACGCAAGTCCTCAACCAGACGGTCCGTAATTTCCAGCAGTTTTCCTCCCATTTGTATCTCCACCTGGCTGTTTACCTTCACCAATCCTGCGCTGATCGTCATCTTCGCCTTGTCGCCGGAGGTCCCGGCGTTGATTGCTTTGAGAAAGCTACCGGGCATGCTGTGTTCGGTAGCGATCTGCACTATCCGAGCCTTGCCTTGCGGTACAGCTGTTTGTCCGTCAGGTCTCGCGGGGTGGCTTCGATGTGTTTTTACCGTGCAAGAAATCCGTTACCGGGCAGACTAATTTGTATCATGGGGGGGTTTTTCCTATCAACCCTTTTCATCGTGCCCGGGGCGATTGGGGGTATGCTTGTATTCTTTGATATTTAATGGTAGACCCCAGAGTGCTTTCCGTTGTCCGATTTCTTTCGCAACGATCTTACCATGGTATACTTGGAGCACATCAAAATGTCAAAGGAGGGTGCAGCGATGAAAAATATCATGAAACGCCTTGCCGTTTTTTCTGCGTTTATTGCAGTAATGGTACTTTGACTGTCGTTTCCAGGGCGGAAATAATTGGCATGAGCGGCAAGGTGGAACTAGGATCGTACCTCGTGAATGAAACGGGAATGACACTCTACATTTTCAAGAAGGATTCCCCGGGCAAGAGCGTCAGTTCCGGTCCCTGTCTTGAAAAATGGCCGGTTTTTCTGGCGGAAAATCTCCAGGTCCGGTGCGGTATGAAGTCGAAGAATTTCTCGACGATAACCAGGTCTGACGGCAAGCAGCAGACGACGTACAAGGGGATGCCCCTGTACTACTTCTTCAAGGACGAAAAACCAGGCGATGCCAATGGGCAGGGTCTGAACGACGTCTGGTTTGTCGCATCCCCCTGATATATTTACCAGCACTTCCCGAGTTGCCCTTTCCGAAAGGGCAGCTTGTTTTTCACTCCCGCAAATTTATTCCGGAGGCGGCATTCGGCTGCGCAAACCGTTGTTACATGGCCCTGGTGGTCGTGTTGATGACCCGACTTTCGCACGATGAATTGCACCACACTGAGTTTGTTGACAACAGTACATCAGTTGGCTTATGACGAAAGATATCCTGAAATTTGAAGAATATTTTCCCCCGGGGATGCGGATCCAGGTGGAGATTCCGCTGCCGGAGGAAAAGCCTTTCCGGGACGATGCCGAGATCCTTTCTCTTCATCAGGATCTCCTTGAGCTGCGGCTGTCGAGGATAATTCTCCCGGCAGCGGCCATTCTGGAGATAGGAACGCCTCTTTACGTCCGCACAGGGAAGAAAGGTGCCGGCTTCAGGAGCCGGGGCATTCTGCTTAAGTACGATAGCCTGTCCAGTCTCTTCATCCGCCTCACCGGCGAGGTTCTCTCCATTAATGATCGCGAATACTTTCGGATCGACGTCTACATCCCTCTCAAGTACCGCTTGTATTGCGATGGAGATGAAAGGGAAGCGAAAGGGGAGGGAGTCCCTGAAGGCTTTTCAGGTGACTATCAAAGGGGGCAAAACGCTGCAGTGACAAATGTCGCTCCGGAAAAACCGTTGCCGGTCGCGGCCAATTTGAGCGGAGCGGGGGTGAGGGTCCATCTTCCCGATCGTTTCGACATTGACCAGTTACTGGAACTGACTCTTTTTCTGCCGCCGGCTTTCGGGGGACCCATGACCCTTCCGGGCCTGGTGGTGTACGTCATGCAGCTAGGTCGTCCGGGCGATGCCCGGCAGATATTCGACACCGCTATTCGCTTTGTCAATGTCGACGAGCCGCATCGTGACAACCTGTTGAAGTTTATCCATGCTATGCAGCTGGAGCAGTTGAGAAGGCTGAGAGAGCATTCTTCGCTGTTTCCCTCCATTTACCTGGAAAAAACCGGCTGGGGGAGCTTTTCTTTTCGGAAAAAGGTCCTGCTGATCCTGTGTACGCTTTCGGTGGCTTTCGTTGTTGCCTGGCTGGTCTTTGCGCTTGCCGGTTATTACAGTGCCGGGAGCAAGGGTGAGATCGCGAAGACCTTCGAAGATCAGATCAGAAAATTTATTAACCAATAGAAAGAGTGACCGGGTTCAGGCTTGTACTATTTGAGCACTGCACTGTAATCATCCATGGCCAGGAGGTACGTATGGATCACATCCCGCCGATCTACCTTGGAATACTGCAGAAACTCATTGTTGCGGTGATCATTGTCTGCCTTGCTGTCGTTGCCAGTCGTTTGGCAGGAGGGCTTCTCAGGAAAAGCATCAAGGATGAGGCTCAAATGCTCACCGTGAGCGCATTGGTGAGGAAATGCACGTACATTGCGGCCGCACTGATCATTGTCTCAATCGTATTCGGGTTTGGAGGTAATTTTGCGACTATTATCGGGATTCTGGGCGCCGGGGTGGCCTTCGCCTCGCAAGAGGTAATAGGCTCTTTCGCGGGTTATCTGAACATCATTACCGGCAACATCTTCAGAATCGGCGACCGGATACGGATCGGTAATGTGGTAGGAGACGTCCTTGACATCAGTTTGCTGCGTACCACGGTCATGGAGATTGGCGAATGGGTAAAAGCCGACCAGTACACGGGCAGGGTCGTAAGTCTTGCCAATCGTGTGGTTTTCTCAGACCCGGTTTTCAACTATACGCAACATTCCTGTTATCTTTGGGACGAGATCATGATCCCGGTAACCTATGACAGCAATTGGCGGCGTGCGGTCGAGATCATACTGGCAAAGGGGCAGGAATTGACGGTAGTATTTCATGCCGGGGCACGGGCAGAATTCGAGGAGATGGTAAAGAAATATCCCTCCCTCCATGAAGTGCCTGTTGAACCATCCAGCTACATTACCATGACGGACAATTGGATCGAGTTGACCTTGCGGTATATCGTTGACGCGAGAAACCGCAGAGTCGTGAAAGGACAGATCCATGGCGAGCTTCTGGAATGCTTCGGTGAAGAACCCGATATCAGAGTCGCCTCGATGACCGTCGATATCGTCGGATTTCCATCAGTGAAAAGCAGCCTCTGACCTCCCTCCTGACCCTTGTTGCTGACCAGTTTATCTTATCTTCACAAGCTCGTTTCCCGTTGAATGGTGGAAAGTGATTCGCATACTGCAGCATATTCCGTCTCGATGTCAGCCATCAGGAGTTCGGCACGTGCAAGTGTACACTCTCGTCCAAAATTTTCCATCTGCTGACACAGCGCTGCCAGATTGAGAGCCCCAAGATTGGCACTGCTTGACTTCAAAGAATGGGCCGCTGATGACAGTCCTGCTGCGTCACCCGCAGTTAGTGAATTGTGCATGCTGTGAAACAGTTCGGCAGATGTATTGAAATAGATATTGATCAGTTTATCGAGAACATTGGGGGTGCCTGCCCGTTGCAGGACCCGCAAGTTGTCCAGGCTGCTGGTGTCAATGACATTCCGGCGTTCTTCGGACGTGACAACGTTCCGGTCGGGACGATCAGCTTGGGACCATCCAGGACCATCCAGGGACGTTCTTGTTTTAGTGCGTTAGAGTGGTTGAGTTAAGAACTATTTAATGTTATGTTTGACCAATGCCACGACAACCTCGCCTCGACATACCAGGTCTGCTGCAGCATGTCATCGTCCGCGGGATCGAACGATCAGAAATA
>RPRC01000246.1 GCA_003857395.1 Geobacter sp.
AAACGGGTCAAGCAGAGCGCAACCATCAGCTATGACGCCAAGGCCCTTCGACTCGCCAGGCGTCGGGCAAAGGAGAAAACCGAGGCTTTCCGTGAAACCTATCGCTATCGCGCCGGAATTGAAGGTACCATGTCCGACCTGGACCGGCTTACTGGCATCAAGCGTCTCCGGGTGCGGGGCATGACACATATAAGAGTCGCGGCAACGTTGAAGGCAACCGGACTGAACATCTTGCGGTCATCTACGTTCAGAATCCGAAAAAGGCGCCGACATGCCGGAAAACATATTGATGAATCGGCCGTGAGCACAATAATTTGGTCTATCAAAGAGCGATTCATTCGCCTGCTGGGCCACCTCAGGCAGCCTTCAGAGGAAATATGTCTCCGCAACTACCGACTTGGTGCTTTCAATGCTCCGTCGGCGTAATGCGATTTTGCGAGACCATCAACTTTTGTTTTTTATTTTCCAACGCGACAGCGCCTATGCCGATCGTGCCCAGGCGTTCCCGCTCATCCAGCATTGTCAATTTTACGGACAGCATTGCCAAGCCTGAGGCAAGGTCTTCCTTCTGGGTAATGACAGTATCGGGTATAGCAAGGTTTTCTGAGGTAAAATTCCAGATAGCTTTGATACCAGAAGCGACAAGCATATCCGTTACCGCCTGTGCTTCTTTTGCAGGAACACACAGAATTGCCAGGTCAACAGAAAAGGTCCTTAACAGCTCTTCAATGCATGCAGTAAGATAGATCGGCACACCGAGAAATGATGTCCTGCACTTCCGAGGCTGATTATCAAAAGCAGCGACAATCCTGAGCCCAAAATTAATCAATTCCCGATGTCCCAGAAGTGAGAGACCAAAATGATCGACCCCGACAAGGACAGCATTCAGGGCTTTATCCCAACCGAGGAAATCTTCTATACACTTGATAAGATCAGAAATATGATAGCCGACACCTGGAGTTCCCGTTATCAGGGTCGACTCGAGATCCTTTCGAACCAGAATTGGTTCGATCTGCATCTTTTTTGCGATATAGGAAGATGAGACAAACTGCTCACCCTTTTCGGAAAGCTCCCGGAGAAAATAGAGATATGATGGCAGGCGTCTTATGGTGGGTTGTTTATGTATTTTTGTAAAGTGAGGGTTCATGTCTTCAACATACTGAATCGCCTTTATACCGCTACAGGAACTCCCAAGGAAAGCCACGTATTGAGCAACTCCCTGAAATTAATTACGAAACGTACCTTGACTTCCTCCATGGGAACATGATTGCCGCACAGGTCGCTCAGAGACGACATGGAATAGCCTCTGATACCGCACGGATGTATCCGTTCGAAAAAAGAGAGGTCGGTGTTCACGTTCAGGGAAAACCATGCATTGTAACCCAGCGTCGGACGCCAACGCCGATAGAAGCGAGTTTCCCCCGATCTGTCCAGACACCCGTGCGACCTGACACTCGATAGGATGCGACGCCGAAGTCATCGGCAACGCAGATAAGGACTTCCCCAGGAAGCGGAGATAATTCCGCAGGTCCTTTCCCCGGTGGCCCAGCCGAAGAATGGGGTACCCGACCAACTGGCCGGGATCATGGAAAGTGATGTTGGACTACAGTCTGTTACTCAAACATATACAGGACCATTATGAGCATCTCGGCCATGTCAGCTTGGCGAAACTCGGCAAGGGACGTCTTCATACGATTCTGAACAAGAGCAGCATAAAGCTCCATAAAATCAGCTACTACCTGGAACGCAAGGACCCGGAGTTTGACGAGAAAATGGCTACCATGCTCTATGTGTACAAAGAAGTCGAGCTAATAAACGCTGCTGACGGTGACCGCACCAGAGTAACCGTTTCTTATGATGAAAAGCCGGGATTCAAGCTATAAAAAACATTGCCGCCGATCTTTTGCCCGTTCCGAATCGACACCCCTGTCTTAGTCGGGACTATGAATACGGTTCGTCAGTTAAATATGTGCAGTCATAGCGGTTCTGGCAGCTTGCCAAGTGTATGATATAGCGTTAATTTTAGGCATTCAGGAGATTTGAAGCCATAAGTTTTTCTGATAGTCAGTTTTGCTTTGAGGTTTAGGCCCTCTACCGAACCGCTGGAAAGCAGCCCTTTTGCCTGGAACCAGTTCATGATCAATGGAGCATCTGTGTCACTTTCTTCATCGGCTCAAGATTTGTCTGGAGAGCTCGCGTTATCCAGTTGTCGAGGAACTTTTCTGCCGCGGCCGGGTATTTGTATCCCCAGAATTGCTGGAAATCTTCTCGCAAGAGATAGCCCTTAATTGAGGAGAGGTTCATTTTGAGAAGTTCTCCAAGCCGGGTAGTCTGTTTCTCATTTAGATTATCTGGTTTCTTTAGCAGCAGCCAGCGACCATTCAGGAGGACATTTCCCTGATTCTCGGCTTTAAATAGCTTGACCTCGCCTCGGCGAATCTGGTCAATTGCTTCGTTGAACTTCTTCATGATATGGAAGCGATCAAGGATGTTCAGGGCATTTGGAGCCATTTTCCTGATTACCTTCAGGTAGGGCACCCACATATCGCTACAAACGAATTTCAGATTCAGACTGCGCTCTTTGCCAAATTTATGAAAGAAACGGAGCAGTGTTTTGGTCTTGCGCTCCATGCCGCACCAGAGTAGCCGTCTGGTTCCTGCATTCAGCTGATAAACCATGGTCAGGTACTTGTGCCCCGTGAACACCTTGATCTTATCAACCCCGATCTCGGTAATGTTGTCGAGGTTTCTGTTGGCAAGGCCATATTCGACCACATGTTGAACCGCCCGGTAGACGCTCTCCCAACTGGTCTTGAAGATGTTGGCGTGACAGCCTCCTTGCCCAACGGGCCAAGTAGACCTTGTAGCTGGTGGTCATCTGTTCTTTGCCATAGGCCCACGGTATGTATTCAACCTTTATCCCGTGAACCAGGCAGGCAACCCGACGGGGTGCATAGTGGCAGAAAACCTTGAATGTCCAGATCGGGACATATTCAAACAATCGAGCTGGTTGTGTATCTCGCTTTTTGTCGCGCTTGCCACACTCGGGACATTCAGGCTTTGAATTGGCGCGAGCCATGATCTCAATCACCAAGGCTTCTGAGCCGTTAACCACCTGAAATGTAACTGAGCCAAACACGAATGACTTGAAACGTTCAAGGCGATTTACACGATTTAGTACAGTCTTGATAAGCATTGTTTTCCTTTTGCTGGTTTGATCGTTTCTCGCAAAAACAATCTTACCCTGCAATGGAGGACAATGCCCTTATTTTATAACAAACGTTAATTCAGATTCTGCGCAAGAGGCATGAACGATTAGGCACTGTATCTCTCTTGGCTGCCATTGACTTACATACGGGTGAAGTGACTCCCTTGGTAAGGGAACGACACCGCAGCAAGGATTTTGCGGAATTTCTCGGCATACTCGATGACAAATACCCGAAAGACTGGATGATACGGATGGTGCTGGACAATCATTCCGCGCATATCTCCAAAGAGACTCAAAAATACCTCAAGACTAATCCAGACCGGTTCAAGTTTGTCTTTACCCCGAAACATGGTTCATGGTTTAACCTAATCGAGATGTTTTTCAGTAAAATAGCCCGCTCCTTTCTGCGCCATATCAGGGTTCAGTCCAAGGAAGAACTGGTCGAAAGGATTTATCAAGGCATAGAATTGATCAATCGTGAATCTGTTATTTTCCGCTGGCGATACAAAATGGACGTAATAGCGGTGGCTTAATGCGATAAGTTAATTACAGAACGCTCTACTAGAAATAAATAGCTTTCATTTACTCTTTACATATTCGTTTATTGGCTTAACCATATAAACATTATCAGGATATTTATCTGTAGAAACATAGCCGGCAGGAGCATCAATCAGTTGAGGAAGTCTATTAATAATAACCGCACATGTTAGTTCAACAGTTGCCGGCTTATTTGCAACACATGTTGTTTCAGGCTCTCCGAATAATGTCCATTCGTTCATATCAAAATCATCTGATGAATATACTTTCCCAATACATTCTGTTTCTATAGTTATACCTTCTTCTGTTTCAGTTGAACAATTGACGACATTCCCGTTGCATTATCTGCGCTAATTGTCATACCAAGAGTGTCAGAATGTAAATCTTCTGGATAAGTCGTCGGTACACATTTCTGTACTTGTGAAGTAACAGTTAAGCCCATTTTACTACAAAGCCAACCATTCTGATTCCACATATAGGAAGGAACATACTCACCTTTTTCCACGAAGTCTTTAATTTCATCTGAAGAAAGACTATTGTAGTTTCCAATTTCTTTTTCAAATTCTTCAATATTGAGACCAGCACCATGGCCTTCTGCAAGTGCAATTCCATAATCTTCAACATTATAACTACTCACCCCTTTAATTTTAGTGATTTTGTGGGAAGAGCCTGCAAGGTTGGCAACCATGGTTCCCCAAAATAAATCTGGATATCCAGAGCCTGTTATTGTTGTTCCATTTTTCTTTGCAAGAGCATCTAATCTCTTTGTTATGTCGGGAGAAGAGTTCCATGGATACAGAGCTTCTTCACAAGTCGATATCGCATCAGCACCTGCATTGGAAGCTGCAGTAAAAGCTTCCTCAAGTTCGGCAACTGTGCTTCTGGTTGCACAAATACAAACATCCGGCTTTGTTTCTTTCATTACCTTCTCAGCATCTTTTGAGTGAGAAATTGTTACTCCGACATTTTCTCCGCCGATTATCGAACTTACATCCTTTCCGATGAGATCTGGATTCCTAGCAAAGGCAGCAACCAGTTCACCGCCTTTTTCTATAGCGTAGCGCATTAGATATACGCTCATTTTTCCGCAACCGTATTGAGCAATTTTTACTTTTCTATCCATTTTTTACCCCCTTGTAAAGTTTGACGTATCCTGATGACAACGGACACTCTCGCTTGGCAAACTGCCAGGCAGGAGTGTTATGCTGGTGAATCCGCACTCTCCAGCAGGCGAAACAGATTCTTTCATGTAAAGGCGAGGGAAAGCAGAAACTGAAACAGGGTGTCGAGACAGACGCCTTTGTCTTTTTTGATGTTGCTTTGCCAAAGTAACCGGCCAAGGTTGTGATTGTGAAAGAACGTCTTTATCCGGTTTTCTACCGTTGCAATTCCTGCTACAATCTGCTGCATAGCGTCGTCTCTCTGTGTTAGTGGATTTGTTGGGGAACAAAGCCATTTTAACCCGGGTTGCGGCGCTATTCTATTTATGATAACAATATGTTACATGTTTTTATCAACTACTAAAGATGAAATATGATGTAAATTATCAACAACAGTCAAATCTCTATGTGATAAGTTGAGAGGCATTTCTAACCCCCTTTTAGCAGGTTAAACCAGTGCAGGAAATACTGTTCAAATGTTCCCAAATGTGAATAGTTCCAGGCCTTGCATCCTTTATGAGATTATAACGTTTAGTGAAATTTAGTGGTATTTCCTTGTTCATTAGTAAAAAAGTCATCGCATCCAAGATATGTCCAATTGGCAAAGAATTCTCGCTTCTCCCTTGCACCTCGTACTTTATTAAACTGGCAAAAAGAGGGGCGCTTGAAAGGCGCCCCTTAAGATGGAGGAGAAGTGGATGGAGGAGGAGAAGCTTGGGACTAGACTATCTTTTTCAGTATTGACTTCAGAAATCATATCCTTAAGCAATTTATAAGGAGAACAGAAAGAACTTTACTTCCTAGCTATGGTAGCTGTATCGCTGCACCTGTATACATTGTCAATAATAGATCGTTCCAATCCTGAATCTTTTAATATTGGTGGGCAACGATCTGGTGAGAAAGTTGGCCGGGGATCAGATAACAAGATCCCTTTTGTAGCTGCTATCGAAACAAATGAAGAAGGACATCCACTGCGGGCTGTCTTTTCTCCGGTGATAGGGTTTCACAAGTGAAGCCATTGCCCAGTGGGCTCGTAGGTCTTTATCAACCAATACAATCATGGTTTCTGACGGTTATTACTGCTTCCCGGCGGTGACTGCTGCTGGATGTCAGCACCGGCCACAAGTGGTTGGTAAAAAACGTAAGAGTACTGATATGGCTTGTTTTGCCTGGGTCAACACAGTGCTCAGTAACATAAAGACTGCTATTACCGGTACATATCACGGATTCGAGTTCTCGAAATATGCTGGGCGGTATCTGAGTGAAGTACAGTACCGCTTTAATCGGCGTTTTGATCTTATATCCATCTTCCCCAGACTTCTTCATGCGGGAGCCTCCACGGTGAAGAGAACTGAAGCTTGGTTGCGTTTAGCTGAAGCTTAGCGTTAATCGGATTTTAATATTAACCTGAAAAAATGCGAACAGCCAAGTCGTCTTTTGAATGGGCCAGAATTACGTTCAGCTGAGCAGAAGATAGGATCTTTATTGCATGGGCAAAGGATACGCGTTTGCGAGTCCAATGACAATTCAGGGAAATAGTATAAATGAGTCCTATTTACCCGAGGTGAGATAAAGGGATTGCAGTAATATATATTTACGTTGCTACGCTTTTCCTGAGAGGGAGAGGGTAATACTAGAACCGACAAATCGAAAAAACTCTATTCGGAACGGGACTATTATACTTAGACTGTGCCAGTTCACCGGGGTGGTGCAGTTGTGGAAAGAATATTTTCTGTGAAAGTCCTTCCAGGGCACGCCAGTGTTTTACCCGTCGCTGAAGCATACGCAATTGACCGTCGGAGAACTCGGTTCTGCAGGTCATCAAAGAGGGTTTTTGTTTCAAAGCCGGGATGTAATGCGAGGTTGTCACGGAGCTCACCTCATAAATCTTCGAAAGAATCGGCGCAAGTACGCCATGTGCGCATTTTTTTGAGTTCACTTGGTAACCGACCAGATATTACATACTTCCTGGCTGTTTTTTCGTCCATGCCGGATTTAGCTGCGGCTACAGCTTGTGTTGTTTCTGTTTGCATCAGCTTCAATAACCTCCTTACCTGTTGATCAGTTACCATTCAGACCATCCTTTTCCAAAGAGATGGTGGGCAGATTACAATGCCAAAGCTTTCCGGGAATTATAATTGTCGCTCATCATGGCCTTAAAGAACATCTCGAAGAAGTGGACCATGCCCATTAAGCACTGGAAATCGGCGTTGAATCAATTCTCGATAATTTTCGAAGGCAGAATGCTTTTCCTGGACTTTAGACTTTCGCGTAAATCGTGGGCCGTGCCTTACTCGCGTCTTGATGTTTAAGGGCGAGTAAGGCACAGCTTCTTGAAGAAAAATCTTTTCTCTCTGGAGGCCGCTATGGACCACAAGGGCCCCAATGCGCATTGTTTGGAGCCAGCTTGATAACGACAAAGGTGGCCGTAGTAAGCCGAGCCTGATTCTCTCCACCGGCCGGATTATTCGCAACTAAGGATGCAGGTGGTCGGTTAAGGATCTGTTCAACCAGATCAAGAATATGGAGGCCTTGCAACAGTCACGGCAGGTGCTCCATCGTAGGGTGCAGATTCTTTCGGTCAGCTATACCATCCCTCAGTTACCGGTGATGCTTTGATGACGTAAAAGTAACCTTTCTGGCTTCTGTCACGCCATGGTGTCAGAAACAGCCCATTGCCGCCAGCAGAGTTCTACAGGGGCTGCAAAGGACCTGAATCCGTGACGCGATTCTGGTGACAGCTTAGGTTTGGGGTATTCCGGCCGTTTTTTGGGGAAGCAGACCCTGGCGGCGTAAAAATTGACTTCCTATTTTGTCCTGCAGGCCTCGTTCTCTGACAACTGAACCGTTTTGCCACCCCTTGTGCCAACTTGAGGACGAGTTCGGCCGGGACGCTGTATCCATGCCCTTGTCACGACGATTATTTCCGCGTTCTTGCGACTATCCGTAAGCGAGGCGGGCGTATATGCCGGCAAACGCCTCGGCATGGGCCGTCGCATGGCGGCTGAACCGGAGTCTCAATCTCCTGCCGCTGCTGATCATGCGGCCGGCGAAGTAGATCATTTCCTGTATGACGGTTTTGATCCTTCTCCGTTTCGCTTCATGGCGGATAATTCCCTTGCTGGACACCAGGCAGGTCTGACCGACGAAGCGCGGGATGTTGTATACCAAGGCGCCGCAGGCCATGGCCAGTTGATTCGTGGCGAACTTTCCCGACGGCAACCTCTCAAGGTCCACGTCGGTCTTGATCTCGGCGTGGTACTGCTCACACAGACCGTGACCTTTGTAGAGTTGGATGACTTTTTCGTCGTCAAGCTTCAGGCTGGTCCACCACCCTTCCAGTTCGATCTCAGGGATAAGTATGAGTTGCCCTTTCTTGTCAATGGTCCGTTCTGTAACCCGCATCACCCGACGGAAGGTAACGATTCTCTTGGCGCCGGTTTCATCGGTGAGGGTCTCTTTCACCTTTACGCTGAAGAGCGCCACCCGCTTACCGGGACGTGGCGATGAGACGACCCCGCTTTCAAGCCCCTTCTGCCACCAGTGGTGGGCATTCTCCTTTCGGGGGTTCCACTTGATGATGTAATCGGTCTTTGCATACCCTGCCAGCTCGACCCGGTTGTCGAGCGAATCATGGGCCGAGTCTTTGCGGTAGAGAAGCTTTTTGTCACAGAACTGTCGTATCCGGGCATGGGTCTCGCGTAAAAAAGGGAGAAACTCCTTTTGCGGATGCTGAGAGCCGGCCAACAGGTGGCCA
>RPRC01000247.1 GCA_003857395.1 Geobacter sp.
GATACTGGAGGCCCATCTTGTCGAAGGCAACCTTGAGCCGGGTAGTGAAATCGCGCTCAAGGTTGACCATACCCTCCTGCAGGATGCAACCGGCACCATAGCCATGCTTGAATTCATAACCATGGGGACGCCGCGGGTCAAGGTGGAACTTGCCGCCCAATATATTGATCACAATCTCCTTCAAACCGATTTCAGAAATGCAGACGACCATGCATTTCTTGCCTCGGCGGCGCAGAAATTCGGCATTTACCTGTCCAAACCAGGAAACGGCGTCTCGCACCAGGTTCATCTCGAAAGGTTCGGAGTTCCCGGCAAGTTGCTGCTTGGCGCCGACTCCCACTCACCAACTGCAGCCGGGATGACCATGATCGCAATTAGCGCGGGAGGACTCGATGTGGCTATGGCCATGGCGGGATTTCCGTTCCGCCTCCCCTGCCCCAGGATCATGGGGGTGCGGCTTGTCGGCAAACTCCCTGACTGGGTCTCGGGAAAAGATCTGATACTGGAAATGCTGCGGCGCCACACTGTCAAGGGAGGTGTCGGAAAGATTATCGAGTATTATGGCCCCGGAGTGACAGAGCTTTCCGTAACTGACCGTGCAACCATCGGCAATATGGGTGCGGAACTGGGTGCCACCAGCTCCATCTTCCCATCTGACAGGCGCACCCTGGAATTTCTCGAATCACAGGGGCGTGGAGATGCCTGGCGGGAACTGGCAGCCGACCTTGGCGCCGACTATGATGAGCATGATGAAATAGACCTTTCCGCCCTGGAACCTCTCATTGCCTGTCCATCTTCACCAGACAATGTCGTGCGTGTCAGGGACATCGAGGGAATCAAGGTTGATCAGGTAATTGTCGGAAGCTCGGTCAACTCGTCGTTCCGCGACCTGATGACGGTCTGCCGGATCCTCGATGGCCGCAAGATTGCTCCCAACCTCTCGTTCAATATTAATCCCGGCAGTCGCCAGGTCCTGGAAAACGTGGTGGAGCAAGGGGGCTATATTCCGCTTCTCTTGGCCGGAGCGCAGATACACCAGCCCGGCTGCCTGGGATGCATCGGAATGGGCCAGGCGCCGGGGACCGGCCAAGTGAGTCTGCGCACCTTTCCGCGCAATTTTCCGGGACGCAGCGGCACAAAAGACGACAAGGTCTACCTTTGTTCTCCCGAAACTGCGGCTGCAGCCGGCATCTTCGGGGTCATCACCGATCCGCGCAGGTTGGCTGATCTGATGCCTTGGCCAAATGTACAGAACCCGTCGGTCTATCTCATCGACGATGCAAGCATTATCCCTCCGCGTGACGATAGCGGTAGCGTCGAAATCGTGACCGGTCCGAATATCGTCCCGCTCCCGGAATTCGAGGAACTCCCCGATACCCTGACAGCTACGGTCATCATTAAGGTCGGGAACAACATTTCAACCGACACCATCATGCCGGCAGGCAACAAGGTCCTCCCTTACCGGAGCAATATCCCGGCAATCAGCCGTTTTGTTTTTGATCAGCTCGACCCCGGCTTCCCTGACCGCGCCCAGGAAAAAGGAACCGGGATTGTGGTGTGCGGCGAAAATTACGGCCAGGGTTCTTCCCGCGAGCACGCCGCCCTGGCATCACGGTACCTCGGCATCCGTATCAAGCTGGCAAAGAGTTTCTCCCGCATCCACAAGGCAAACCTGGTAAATTTTGGTACCCTTCCCCTTAGCTTCAAGAATCCGGAAGATTACGATCGGATCAGCCAGGCTGATACGGTGACGATCTCTGGGTTGCGCGAACTGGTCTCATCCGGCGCCACGGAAATTCCGTTGAATCTGGCTAGCGGTAGTCTAATCGGCATTCTAGAGATATCCGACCGGGCCCGCATCGAACTGCTCGCCGGGGGAGCATTGAATTACGTCAGAAAAGAGCAGGCTCTTTTGGATACGATATAAAAAATAGCTATTCACCCGGAAAACTTCTCCGCACCGCCGTGGACGCGGAAAAACCCCTGCAGGTGATCGGTGTCCCCAACGCCTTTACCGCCATTATGGCCGAAAAAACCGGTTTCCGTGCGCTCTACCTGTCCGGAGCCGGTGTGGCAAACGGCACCTTGGGCCTGCCTGATCTAGGGGTAACGACCCTGGGTGATGTGCAGGAGCAGGTGCGGCGCATCACCGGCGCTTCCCTGCTGCCGCTTCTGGTCGATATAGACACCGGCTTCGGAGGCTGGTTGATGATCGGCCGTACTGTCAGGGAAATGATCCTCGCTGGCGCGGCCGGAGTACACCTTGAGGATCAGTCGCCAAACAAAAGATGCGGGCATCGCACCGGCAAGACCCTTGTCACTGCCGGGGAAATGGTCGATCGAATCAAGGCCGCTGTCGACGCCAGAAGCGATCCCGACTTCAGAATCATGGCCAGGACCGACTATTATTCTGCCATCACTGCTGCTATCGGCACCTTGAAAGGACCGCTGCACGGCGGCGCCAACGAGGAGGCGATGAAGCTTATCGACCGGTTCGAGACACCGGACGAAGCAGAACAGGAGATCCTGCGCATGCTGGAGAGAAAGGAACGGATCATGGGTTTCGGACACCGGGTCTACAAAGAGAAACCCGACCCCCGTTCCGACATCATCAAGGCATGGTCCAAGAGGATCGCCGAGGCCACTGGTCACGAACTTCTCTACCAGGTCTCAGAACGGATCGAAGAGGTGGTGATGCGCGACAAGGGGCTGTTCGCCAATGTGGATTTCTACAGCGCCTCGCTCTATCACATGTGCGGCATACCAACCACGATGTTCACTCCGCTGTTCGTGTTCGCCCGGGCAGCCGGCTGGTCGGCACACATCATCGCGCAGCGGACCACGGGGAGACTGATCCGACCGACCGCCGAGTATATCGGTCCGAAGCCGAGGAAGTTCGTGCCGATAGAGAAGCGTTAGAAGAAAAAGGCGCCGCCACAGAGGACACAGAGAGCACAGAGAAATTAATACCTGCCGCATTATCTCTGAGTCCTCTGTAAACTCTGTGGCTTTTTCTTTTCAATCAGTATGGAACTGTTCCTGACTTGAGAAATCAGCAAGATTATTCTCTAAAAACTGAAAACAACGAAAACTGCCCCCCGTTCCTCCCCCCTTGTCGTCCCAAGGTACCTGTCAAATCAAAAGTTTAGAAGCCTGACCAACATCTTTCTTAGAATACACTTAAATATTCACAAGAATCCCCACGAGCGGGTTGCAATTCAAACAATTGTTTGATACGTTAGTTTGAATCTTTCATTTTGAATCAGCCAGACTAAAGGAGATACTACATGGACAGTAAACGATTCGCACATCTGCGGGATCTGGTCGGTTATGACAATCCTGGCATTTCCAGGATGTTAAACATTGATATTCAGGAGGTAGAAGCCTTCTGCCTCGGGACAAAACCGGTGCCCGAGAAGTTGGCAAATGAACTGGAAGCTTTTGTTGACTGGTCGTGTGAGGTTTCGCATACGGAAACAAAAAGAGAACTTGCAAAAAAATACTTAGACCAGCCTGATCAGGAGTAAAGACCTCTCAGGTCTTTCACCAGCAAACAGGTCAATGACTATCGCTTCCCCGAATCCTGAATTATCTCCTACAGGTGATTATTTTACAGGTACCTCGTTATTACCGTGTACCGGAAGAATGGACTCTTTTTTCCGGTACACCATCCCCTGAAAAATGGCCACTACCTCACCAGCATCATCGGTAACCTGAACCAGGTACGACGCCAATTTAGGGTTCCGGGCCTGTTCGCTGGCCACGGCATAAAGAGTCCCCTTGGTGGCTGCCTTTACGAAAGAAACACTGGTATTGATCCCCATGGATAGCGTTCCATGAGAGTTCGAGGCAACAGCGAAGGCAAAGTCAGCCAGCGTAAAGATGGCGCCACCATGCACCGTTTTGGCTGCGTTGTAGTGGTACGGTTCTATCTTCATGCTGGCTTTCGCCATGCCCGGCAGCACCTCGAGAAGTTCAATTCCGGCATGGCGGGCAAACAGGTCTTCGGCGGCAAAAAACTGCTTGATATCTTTCATGATTTTCCACCCTTATGCAATGGTTCCGTCGACCTTTCTATCTCAGGCCTTCTTCACAAATTCCGATTTCAACTGCATTGCACCTATACCGTCAATTTTACAGTCAATATCATGGTCGCCTTGAACGAGACGGATATTTCGAACTTTGGTTCCAACCTTTACGACTGTTGACGAACCTTTTAACTTCAGATCCTTGATCACGGTGACTGAATCACCGTTATGAAGCTCGTTACCGTGGGCGTCACGTACGACGATTACTTGGGGACCTGCATCTTCTTCGTTACCTTTTGCCCATTCATGTGCACACTCAGGGCAAACATACAGCAGCCCGTCTTCATAGGTATATTCCGAGCCGCATTTCGGGCATTTTGGTAAAGTACTCATCGTATCTCCTGTTTTGTTTGTCTAAATATCCTGCATAATATAATGGCGGACAATTTCTGCCGAAGGTGTAGCGTATCACGGAAACAGCCTGATGCTGGAGATTTTTTTGCCATTCCTGCATCATGCCAGTGCTTCGGAAGTTTGCTTTCCTGGTGCAGCAAGGCCCTGTCGCTGCCCTAGCCGAGTCCTATGGCAGATCACGAAACGGTGACAGGCTAAATCCGATCAGTCGGGCCTCTGGCTGCAGATGAACACCAAATCGGTCCAGTACCCGCTGCTGCACCTCGGCTGCAAAAGCGACGATTTCTCGGGCTGAAGCCCCGTCACCATTGATCAGGATCAGGGTGTGATACGGCGAGATGCCAACTTTTCCCGTACGATACCCTCGATTAAAGCCTGCGCGCTGGATCAGGCAGGCAGCAGATATTTTTACCTCGCCGCTCGGCAGCGGCCAGGACCAGTTGTTCGCGCTTCCGTCAGCGGAAACAAGGGCTTCGATTACTTTGAATTGGGTGCCCTTCACTATGGGGTTTTTGAAGAACGAGCCGGCACATTTGAATGATTCGTAGCCTGTCTTGATCAGCACACCCTTGCCGGCCCTGAGCGCAATAACGGCATCGCGAACCTCCGTAAGCGTTGGGGAAGAAATTGCCGAAAGCCGCTCCTCAAGCTCCCGATAGGTGATCAGCGGCGCTCCCCCCCTGACGAGGATGTAGGTGACGGAAACTAGGAGGAAGTTCCCGGCTTCCCTGGTGTTGAAGATGCTCTCCCGGTAGCGGAAGGCGCATTCTTCATTCTCGAACGTAACAACCTTGCCGGTGGCTGTTTCCAGGCAGCGTACCCGTGCGATCACCTGCGAAACTTCCTGGCCGTAGGCACCGATATTCTGAATCGGGGAAGCGCCAACCGTTCCCGGTATTCCGGCCAGGCACTCGACACCCTGCCAATCCTCTGCAACACAAAGATCGACAAAGTCTTGCCAGTCTTCACCAGCGCCAACAGTGACGAGCACGGAACCGCCTTGTTCTTCGACACTCAACCCTTTGATCCGATTCAGGACTACCAGACCCGGAAAACCATCGTCACTGATCAGGACGTTGCTTCCTCCGCCCAGAACAGTATATTCAAGACCCCCTTCACGGACAACGGCCAAAGCCGCCACAGCATCCTTTTCGCAGGATATCTCGACTAAAAAGCGGGCCGGGCCGCCAACAGCAAAAGTTGTCAAGTCAGCAAGTGGTATGTTTTTCCGTATCTCCGGCATATGTGAGCTCATGGCGGCACACCTTTCTTGAACCTGAAATGGATCACTCATAAATTTCAGTAAATTCAGGTACGGTTTTCCCGAAATCACGAAAAACGAGGAAGAGCTCCTGTTTCCCCTAGGGTACAGGTCCGCCTCAGGGCCCCTTTGACATCATAGGAGAAGAAGATATCATTGAAAAAAGAAGCCCTGACGTTTTTGTGTCAAGGAGTCAATGTAAATATTTTGTCTCGCCAAGTAAACATTCTTTTCTGATGATTGTCATATTGTTCCGCATTGACAGGGAACCAACTATCTTGGCAATTTGCTTTTCCTGAGCAATAAATCGCAGAACGTTGTTTCAAAAATTCTGCTATTCCAGGGAGTACCGAGGGAGGGCCCCGTACCAGACCGGGGCAGGGTATTAACAGAAGAATTTGGGGGTGCATATGTTCTGCTCGTATTGCGGCTCTCAGCTTCCGGCGAAGGCGCGTTTCTGCAATCAATGCGGAAAACCCGCAGTCACTCCAGCGTGCGGAGATAATAAGCATCCCGTTGCCTCAGCAAAATCAATCATCTCACCGGTATCATTCACAATAGTGCCCAATGAATTTGAACATGAGTCCATGCAGCAGATGAACCAGATGCTGAGGAGCTCTACCAGCATTACTTCCCTGGCGAACATGATCTCTAAAAAAATCGGCAAACCATGGTACGAATCATGTTTTACCAGCATACGGACCAGCGAGAATCAGTATCCCAAGGTGTATGAATTGGCTTCAATCGCTTCACGCAGAATAGGCCTCAACAGATTACCTCCCGTTTATATTGAAGCAGATCACTTATACCAGTCTGCCACCTATGGTTCGTTGCAGGATTCTTTCATAAATATCGGGACCCTGATCCCACGCCTGCTCAATGACCGTGAACTGCTCTTTGTCCTCGGCCATGAACTCGGCCACCTGCTGAGCGATCATGCATTGTGGACGACCGTAAACATGTTTCTCGTCGGTCAACACAAAAGTACCTTAATGTCCGAAGGGATTCTGGCCTATTTCAGCAACCCCCTGAAGCTCCTGGAACAGGGGGTTGAATCCCTTATCTCAAACTGGATGAGGGTCGCGGAGTACACGGCGGACCGGGCCGCGCTGCTGGTGGTCGGCGATTTTGAGCTTGCAAGACGGGTTCTCTTTCTTCTCTATTTCAAGTCACGACGCGAACTGCAGGAAGTCAATATCGACGAATGGGTTAAAAGCCAGGAGGTCCAGGAGTCAACCGGCCAGAAAATCAGCCAGATTGCCTCGTCAACCCCTTATCTGGGGCCACGGCTCAAAGAGTTGGAAACATTTTACAAGTCCGCTCGCTATGAAAACCTGAGAGCGAGGATCGAAAGTGGCTGCGGCATCAATCTGAATGATCTTTTCGATGAAAAAGGATCTTTGAGGAAGGGTGGGAAAGAGGCCAGCCCAAAGTCCGCTGATCCGGGTAAAAAAGATCAAATATCGGCAAAATTTCCAATGCGCAGACTTATCGCCGGTGCTTGCCCCCATTGCGGCGCCGGACTGTCCATCCCACTAATCGATGTAACGGACAGTGAGACTATCCAGGTTACCTGTGCACGTTGCAAGAAGCTGTTCACTTTGAACCTCACGAAAGTGCTCGAAAAAACCATCCCTGCCGGGAAGAAAACGCTGTCCAACCGAGAGAGCGGCGACCTCCAACCGGTGAAGAAGCTCACGGAAGCACAACATTCCGTTAAGGGACCGGAACAAGGAACGGAAGCAAAAGAGAACAAGGATAAAGCAAGGGTCGTAAAGGGCGCCTGCCCCGCTTGCAGAGCCGGCTTTACCCTATCCTTGGGAAAGCTTGCCGGCAAAGGCACCGCTACTCTGCGCTGCAACAGCTGCAAAAAGAAATTCAACCTGGAACTGGGGCATGATTCGAGTAAAGCGATAAAGGGCGTTGTGGAAGGGAAACGTTTCTCGTAGGTTAGCGGCCCGAACCCGAAGCCAGCAGGCGCCGGAATAAGCCGTTTCACGGAAAAAGGAGGGCGTCATGCAGAAGTTGGGAGGAATCGACGTGCAAGACCTGGCCTCGCTCGGAAAAGTGCAGGCAGCGGCAGGGGAACCTCCGTCATTCGGGACGAAGATGCTCGATTCGGATGGAGACGGAAGGTTCGACCTTTTCCTCATGGATGGAGACAATGACGGGATCATCGACGGCGTAGTGCGGGGGTTCGATGCAAACGGAGACGGAATTAATGATGTTTTCGCCCATTACAACGAAGATGGCGAGATATCTTCCATCGGCCGTGTCAATCCTGAAACAGGTGATCTCGAAGTTATCTACGAAGAGCCGGGCTTTTTCGATGAGCTCATGGAATCTTTGGGGCTTTCCGGTAGTGAACCGCCTGAAGTTGGCCTCTTTACGAGCTTCGACGACCCACATATCGCCGAAACGTATGGATCCTTCGGAGAGGAAGTACCGAATGAAGCGCCTTTTACCCTTGTAATTGAGCCGGCGGACATTCTGGATAGTGAAGAGTACCCGCTCGACAGCGAAGGGGTTACAATTCTTCAGGAAGCAGATATCGACTACGAAGCTTCAGCGGACGATGACGAACAAAGTGTTTCAGGAGAAGCCGCCGAAGGTCCAGGCAGTAATGTTGACGATGCAGGAACGGATTACGAGTCCGAGGAAGCGGTTCCGACGATAACCGGTCTGAGTGATGTAAGTGGAGCTAAAGACGGCTCGGATCTCTGGGTGAGTGTCGACAAAGATGGCGATGGTCTCGCAGATTACGAGAAACATGTGGAAAAAGTCGGAGATTCCTACCTGGCGGACATCGACGAGGATGGCTACTCAGATCGGGTGGCAACCGACCTTGATGGCGACAGCCGCATCGACTCAGTGGATGCAACCGGTCGTGGTTCATCTGCCGATCAGGTTGCAGTATCGAGCGTAGTTGATCCCGATTCTGAGCATC
>RPRC01000248.1 GCA_003857395.1 Geobacter sp.
CCAGACCAGCATCGTCTCGGTTACCAGGTCACCCCGGAACAGGTCGGCAAAAGCAAGCATGCCGTCCAGAACGTCGGAAAGACGAAGTTTCCCATGGGGCCTGTCCAGTTTGTGCCAGACATCCTCCCGCAACGAATCGAGTTTCAGGGATACCCAGTCGGCCTTCGCGAGATCTTCCCGCACCTCCTTCCGCCAGAGAAGCGATGCATTGGTTATCACCGCAATCGGGATGCCGAAAGGTTTCAGGAAGTCCATTGTCCGGCCGAGATTACTGTCCAGTGTCGGCTCGCCGTTCGGGACAACGGAAAGATAATCGACAAGCTCTCCCTTCTCCCTTAGTCTGCTTAATTTCTCCGCGACCTCTGCAACAATCTCTTCCGGTGGATAAAACGGTTGGCGCTCCATCTGAAGGTGAGTGGTCCTCCCCACCTGACAGTAAACACAGGAATAACTGCAGGCCTTGGCTGGAATAGTGTTGATGCCGAGGCTGCGCCCCAGTCTTCGCGAAGGGATCGGCCCGAATACCGTCATCAGTGTTACCTCCCTGTGTGATCTCGAACCAGAAGATGTTTCTGCTAGCGGGGGAAAAGCCTTGATGGACCCTGCAGGACCTGCCATTCCGCTTCGTGAAACACCTTTATACAGTCCTGAACCGTCATGCCCCGCTTTTCCTGGGTCTTTTCCGCCGTATCGCGGGGATTCGATCCGGATTCTGCCCACAACAGATTCGCACCCGCTGCCGCGCCGATGACATTCGGCTCATGGGTACAGTTGCCAGGAGTGGCACTACCGACCGCCAGCCGAACAACAGCCAGGATATGCGCCATTCGCGCTTCGCTCACTTTTCCGTGCGGCGCCAGCTCGGTCCCCGGTATCGGTATGCGACGGGCCGCGCCGCTGAAACAGGGAAAAGCCTCGCGCGTTATCAGAGTTTTTTCGACCAGCTCTTCGACACCATGTTCAGGACCGACCGGCTCAACGCAGGTCCCCACTGTCAACCCGACCTCCCGGGCAATTTTCATGGTGCGTAATCGCTGTTCGACAGGCAAAGAGGTAACACAACCCTCACCAAGGCGAACCGCATGATAGATCCCGGAATAGCCGACATCCTTCAAGAGCTGCGCCTGCCTGTCATTGAAGTCTCCCACGTTGGCGACCAGCACGGTTTCTGCTTTCAGGCTTGAGCGTATCTCCCGCGACATTTCGAGATATTTCGCAAACGGGTAATCAGCGGTTGCCATCACATAGACCGCATTGGCACCGTCCTGTTCAAACCGCTGTGCCGCAGCGACGGCTTCCTCTGCTGATAGTTGCGACGCAGTGGCAAAAACCTTGTTCTTTTCTGCAAAAGCGCAAAAGGCGCAGTTTTTGGGACAGGGTGCAATGTTCAGTCCGACCTGGGCATGCACTTCGGCCAAGCCGTCACTGGCCGCTTCGCTTTTTTGCCGTGAAGCGGCCAGGATTTTCGACGATTCTGCCGAAAAAAGCGGAACGCCAAACAGATACGCTATTTCTTCCGGAGAGAGACTCGCTCCCTGTAATGATTTACCGATTATTCCATCCAGCATTCGACGTCCCTTTCATATGCACTACCATTCGTTGCCCCAAACCGGATCTGCCATGAATTGCATGCGTTTTCTTTCAAACTTCTGGTCGTTATTCGGGACGCGCCTTGTTCAGCAACAGAGAAACAGCGTAGTTTTCAACGACGGAAACCGCACTCCAATTCGAAGAAGCGAGGATTCAGGCCGGCCAGAGGCGCTCGCAACTTTGCCAGTTCCTGCTCGGGCCCGTGGACTTCCAGTCGAATAATATCAGCAATTTTCAATGCTTCACCCAGCAGCGCGCCGACGTTGTCCAGGTGTGCCAGCAAGCCTTCCGCATCAACGTAGCCCTCGCGGCAGTGAGCCTCGGCGCCGTCAAAGGTGAACCCGTAGTAAAGACATTTCGGCTCTCCCTTCGTCTTGGCGACCATTTCCTCGCCCAAGCGTTTAAAGTCCTCCGTCTTACCGTCCTTGATTTTGAAATAGGGTACGATTGAACAACATTTGTCATCAGACGCCATTGTGTGCTCCTTTGTCGTGTAATTATGCCCAATGAGCATGGGCAATCACTTCTCACCATAAATCACAGCGGATCGGAAAACCACAAGCCACGCCGCCGATCATTCAAGGCCCTTCTCGTTATATACCTGTTCACACAACCTTCGGCAAGGACTATTTCCTGGTATCAGGAAGGAACAGGACCATCGAACTCCACCCATCCTGCCCGCATCCCCTGCACGATTTGGCCACTGGCTGCCAGGTAGCAATTGCCTGCCATAAAATTCGCATCGTTTTAGAGACTCTCCCAGGTCTGGCGGTATATTTTCTCAGGTTATCCATTTTCTGTTTATCCCCTTCAGACTGAAATAGAACAGCACAACGCCATACAGGCCGATGACCGGAAAATCCAGGCTGAAAGGCATGGTATTTCGTCCGTTGATTGCGCCGTGCAGAATATCGACGCCATACGTCAGGGGCAACAGGTAGGAAACCGGCCGCAGGAAAATCGGCAGCGATGCGACCGGAAGGAAGAGGCCGCAGAGGAATATCATAGGGAATCGGAAAAAATTGGAAAAAGTCTGTGCCTCAAAAGCTTCGCTCACGGCAACAGCGATAAAAAGTCCCTGAAAGGTGGAAACGACCGCTATGGCAACGATGGCAGGCACCAGGGTCAGCCACATAACGTCTGAGAGATCAGCAACAAACATGGCGAGAAGCAGCGGAAGAAAGCCATTTGCGATACCGAAGAGGATGGCGCCAGCCGTCTTAGCCAGCATGAGCAGCTCCAGCGGGACAGGCGCCAGCAGCAGGCGCTCGAACGAACGGCTCTTCTTCTCGAACGTTACGCTAACTGCCAGCAGGGAAGTGGCTCCAAACATAACGGAAATGGTGACGAGTCCCGGCAGCAGAGAATGAACACTCTCCAGACCTCTGCCCGAGCGGATAAAAAACATTGCCGTCCATAACAGGGGGAAAAGCAATCCCCAGCTGATATTAGGCGGCTTCAGATAATAGGCCCGCAAATCTTTGAGCAGGATATTCCAGAAAGCAATCCATTGTCTCATGCTTCCCTTGCCATCCTTTCCTTTTCCTTTGTCATGGCGTGCGACTCAATCCCGGTAACCCGCACAAATACATCCTCCAGTGACAAATGAACCAGACGCGCCTCTCGCAGCTCAATGCCACGATCCTCCAGGAAGCGTACCAGCGGCCCAATACTGATGGGCTCGGGAGACACGATACGAATCGTTCCTTCAGCAAGGGACTGGAAAGCAAACAGAGGAAAGGCAGAAGCAAGAATTCCTGAGAACGCCGGGTCGAGCCCAACACCAGACACCTCCATCACATGCTCTGCCCGGACCGGCTGCAGGAGGTTCGCGACGGTGTCGACTCCAACAATTTTCCCCCTTACGATGAAGGCTACCCGCTCGCACAACCTTTCTGCTTCTTCAATGTAATGGGTAGTCAGGAAGATCGTCGTTCCGGCACGGTGCAGATTCGCAATGAGTTGCCTGATGTGACGGGCGCTGGCCACATCGATGCCGGTGGTAGGCTCGTCAAGAAACAACACCGCCGGGTTATGGATAATTCCGGCGGCAATGGTTAACCGGCGTTTCATACCCCTGGAGTAGCCGGCAAATTTCCGCTTCCCTGCCTCCTGCAAACCGAACGTCTCCAGCAGTTCTCTTGCCCGGGCACGGCGCTCGTCCTTACGCATGCCATAGAGCGCACCGCAAAAGCAGAGGTTATCAAAGCCGGACAATTCCGGATAGAGGTTGCTCTCGTCGGGAACGACTCCAACCAGATGCTGAGCCGCTTTCGGGTTTCCGCTACAGTCCAGGCCGCCGACCCGAACTTCTCCCGCGTCAGGCCGGGCAAGCCCGGTAAGGATATTGATGGTGGTGGTCTTGCCCGCGCCGTTGGGGCCGAGAAAGCCGAACAACTCTCCCCGCTGCACCGCGAAAGACACCCCGTCGACGGCGGTAACCTCAGCGAACCGCTTGATCAACCCTACGGCTTCAATGAAAACGGGTTGTTCCTCGGCCGTTTTTCCCTCTGTTTGCCCTGACTCCATAGAGCCATTTCCCCTAGGAGTCAGTCAGACTTAGGGTAAATCTGCTACAAATCCATTTGGACGGTCCATATTTCGGCGCTTATTTGGGCAATAGAACAACTATTTCCCTGCAAAATCGACAAAATCTGTCCTCGCCCAGCCGAATTTTCGCTTCGATTTCCTAAGTCTGACTTACTCCTAGCCGTTAACAAATCGGCCAGAAATTACTGATCAAAAATTCCGAGTCATTGCCTGGTCGGCTATTCCCTCAAGCAGATACTACTATTCTGCCACATTGCCAGGAAAAATCAGCCAACCTTTTCTATGGCAACCGCGCATATTTTCAATTCAGGAACTTTACACACCGGATCGAGACTGTCGTTTGTCAGCACATTTATCTCGCTTGAGTGGAAAGTTGAGAACACTATTCCCTTGGGCACCCTGTCGGTAATCTGAACCGTTATCTCGAACCTGCCCCTGCGGGAACGCAACCTCACCCTCCCGCCGTTGCTGATCCCTATTCGTTCCGCATCGGCCGGATTCAACTCGAGAAGATCTTCAGGCGCCAGACTGAAAAGCGCCTTCGATTCTCGGGTACAGGCTCCGGTATGGATGTGATACAACTCCTTGCCGGTGGTCAGCAGAAACGGGAACTCTTCATCCGTTGTCTCCGCAGGCGGCAGATACTCGGCCGGAAAAAATTTCCCTTTTCCGGTGTCGGTCCTGAAGGTTTCCCCCCAGAGAAATTCGGTGCCGGGATGATCTTTCGTCGGACAGGGGACCCGCAGTCCGCCCTCTTCCAGCCGATCATAGGAAATACCGCCATAGGGTGGGGTCAGGGATGCGATTTCTTTCATGATCTCTTCAGGGGAATCGTAGTTCATTTCGTAGCCCATCCTTCGGCTTAGATCGCAGACGATCTGCCAGTCCGGCCAGCTTCCCTCGATGGGGGCGATGACCGCTCGCACCCGCTGCACGAGACGGTAGCCGCTGGTAAACGTGCCGTCCTTTTCGGCAAAGGAACTGGCAGGCAGGACCACGTCCGCTACCTGCGCGGTTTCGGTAAGAAACATGTCCTGAACCACGAGAAAATCCATGGCGTCGATTACCTGCCGGGTTTTCCCGAGATTGGGGCTGTTTCTCAGCAGATTGTCGCCAACTACGTACAGGCCTTTTATCTTGCCTGCGTCGAGAACCATGTCGGATTGGGTCAGACCCGGTTTTCGGGAAAGCGGCACTCCCCAGGCAGCTTCGAATTTTTCAGCGACCTGCGGGTTGGTTACAGGTTGTCCGCCCGAATAGGCGACCGGTGAACACCCCATATCGCCGGCGCCCGGGCCGTTGCTGTGCTTGCCGACACCATTGACTCCCGTGCCCGCCTTGCCCACGTTTCCGGTCAGCAACGCCAGGTTGCAGATCCCGGCCACATTGTCCGTTCCATGGATGTTATGAATAACTCCCATGCCGTAGAACAGAGAGGCGCTCTCTGCCTTTCCGAAGAGCCGGGCCGCCTCGATGATCTGTTCCCTGGGAACGCCGGTGATTTCCTCAACCCTCTCCGGAGTGTAGTGCGCCACGATCTTCCGCACTTCATCTATCCCGGAAGTTCTGGCCGCGATGAACGCGGAATCCTCGAGTCCCTCCGCCAGGATAACGTTCATCAGGCCATTGACCAGGGCGACGTCCGTTCCGAGCCTTGGACGCAGCCAGAGATCACTGTACTCGACGAGCTCGATCCGTCGCGGATCCACGACGATGAGCTTTACCTTCCCTTCCTTGAGTTTCCGTTTCAACATGTCCCCGAAAACCGGGTACATCTCGGTAAGATTGAGACCGGTAACGAAAACCACTTCCGTTGTTTCGAGAAGCTTCGGCGAGTTCGTCGCGGGGCCGGCGCCGAAGGCCCTGCCGAGCGCCACGCCGCTGGGCGAGTGGCAGAACCGGACGCAGAAATCGACATTGTTGGTGCCGATGGCGGCGCGCATGAATTTCTGAAAAAGATAATCCTCTTCGGTGGTGGTTTTGGCGGAAGCTATGCCGCCGATGGCATCGCTGCCATATTTCTCCTTGATTCTTTTGAAATTTTCCGCAACGTAATCAAGTGCCTCTTCCCAGCCGGCTTCCTCGAGTTTACCGTTTTTCCTGATCAGGGGCGAGGTAAGCCTGTTGGGGCTGTTCACGAAATCGAAACCGAACCGTCCTTTCACGCAAAGCTGCCCGCGATTGTCGGTATTCTCCTTATCCACGCCGTAGGCCCTGAGCAGCTTGTTGTCCCTGGCCCAGAATTCTATCTGACACCCGCCGCCACAATGGGTGCAGGTTGACTGCACCTTCTCGACTTCCCATGTGCGGCCAGTGAAACGGGCCAGCTTTTCCGTCAGGGCGCCGGTGGGACATGCCTGGAGGCAGGCCCCGCAGGATGCGCAGTCGGTATCGTGCCACGGTTCGCGCAATCCGGTGTTGATCGTCAGGCTCGGGCCGCGATTGGCGAAATCGAGAATGTGCCGATCGGTAACCTCGGCGCAGGTCCGCACGCACCTGCCGCACAGGATGCAGTGATTGGGATCCCTGACGATAACCTCGCTGGAATCATCCACCGGGCTTACTTCCTTGTTTACCGGGAAGCGGACGCTCTTGATGTCGAACTGGTACGCCAGCTCCTGCAGTTCGCATGAGCCGCATTTTTCACAGACCAGGCAATCATGTTCGTGTTCGGACAGGATCATTTCCAGGTTGAGCCTGCGATACCGGTTGATTTCCTCGTCTTCGGTTATGACGTCCATTCCTTCGCTTACCGTGGTGCTGCACGACGGCACCAGACCGCGCATCCCCTTCACCTTGACGATGCACAGCCGGCACACGCCCACGGAACTCAAACCCTCCTTGTGGCACAGGTGGGGAATCTTGAAGCCGTTAGCTTCGCAGGCGGCCAACAGAGTTGTATTTTCTTCAGCCGAATATGGTTTGCCGTTGATTAGTATAGTGATCATGTTCGCTTCCTCGATTGTAATTGGATGTCCATCCGGACACTAATTGACGGTAATGGCGTCAAACTTACAAACATCTTTGCAGAGACCGCACTTCACGCATTTCCCGGAGATAATGCTGTGCGCTTTCTTGATGTCTCCCACGATGGCATTTTCAGGACAGATTGTCTTGCACAGCCCACATCCGACGCATTTTTTTGCATCAATGGTAAACCGGATAAGCGGCCTGCAGATTCCTGCCGGACATTTCCTGTCCCGAATGTGAGCTTCGTATTCATCACGGAAGAAACGCATGGTGCTCAGGGTCGGATTGGCCGCAGTCTGCCCCAGTGCGCACAGGGATGTTTTCTTGATGCAGTCCGCCAGTTCCACCAGGGTATCCAGGTCTTCCATTTCGCCTTTTCCATCACTGATCTTTTCCAGGTAGTGGATCATCAACGGCAGCCCCCTCCGGCAGGGAAGGCACTGTCCGCAGGATTCTTCACAGTCGAACTGGAGGAAGAACTTGGCCGCATCCACCATGCACGAGTCCTCGTCGAGGATGACCATGCCGCCTGAGCCCATGATGGAGCCGATGGTCTGCAGGGATTCGTAGTCGATGGGCATGTCGAGATGTTCATTGGGAACGAACCCTCCCGAAGGCCCCCCCAGTTGCGCGGCTTTAAATTCTTTTTCATCCGGGATGCCGCCGCCGATCAGAAAAACGATCTCGCGCATGGTCGTCCCCATGGGGACCTCCACCAGGCCGCTGTTCTTTATCTTCCCGGTCACGCAGAACACCTTGGTGCCGCTGGTCGTTTCCGAACCGATCGAATTCCACCACTTTGCCCCTTTGCGGATGATAAGCGGGACATTGAACAGCGTGCCCACGTTGTTTATCACGGTCGGCTTGCCGAACAGCCCCTCGATGGCGGGGAAGGGGGGGCGTGTTCTCGGGTTGCCGCGCTTCTGTTCCAGCGAGGCCAGCAGGGCGGTCTCCTCTCCGCAGACAAAGGCCCCGGAGCCGAGAAACAGTTCCACATCGAAATCAAAGGAGGAGCCAAGGATGTTCTTACCGAGGAAACCGTATTCCCTGGCCTGGGCGATGGCCTGTTTCAGGGTCTCCACTGCCAGGGGGTACTCGGCCCGGACGTAGATGTAGCCTCGGGTTGCCCCAATAGTGTAACCCGCGATGGCCATCCCTTCCAGGACGGCATGGGGATTCCCCTCCAGTTCGGCCCGGTTCATATACGCTCCCGGATCCCCTTCGTCCGCGTTGCAGACAACATACTTCTGGTCCCCTGGTGCGTTCCGG
>RPRC01000249.1 GCA_003857395.1 Geobacter sp.
GTTTCGTTACTGCCCCGGTTCATGCCAGCGTCAGTGGAAAAGTTTTAGCCATTGAGCTAAGGGAGCATCCGGGCGGAAATTTTGTCCACTGTGTTGTTATTGAGAATGACGGGAAAGAGGAGTGGGCGGAATCGGTTAAGCCGCCCGGGAATCCGGCCACATTGAGTGCTGATGAACTCAGGAAGATTATTTTTGAAGCAGGAATAGTTGGGATGGGAGGGGCAACGTTTCCATCTCATGTCAAATATAGTCCGGTCGAGGGGAAGAAAGCGGAATTTGTGATTCTGAACGGGATCGAGTGTGAACCGTACCTTACCTCGGATCACCACCTGATGTTGGAAAAGCCGGAACGCATTGTTGCCGGGCTGCGCTATATCATGCGTAGCACTTCCTGTGACAAAGGAATTATCGCCATTGAAGACAACAAGATGGATGCGGTCGAAGTTGTACGGAAGGCTGCCGCTCCATACAATGAAATAACCGTAATGGTAGTTCCGGAAAAGTATCCACAAGGTTCAGAAAAGCAGCTGATTTATGCTTGTACCGGCAAAGAGGTTCCTGCTGCAGGGGGACTGCCGCTGGACGTGGGCGTGATTGTCAATAATGTCGGTACTGCCGCTGCGGTTGCGGATGCGGTTGAAAAGGGTACTCCTCTTATTGAACGCTACCTGACCCTGAGCGGAAACGGAATAAGCAAGCCAGAAAACTATCTGGTCAGAATAGGGACGCTTTTCAATGAGCTGATCGAGCAGAGTGGCGGCTATGTCGGGAATATTGAGAAAATCCTTGCAGGCGGACCAATGATGGGCAAGACACTCTTCAACGACGAAGTTCCGGTTGTTAAAGGATCTTCGGGTATTGTTGTTATTCAGAGAGGTGATAAGCCTGAGATGAAGGAACTCAGCTGCGTGCGCTGCGCAAAGTGCATTGACGCCTGTCCAGCCTTCCTGGAGCCAACCTCTCTTGTCAGACTCTCTAAAAAGAGTGCCTGGGAGGAAGCTGAGCAAAACCATGTAACGAGCTGTATCGAGTGCGGATCGTGTGTCTATGGATGTCCGGCTCACATTCCGCTTGTACAACATATTCGCAAGGCAAAGCAGGCTGTTCTGGCTGCAAAAGCCAAGGCAAAAAAGTAACGGAGGGAAGGACAAGATGACAAACCAGGACAATTTATTGACTGTATCTTCATCACCGCATCTGCATAGTCCCGACAGTGTGCCGGCGGCCATGCGGGATGTCTTGATCGCGCTGGTTCCGGCGCTTATCGTAGCAGTATACTTTTTCCGATTGCCCGCTGTAATGGTGATTCTTGCCTGCGTGGCAAGCGCCTATGTTGCTGAATTGGTCTGCCTTAAAATCATGAAAAGGGAGTCGTCGACGAAAGAGTACAGTGCCATTGTCACCGGATTGTTGCTGGCATTCTGCCTGCCGCCGACACTTCCGGTGTGGATGGCTGCGCTTGGCGCCATATTTGCCGTTGTCATTGCAAAGCATCTTTTTGGTGGGCTTGGCCACAATATTTTCAACCCGGCCCTGATCGGCAGGGCCTTTCTTTTGGCGTCTTTTCCTGTCGCAATGACCACCTGGGTGAGCCCAATTGACGGTGTCACTACCGCGTCGCCCCTCGGGATTTTGAAGGAAGCTACCGGGGCGCAACTTCCCAGTATCTCAAATTTATTGCTGGGCAATGTCAGCGGAAGTATTGGCGAAACAAGTGCCCTTGCCCTTCTTATCGGCGGGTTGTACCTTCTCTACAAAAAGCACATTGACTGGCGCATTCCCGGAAGCTATCTGGGCACGGTCTTTGTGTTAACATCCATTGTTGCTGCAGTAAAGGGTCATGGCTTTGAATATCCGGTGTTCCACCTGTTTGCCGGAGGGCTTTTCCTCGGTGCGTTTTTTATGGCCACTGATTGGGTGACAAGTCCGGTAACTAAAACGGGCAGGCTCATCTTTGGAGTCGGCGCGGGGGTTCTGGTTGTTCTTATACGCCTCAAAGGAGGTTATCCTGAGGGGGTGTGCTATTCCATCTTGCTCATGAATGTCGTGACCCCTCTGATTGACCGCTACACAAAAGCGCGAGTATTCGGGAGGGTGAAGAGTTATGCTTGATATTATTAAACTTGGTGTTTTTCTGCTTGTGCTCGCTGGGGTTGGCAGCTTTGGCGTCAGCTATGTTAACAGCATGGCAGAACCTCTTATTGCAGAACAGGCTTTGAAGGCTAAAATATCCAGCTTCAAGGAAGTCTATCCTCTGGGTGAAGAGGTGAAAGATGAGTCTGCCCAATACATGAAAAGCGATACAAATCCCCTGATCAAGGAGATCAATGTCGCTTATATCAGTGGTGCTCCAGCCGGTGTCATCTATCTGGTCGAGCCGAAAGGATACGGTGGACCGCTTAGGATAATGGCAGGCTTCGACATCGCACAAAAAAAATTGACCGCCATAAAAGTATTGAGTCAGACGGAAACTCCCGGACTTGGCGCTAAGGCAAAAGACAGTTTTTTTCAGGATCGTTACCAGGACAAAAGTTCCGCTGTTGCCCTTGAGGTAACGAAAACCCCCCCGGTCAAGGATAATCAGATTCAGGCTATCACAGCGTCTACCATCACCTCCAAGGCTGTTACCAGCGGGGTAAATGCTGCAAGAGAGAACTTCATGAGCAACTTCGTCAAATAAACACTGACTGCCTAACAGGCAAACGAACTATTATAGCTGGAGGTAACTCATCATGAGTTTGATGAACGAATTTACGAAGGGAATTGTCAAGGAAAACCCGTTGTTCCGTCTGGTGTTGGGTACGTGTCCTGCCTTGGCTATTACCACTTCGGTGGAGAACGGCCTTGGCATGGGGGCAGCGTTTACTGCAGTCTTGCTTGCCTCCAATATAGTTATCTCTGCAATGCGCAAGATAATTCCGGACAGTGTCAGGATTCCAGCATATATCGTGATCATAGCTTCTTTCGTTACGATGATCGATCTGGCGATGCATGCTTATACGCCCGATCTGTATAAGTCGCTGGGAATATTTATCCCTCTGATCGTTGTTAACTGCATCATTCTTGGTCGGGCAGAAGCCTTCGCAAACAGGAATTCGGTTGTTCCTTCGGTCTTTGATGCTTTGGGAATGGGCTTAGGTTTTACCTTGGCACTGGTCCTTGTCTGCACGTTCAGGGAAGTTCTTGGTGCAGGGACCTTTTTGGGGCACACCATCCTGCCGGAAAGCAAGGCGGCGATTCTGATGATTCTGCCTCCAGGAGGATTCGTTACCCTTGGCTGCATGCTCGGATTCTTGAACAAGGTCCAGAGTAAAACTGCTTAAGAGAGGAGATGATATTTCATGCAAGACTATTTCATAATTATCGTGAGTGCCGTGTTGATCAACAACATCGTGCTCTCTCAGTTCCTGGGGATATGTCCATTCGTCGGTGTTTCCAAGAAGCTCGGCGCCGCACTCGGAATGGGCGCCGCCGTTACCTTTGTTCTGGTCCTGGCTGGCGGTCTTACCTGGGCTATCCAGACATACATGTTGAATCCATTCAATATCGGCTATCTGCAAACCATCGCCTTTATTCTGGTAATCGCCTCACTGGTTCAGTTTGTTGAGATGGTCATAAGGAAATTCAGCCCTGCTCTCTACAAATCACTTGGGGTCTACCTCCCGCTGATTACAACCAATTGTGCGGTCCTGGGTGTGGCAATTCTCAATATTCAGAAGGAGTTTTCGCTTTTGCAGGCACTGGTGTTCAGCTTGAGTCATGCAATTGGTTTTACCTTGGCGCTTGTTCTGATGGCAGGAATCCGCGAGAGGCTCGAAGATGCGGATACTCCGAAGTGCATGCGAGGAATGCCGATTGCACTCGTTACTGCCGCATTGATGTCCATGTCATTCCTAGGGTTCAGTGGACTTGTCTAATTCTTACATGGAGGAATAACGAATGTTAGCTGCTGTTATAGGTTTGGCAGGCATGGGAGCGGCCTTCGGGGTTATCCTGGGTATAGCCAGCAAGAAATTCGCAGTGGAAGTTGATCCAAAAGTTGATGCCATTATGCAGATCGTTCCGGGAGCCAATTGCGGTGCATGTGGGCAGCCCGGTTGCGGTGGCTACGCTGAGGCCGTTGTTGCTGGGACGGTTGACCCGCGTTGTTGTGCCCCTGGTGGTGCTTTATTGTACGAAAGGATTGCCGCTATCATGGGGACGGAAGTCTCGGATTACGAAGAGCGCCAGGTGGCCCAGCTTCTTTGCCAGGGCGGTATCGGTCAATCCAAGATGCTCTACCGCTACAAGGGAATTGAAGATTGCGCTGCGGCGCTTGCTGCCTTCAAGGGCCCTAAGGCGTGTAATTATGGTTGCGTCCGGCTCGGTTCCTGTGCAAAAGTTTGTCCTTTCAATGCCATTGAGTTCGGTGCCGATGGTTTGCCGGTTGTAGATTATTACAAATGCACCGGATGCAATAAATGCGTACTGGAATGTCCTCAAAACATTCTCAAGCTGGTTGATATTACACGACTGGCTCACGTTCGTTGTTTGAATGTCGATAAAGGCAAGGACGCAAAAGCTGTTTGCTCGGTTGCTTGTATCAAATGCAAACTGTGTGAAAAGAATTGTCCTGAAGACGCCATTCATGTCGTTCCTAGTGGATCGGGTACAGTGGCAATTATTGATTACGCAAAATGCACCAACTGCGGTATCTGTGTAACAAAATGTCCGACTAAGGCTATAGATATGATTTCGCCTATCGCAGAAAAAGTCATACTGCAAATGAAGGACCATGTTGACGAGGACCTTCAGAGAAGCGAGTCTAGTAAATCGAAATGAGAAAACGGCGCTTGATCTGGTTTGTCTTGGGTGCTCTATTGCTGGGATTTGTCGGGGTGTCGCTTTATTTCCGCCGACCAGTTGAGTACCGAAGTGATCAGTTTCTAATGGATACCCTGGTGAGTATCAGGGTATTCGGAACAAATGAAGAAGCATTGCGGAAAGCCGTGGGCGAGGCCTATGCTGAGATGCATCGCATAGCCGACCTCACGGACAATTTTCCCGCAGAAGGCACCACTGCTAACCGTGAGAGCGATGTCAATCGCATTAATGAAATGGCTGGCGTAAAACCAGTTCGGGTGGATCAAGATGTGTTCACCATGCTGGAACTTGCTAAAAGCTATCATGATCTTGCCGATGGGGCCTTTGATGTGACCATCGGACCGGTGATGCGCCTCTGGGGATTTGGCGGAAACAGCCCTCATGTTCCCCGTGCAGCTGATATAATGGCGTCCCTGGTTTTTGTGGACAACGCCCGCTTAGTGCTGAATAGGAAGGAGCAGACGGCTTTTCTGGGAAAATCAGGTATGGCCCTTGACTTGGGTGCAATAGCAAAAGGTTATGCGACGGAAAAAGCCCTTCAGGCCCTGAAAAGAAATGGCATAAAAAAGGCTTTGATCGACGCCGGTGGCAACATCCGTGTCCTCGGGACAAATGCCGGGGGTGAGGCTTGGCGAATCGGGATAAAAAACCCACTGAAATCAGGAGATATTTTAGCCGTACTTTCGCTGAAGGATTCGGCAGCTGTTACATCAGGCGACTATTACCGTTACTTTGAATCCGGGGGAAGACGGTACAATCATATCCTTAATCCCCTGACAGGATATCCTGCGGCGGAGAATCTGAGTGTAACCGTCGTAACCAAAGACGCAGGTCTTGCCGATATCCTGTCGACCGCTTTTTTCGTCCTCAATGCGGAAAAAGTTCTGGAAGTAGTTGAAAAACTAGAAGGAGTTGACGTGTTTCTTGTGACTGTCGACAGACGGATACTGTATTCACCAGGACTTAAGGGTAGGATAGAACTGAGAGCCGGGGCCGATTTTCATAATGACCAAAGCCGATAAGTATTTGGTCGCAGGGATCTTGTTCGTTGCCCTGATTTCTGTAGTGCTATTTCATCACAATTTCCTTCTATCTCAATCTCGGGTTGAAGGAGGCCAGGCCTGTATCGAAGTTCACGGCAAACTTATTAAAAAAATAGATCTTTCGGAGAAGGGGCGCAAAGAAACTATTAAACTTCAAGGTGTAATGGGGCCGGCAACGATAGAAATAGCTGGTAACAGAATCCGTATGTTGGATGCGCACTGCCCGGATCAGATTTGCGTCAGGCGGGGCTGGATAGGAAAACCTGGCGAATCCATTGTCTGTATTCCGAATGAGATAAACATTTATATAGAAAGAGGGGACATGCTTGACGCTGTTACACGCTGAACCGAGAGGCACCCGTATGTCTAGCACACGGAAGCTGGTCTTCTTTTCATTGTTGGTCGCCTTGGGGACTACCCTTCATGTTGCTGAGGGGATGATTCCTAATCCTTTTCCCTTTCCGGGGGTTAAGCTTGGATTAGCCAATATCGTGACATTGATTGCATTGTACTTCTTTGGCTTTCGTGATGGCATGGCAGTTGCCTTATCACGGGTGGTTCTGGGGTCCCTTGTCGGAGGAGTTTTTCTTTCTCCAGGTTTTCTGATGAGCCTTAGCGGGGCTGTTGTCAGCACAGTAGTTATGGCTTGTCTTCTGGGGTATGCGCCCTGCTTCAGTATTAAAGGTGTCAGTGTTGCAGGTGCCGTAAGTCATAATGTCGGACAGATTTTAGCGGCAGCATTCCTGATTCAGAGTCAAACCATTTTCTACTATTTCCCATTTCTTCTCCTGGCGGCTATTCCGACAGGCATGGTAACCGGGCACATTTTGGATGCACTGCTTACGAGACTTAATAAATCAGGGATCTTGCAAGAGTATGCAAGCAGACCGTTGTGAGCTTTTGTTGCGGGTAGTTCGAGGTAGTCGCGTAGACAATGGGTCTATAATAAGAAAATAGCAGTATCTGTGAGAATAGCTGTATTGCTATAATCTGGGAATTACAGAGGTTTATGTTAGTTTGTTGTATTAATCTATAAAATTCGGCTACTAAATCCGACTTATTAGAGGGGGTTGCAACGATGGGAAATAAATTTACCGAGGTCGTATTCGAAGGGCATTATGACACAGTAAGAGGCTTTATTGAAGGCTTGCAGGATGGTATGGGAACGGAGTACAAGTTCTTTTTCAGTTCCGAAGCGGAAATAGAAGCCGAAACCTTTTCTGAACTTATTAAGGAATGGGTATTTCTTGGTCATAAGCTTCAACATGTTGTTATGGAAGATGCCTTGCTTACGAAAATACAAGATGTGCTTTCACGAAAAGGTGTGAATGATTTATTGAATTCCAACTCGATAAAATCAACATTATGTGTAAAAGAAGCATCATTCGATTTTAAGTTTGAGGCATTTGCTCGCAAATATGCCGATGAAATAAAAGGGTTGCTGAGCAATCTTCCGCAAGGTGTTTCACTTCATCATTACAAGCCTGAGGAAAAAATTGATCCGGATGCTGAGGGTGTGGAACTATATGCACCGGCCCATGATTATATTTTTGAGGGCAAAGGCACCATAATCGGTCCGATCGAACAAGTATTTCCTTTCCGCAAACTTCTTGTGGATCATCCACTTATCAAAGCGGAAAAAATTTATTTGGAACTGTGTTAGTAATTTGCTCCTTCAGTAAATTACTAATAATTACAACATAAATACAAAAAATGAAAATTAACTTGACTTATAGTGCGGTAATGTTTTACCTTTCATAAAAACAACTTAAGTGAGGCTAAGGGGTCTTGCCTGAGAGTATTGTTCTAAACATTACATTAATTGCAGTCTAATTCTCTCAATTAATATTCCATTTTGCTATAGCACAATCTGTTGGTAATTAGTGTTTTTGCAAGATGATTTTATTGTCTTGTTTTTAAAACCTGTTTCTCTATTGCTATTGTTTAGATCTCTAACATAAAACTATACGCATGTTTGGTCCTTTGCTGACCGTTTAACGGACCCAGAAAGCCCAAGTAGAAGCCATCAAGCTTTAACTTGGGCTTTTTTCGTTTCAGTGAGAATTATGGATTAAAACGAAAGGCGTGGGGGTAAGTATTTATGGGGTTTGCTCTCTGGACTTAGCAGTGAAAAACTTGTTTCATGTTTCATGGAAATATTCTTCAGGTTGCAGGTGTCTGGAAACATAAAGGTAAATATTGTTACGGCATCTGTCACAACACTAAATAACGGAGGTATGTCATGGCGGATGTAAGTCAGCAGATTGATCAGATGGTAGCGAAGTCGCAGAAAGCTGCAGAAATCATGAGAGGTTTCACCCAGGAGCAGGTTGACAAGATTTGTGCGGCAATGGACGCTGCAAGTGTTGCCAATGAAGTAAAGCTCGCTGAAATGGCTGTTGAAGAAA
>RPRC01000250.1 GCA_003857395.1 Geobacter sp.
AAATATCCATTCCATAGTAAAATCTCCCGACTTCGCCAAACAGATAAAACGAGAAAACGGCCGCCTTTGCAGCCGAGACAGATAATCCACCCTCACCCCGGCAAGCCGGGGTTTTTTTATCCACCACAAAGGATATTCAATGGGAATATTGATCATCGAGGATGACAAAAATATTGCTAATCTCATCAAACGCAGACTTGAAGCAGAACATTATAAAGTTGCCGTTGAATATGACGGAGAAAAAGGTTTCAAGAAGGCTCTGAACAAATCAATTAGCCTTATAATCCTCGATGTAATGATTCCAAAAAAAGATGGCCTGTCAGTTATCAGGGATCTGCGCAGAGAAAATATCTCTACTCCTGTACTGATACTCTCGGCAAAAAATTCCGTTGAGGACATTGTGGCCGGTCTGGATGCCGGAGCGGACTGCTATTTGAACAAGCCATTTGATTGTGCCGAACTCCTGGCCCGTATCCGGGCACTGCTCCGCAGGCCCAAGCAGAGCCGAGGCGCTGTAATCAAGTTCGCCGAATTACTTCTGGACCCGATTGCCCGCAAGGCATGGTGCAAGGATGAGGAAATACACCTAACTTTAAAAGAATATACCCTTCTCGAGTTCTTCGTACGCAATTCGAACCAAGTATTGAGCCGCAGCGCAATCGTTGAGAATGTCTGGCCAAATATGGAATCCGTGAAGTTCACCAATATTGTAAGTGTATACGCCAGCTTTCTTCGCAAGAAAATTGATAAAGTCACAGGCAGGAACCTTATCCACACAGTACCTCGGACCGGATATATCATGAAAGAGACCTGATCATCAATATCAATAGGCAAATGAGTAAAGCGAATCAGGGACCGAAGCGCCAGAGTGAGCCGCAAGCGGTCCCGGTTGCCTGTTGATATTGATCACAGAAGGGGGTATGTATGATAAGGGAGGAGCTGGAGCTTTACAGGTATCTAGGAAATTTCCCCAAAGAAAGGCCACCACAGGCCGACAATACAATCCATCAGGCCAGGTGCACGGCCTGCAATGTACTTTATCGTGTCGATGGATCTGAAAAAGGCCTTTGCCCTTTCTGCCAGGAGGAACTTGATTTTTATCTGTCGCTCCCCCGTTATCATCATACTTCGCGCTACAAGAAAAGGACCATAACGCAGAAATGATCCACAAGAAGTCCTGAGCAATCCATTTGGCGCTTGCCCCCACCCAGTCACCTTGGGCCAAAGTAACCACCCCGTGTCCTCACTGCGCCGGGATACTGCACATGTGCGCAGATCCTCGGCTTGCTCTCCCCCAGGGCGGTAACTTTAATCGGCCTGGAAACCATTCGCCAACTGGTAAGGTCGTCAAGTTGTCGAGTCGTTTCCTTCATTCCTTGTGCCCACCCGGCAAGCGCAATTATCTGCCCAATATTATCGCTTGATGTTATACCAATGTTGGTATAACATTATTCCACCTGCGAGAGATGACACATCCGGAGGTTATATGACAAAAGATCATGAACCAAAGCAGCGTCGTGAGACGCAGCGTAAGGAGAAATCGTAATGTCAAAAGAGATCGTATTTTTAGGTGATTCAAGAGAGAAGTTAAGAGATTTCCCAGATGAAACGAAAATTTGCATGGGGCATGCCCTCCGGACAGCACAAGAAGGAGGGAAAGCATTCAACGCCAAACCGATCAAAGGAATCGGTGGAGGGGCGACGGTAATTGAAATATGTGATAATCACGACGGAAACACATACAGGGTGATGTATACCGTCAAGATTGGCAGCAAGTTATATGTCTTGCATGCTTTTCAGAAAAAATCGAAGAAAGGGATAGAAACCCCAAAACCCGAGATTGAGATTGTCAAGATACGTCTCAAGAAAGCAAAGGAATTGGCTCTCGAAGAGCAAATTTAAGGAAGAAAGATATATAGGAAGATAGAAAGGAAGATTAGTATGAAAGAGAGAAGAGAGGAGCAATACCTGGAAGAGATTAGTGTAACTCCTTCCACAGGCAATGTTTTCGAAGACCTGGGGTTACCGGACGCAGAAGAATTATTGGTAAAAAGCAACTTAGCAATAAAAATCAGTACAATAATTGAAAAACGTCATCTCTCACAGAAAGAAGCTGTGGCGATCCTTGGGATTCCGCAACCGAAAGTTTCCATGATACAACATGGGAAATTAAGAGGATTCTCGCTTGAAAAACTCTGTCATCTTCTAACCCTTCTCGGCCGAGATGTCGATATCGTCGTAAAGGATAGCAAGAAGGGTGGGGTCGGTCACATGCGGGTAACCTACGCATAAAGGGGATGTAATCCGGAACCCCGGAAAATTTCGTCACCCCCACTCCAGCCCCACCACGATCGCAGCCAGGTCGATGACCTGCCCGTTGCTACGGAAGGTGTAGTGCCTATTCAGGTGGATGTGTCGCCAAGCCACCGGCGAAATCTTCTTGATCAAAGCCCGTGCTTTCGCGTACCAACCGCCTCGTACTTCGTGAGCAACCGTAATTACGCCGTGAATACCATGCACAGACAAATTTTGCATTTGGACCTCAATTCCTACTTTGCCTCCGTTGAACAGGCGATGAACCCGTCTCTCCGCGGGAAACCGATTGCTGTAATTGGCGCTTCGCACAGGACCGTCATAACCACATCTTCCTACGAGGCACGGGCATTCGGAGTCAAAACCGGCATGTCTGTCTACGAAGCTCGTAAACACTACCTGGGGTTTCGGTTTACAACCATAAGTGCATGAACTGTCGAGAATATAAATTTCCACACTACCAAAATACTTAAGGGTGGATGTCAATACCCAAAGTGATGTTGCGATGGCAAGTTGTTTGCGACCATTATCAACAATAAATAAAACGCTATAAAAAGACCTATGCAATAGCCAAAAATTACAAAAGCCTTTAAGTTATAAGACCATTCTTTATTTTGAGAAATTCTCATACTTCCCCAAAACATCAACACAAAAATACCTATTAACGGCATGGCTACACATATTGCCCCAAAAAATAACTTTGCAAACGCTCTTTGTGTTGGAGTCATAGGCTTGTAATCGCTGTAACCACATGATCCACTTCGCATTTTTGCATAATAGCCTGAGTGACTTTTGGCTCCACTCCATCGCTGCCCCATATATCCCTCCACTAAAGTGCTACACATTACGCATTTAGGCTCTTTACGACTTCTCTCTTCACAAACCAAGTACAAACTTGTCTGGCCGGTTTCTTCCTTAATTAGACACTCAAAACAGGTATCGTGATATTCAATGCACTTTTGCCATTCCTTCTTAGATATTGAGCTATCAAGCTCAATCCTCTGAAGTTTGTCTTCAACCGAAAAAATCAATTCGTCATCCACTGTAATGGGGCAACCCGAGATCCCAAAGTCGTACTGGAGACTCTCCGCTACAGCAACATCACCACCGCAGGATAGTATTCCCATCCAGCGAAGCTAAGCCCGGCACACCAGAACTATGATGCAAACGTTTGTAACATCGCTTCAAATCCGATGAGAATGATCTTACTTGAGTGGACCTTACAGCTTAAAATTGTAAGGCAAGATTTCTTTTAACTTTGTTATAATAAGCTTTCCTTCAAACTCAAAGATAATCACCATATCCTCACCGAATTCATTGATAACTTCACGGCAAGCTCCGCAGGGAGAGAAGTTTTCAGCGCTAGCAGCAATGGCTATCGCCTCGAAGTCTCCAGGCTTGTATCCCTCCGAAACCGCCTTAAAAATGGCGGATCTCTCGGCGCACATGGTGAGGCCATAGGAAGCATTTTCCACGTTACAGCCAGTAAAAACTGTCCCGTCCTGTGCTAAGAGCGCAGCGCCGACCTTGAAGCCGGAATAGCGGGAATAAGCGTTTTCCTTAACTTTGTGAGCAGCTTTTAGAAGATCAAGGTATCGCTCCTCTAAATTGCTGGATACGTTAACAAGTTCTATGCTTATCATGATCAGTTATCCTTCTGACAGCTTGTAGCCATTCAAGACTGATTTTAATGGATCAAGGAGATAGTCATTCGGTGGAAGCCATGGAAAATCAACCTTTCTCGCTAAAACCCCATCACGATACTTTTCAAAGTAGTAATACAGTTTTATGATAGTCTCCATATTCTGGATAATCTCGGAGAAAGTTATTTCTCGGCGGTCAATTACGTAGCCCAAAAGACTCCTGTTCCATGTAATGATCTTACCTTCTTTAGCCTTCATTAGTAATTTACGGGCAGCAGAGATGCGTTCATCAAGTTCAGGTAAGGTAACAACCTCAGCCTTCTCTCGATTGATGATAAAGGAGTACCAGTCAATGTCATAAATATCCAGCTCCTCCGCAGCATATGCTTCCAAGTAATCTCGACCTTCGTCGGACTGAAGGAATGAATAATAATCCTCACGCTCAATCCTTGCTTCACCCCCAAAATCTAGATAAATCCTGAAATCCAGGGGGGTTGCCAAGAAAGATGCAGATGCGCCGCTGATACGATCACGGAGACCATCTTCTGTGGTCTTGTGAAGATTTATCGCAAGCCAGACATAGGCTGAAGTAGTATCGACCTTTGAAATGACGTCAATATCAAGATTTTTAAATTTATTTAGAAGCTTCTCCTGCGTGTAGTGGGCTAGGTCCAGAATTTTGTCCCGCATAGAAAACAAGTTCTCAAAATCACCCAACCTGATGCTCTTGTAATTGCTTTCTCTACTATTTAGCATATCCTCTTGTAGGAGCTCTTTGATCTCCATTACAGCATAATCAGCTTGCAGATACGGGATACTGCTGATACTTTTTTGGTAACGGTCAAACGTTTCAGGGTCCATTTCCTTCCAAACAAACCGGGTAATCTTGGCTATTTTGTTTTTGACCTCTTGTTTCTGTTGCTTTGCCGCCAGTCCCTTGAAAATTCGTTTCGGATGGATGATTTCTTGGTTGCGAATCTTTCTGACCTCATGAAGAAGATCACGATCATAGTTTAGGGGGTCTTTTTGGCATAGTTGATCAATAGCATCTCTCAGGAAATCCCCTTTGAAGGACTTCTGTATATCGTCATACTTCGCAATTTCGTCTTCGATGAAACGTTCAAACAAGATTGCGCTTACCAGGCCAGCGTCGATGTAAAGACCCAGCCTGAAAAGACTTGCCGCATAAAAGGCGTACTTCTGGTCCCAAGTTCGCTCGCTCATGTAGCCACCAAGCTCTCATTCTTAAACCGATAGAATTGCTTTGCTGCAGATATCATATCCCTATCTCGGCCATTCGGGCCAGAAAAAGGTTGGCCAAGACTATTAACAAAGGAATCCTCGTCAGGAGTTTGCTTGGCGATACACTCCATAGTAGTAAACGCATTAGATGCATCAGCCCCATTCCATGTGGCCTCGGTAATGTTCCGACAGAGGTTGTTCAGGTAAGAACAGTATGAATCGGCAGATTTGCAGCTGAGACCTTTTCCGACAAGAAAAGAATGAAAAGCATCACGCCATCTGCTTGCGCTCAGCGTTGCCGCCGGCTTGAAGCATCCTTCTTGCACTCCTTGTATTTTCCAGACCTTATATGCATTGAAATCTTGAATCGAGAAATGAGGGTACTTCGCAAGGGGTTGAAGCACGGCCGATAGATTCTCCTCGCCCTTGGTCTGTTCAATGATAACATCAACATCATGCCTAAGCTCGACGTGTGGATTGAAGCCAATACTGAGCGCGCAAAAGCCAGCAATGTCCCTGTCGTTTTTTCCGTCCCCGACGAATAGACAGTCATCTCTGCTGAGTCCAAGATCACGGCAAAGCATTTGCAGAACAGATTTCTTGTGAGCGAAGTCGGTAGGCTGTACGTTCCAGTGACGAAGTGACCCATCCGGATTCCAAAAATACTCGGCAGCAGCGAAGCAATGTTCAATCTGGTAATCTAGCGCAACCCGATCTGCTAATGCCTTCAGTCCACCGGAAATCACAGCAATAGTAATACCCTGCTGACGCAAGGCAGTAAAAGTCTCTGAGACACCAGGGTAATAGTCGATAGCCTTAACAATTGACTCAAACTGATTCCGTTTCAGGCCGTACTTTTTGTGGATTCTTAATGTGTCGATGACCCACTGTGAATAACCTGAGTATTCATTGGCGTAGAATTTATCCCGATTGGCCGCATCTTCCCTTGCTGCATCAGGACCACATAAGTTGCAGAGAACTGCCCAAAGACTCGGAAAAGACTGTCCGAGGTAAGAATTCCTGAAAATTGTCCCCTCCATATCAAAAACCGCTAGTTTGATAGGTTTCACTGTTTCCTCCGTTTAGCAAATATCGTCTTCATACCTTTCTATTTAGCAACAGCCATACCACTATTCCTCAACGCCATATTTTTCGAGCCAGTTGGTATACGTTTGGTAATTAGGAAGCCCAAGCAGTTTCGTTGCCCTGGTCTTGTTTCCACCTGTTTCCTTGATGGAGAGTGAAAGGTATTTTCGAATTATATTTGCAAGTATTTCCGGTAGGTTTACGCCATTACCCAAGGTTATAATGTCACCTTGATTCTGGTCCGGTGAAGATGTGGGAATCAATATTTCCCGGATGTCTTCGACGCTAATAATTTCCTCAATAGACCAGACCGCAGCCCTATGAAGAGCATTAAAAAGCTCACGTGCGTTGCCTGGCCAAGGGTACGAAAGCATAACATTTCTTGCATTAGCAGAAATTTCTTTACATACAAAGCCGGGCTCGCCACAACTTTCACTATTTATCTTATGAAGCATGTGGTCGATCAGGAGGCTGATGTCCCCTTCACGCTCACGTAGCGGTGGTAAAAGAATAACTGCGACTGCTAGTCGGTAGTAAAGATCAGCCCGAAAAGCACCCGCGGACACTTCTTTAATCAGAGTGCGGTTGGTGGCGGCAATAATTCTAACATCGATCTTTACGGGCCGCGTATCTCCTACCTTAACCACTTCTCTTTCTTGTAGGACCCGGAGAATCTTTACCTGCGCCAGGGGCGGAAGCTCCCCAATTTCATCCAGGAATAGGGTGCCTTCGTTTGCCGCCTCAAAATTTCCTTTCCTGTCCTGGGAAGCCCCGGTAAAAGACCCTTTCTTATGTCCGAAGAACTCAGACTCTATCAGTTCTAAAGGTATGGCACCGCAATTGACGGCGATAAAAGGCTTATCATGCCTAGGGCTCGCCTGGCGGATTGCACGGGCCAGAAGCTCTTTCCCCGTCCCCGACTCTCCTTCAATGAGAACCGGAACAGACCGCAGCGCAATTCGTTGAGCTTTGGCGATAATTCGCTGCATCACGGGGCTTCGATGTACAATCTGGTCAAACGCGGGTGCTTCCGGCGGCAGGCCGGCACTGAGCTGTTCAAGGCGCTCATCAGACTTCTGCAGTAGGGAGGGGATAAAATCCGCAGAGATGTCGAAGGGGATAGAAACGGATTGGACCCCTTGTTCTATCGATGATTCGATTAATTCAGCAGAATATCGGGATTTAGCCAGGAGAATCCAGACAGCAGCCATGGCAGGAGTGCCAGGGCTCAGATGGAACGTTAATGTGGATTTCGGGTCATGCTTCTGAGTAGCTTGCTCAATGACAGCTACAGCAGCCGCATAAATCTCGCCGAAGTTTGTTGGAGATGTGAGTAGGACGGAGTGAAGGAATATTGATGCTTGGGTTCGCAGCTTTAACCAGCTGAGATATGTGGCAGTTTCGTCATTGGGATAGTTATTAAGGAGATAAACGTGACTGAACTTACGAGATTCAAGCGCCTGTGCAATCGGACCAAGGCCAGCCTGGTCACTCGCAACGGCGGCCCGAAGGTCCGTGCGTCCAATCCATGCAACAAGTATGTTTTTCATGTTAGGAGAATGTATAAGAAAATTTAATAGAACACAAGATTATTTATTATAAGCGAATATTCCTTCCCTGATTTAGATGGATGAGTATTTATTGCTGTTTTCGCAACGTGAGACAACTACCTTTAGGGATCCGTCCTGGGATCGGTACCTCATGGGCAACATATCATACGCTGGCGATAGATGGGATGACGACCTGAGAGGCATCCGACATGATAAGTGAAGCGTTCGCAAAATGCATGTCGTTGTTAGCGATCATCTCTCCAATAATCTTGACTTTAAGGCGGGGTCACGACATAGAATAGTAATCAATGTTAGATGTATTACGCCGTGGATACCGTGAATACCATGCACAGACAGCTCGTTCACCTCGATTTAAATTCCTACTTTGCCTCAGTAGAACAGGCGATGAACCCGTCTCTCCGTGGGAAACCGATTGCCGTAATTGGCGCTTCGCACAGGAC
>RPRC01000251.1 GCA_003857395.1 Geobacter sp.
ATTGCTGTCGGAATCAAGCTGGGAAAACATCTCGTCAATGCTTGTGCTATTCTGCTTGGTGCCGGACTTTGATACCTGGCTCAACTCGTCTTTGGAAATGCTGCTGTCTCCGTTTGTGTCGGCCGTTTTGAACATCTGTTCCTGCATTTGCTTCAGGGTAGAGGCAGAAATTCCTCCTCCAATACCACAAATCGAACTTGTCATCATTATGCTCCTTTCTTCCTGGTTTGACAGTACGCCGGCAGTCCTGCGCAACGGGCGTCAAATCCCGTTCGCCGCTTCCGGCTACCATTTATGTAAGTCTTTTCGGAGTCAATTAAGGAACAAATATGGAAGAAATGAGGAAATGTGAATTCCGGGCAGAATGCCTGCTTTTTTGCGGGATGAAGGTATGGTATTACAGAGCTGGATCAGGAGACCTGAGATGAAGTTCGGTGTACGGCACAAACTTTTCCTGGCAATTCTCACTGCAGCCGCCCTGGCCGTGGTCTGTTCTGCCTTGATCATGCAGTGGAGCCTCAAGAGGGGCTTTCTGCGTTTTGTCAACTCCATGGAGCAAACGGGTGTCGCCCGTTTTGCCGCCAAGCTCGAGGAGGGCTACCGCAGCGAACAGACTTGGGACTTTCTGAAGAGCAATCCCGCTCGCTGGCAGCAGCTGTTGGCCGTCTCGCTGCTGGAAGTTCCCCCGCCTCCGGGAGAGCCCGGTCCGGCCGGCTTTGCCGGAGCAGAGAAGCCGCGGCCTTTACCGCCGGAACCACCCGAAGCTGATCCCCGGCAACAGCTTCCACCGCACGTGCTCCACCAGATTAACCAGCGGCTTCTTCTGCTGGATGCCGAGCGGAAGGTTGTGATAAGCCCGGTCACGGTCACTGCCGGTATCTCGACTACACCGCTTACCTTCCAGGGAAAGGTAGTGGGCTACCTTGGCTTTCTGCCGCTTACCAATCTCTCGGAGCCGCCGCAGAAACGTTTTTTGGCGGAACAAAAACAAGCTTTGGCGCTTCAGGCCGTTTTCATTGTTATTCTCGCGGCAGCGCTGTCGATGTTCATGGCGCGGCGTTTGGTCTGTCCCCTTAATGAGCTGGCACAGGCAACCCACCAGCTGGCAGCCGGAAGATTTTCGGTACGGGTTCCGGTTGCCTCACGAGACGAATTGGGCCAGCTTGCCGACGATTTTAATTCCCTTGCGGAAACCTTGGCAAACAACGAACAGAGCCGGCGTCTCTGGGTTGCCGATATTTCGCACGAACTGCGTACCCCGCTTGCCATCCTGCGCGGAGAGACAGAGGCGCTTCAGGACGGAATCCGCCTGCCGACCTCGGAAACGATCAACTCCCTGCATGCGGAGGTTCTGCATCTGAACCGGCTGGTGGACGATCTCTATCAGCTTTCTCTCTCCGATGTGGGAGCCCTTACCTACCGGAAAACCAGACTGGATCTGGTTGAAGTCCTGATGGAGGTAATGGTAGTGTATTACCCGAAGTTTCTTGCCAAGGGCATTGCCGTCAGGACGGATATCGTTGCCGGAACGGCTGTGATTGTTTTTGGCGACAAGGAGCGGTTGCACCAGCTCTTTTCGAATTTGTTCGACAACACCCTGAAGTACACCGATAGCGGTGGCGATGTTCAGGTGGCGTTGCAGCAGGATGGAAGTCGCATAGTGGTTCTTCTCAAGGATTCTGCCCCCGGTGTTTCCACAGCAGAGTTGGGGCGACTGTTCGACCGTCTTTACCGGGTAGAGTCTTCCCGTAACCGCTTGAGCGGCGGCGCTGGGCTCGGCCTGGCCATTTGCCGGACGATAGTTGAAGCGCATGGGGGGAGCATCACTGCCCAGCCGTCTTCCCTGGGCGGCGTATTGATCCGGATAGAATTACCGCAGGTGGGAAACTGAGCATGGGTGAGTTGATTCTGATTGTGGAGGATGAGGAGAAGCTGGCCAGGCTGATGGCCGATTACCTGGCACAAGCCGACTTTCAGACGGTCTGCCTCGGGGATGGCTCTCTCGTAACCAGGTGGGTTAGGGAACATGAACCGGCGCTGGTGCTGCTCGACCTGATGCTGCCGGGCAAAAACGGTTTCGATATCTGCAAGGAAATCCGCGCATTTTCCTCGGTGCCTCTTATTATGACAACGGCCAGGGTGGAAGAGATTGACCGCCTGCTTGGCCTGGAACTGGGAGCAGACGATTATATCTGCAAGCCCTTCAGCCCTCGTGAGGTTGTTGCCAGGGTCAAGGCCGTGTTGCGCAGAATGGGCGGAGGGAACGGCGCGATACCAACGGGCCTGGAACTCGACGAATCGCGCTACCTGGCAACTCTTGACGGGCATAACCTGGACTTGACGGCGGTGGAGTTCAAACTGCTGCATTTTCTGGCTGCCCATAAAGGGCGGATCTACGGACGCCAACAATTGATGTACCATATTTATCCGGATGAGAGGGTGGTGGCCGACCGCACGATCGACAGCCATATCAAAAAGCTGCGCAAGAAAATCGCTATGGTTCGGCCGGACGAAGATCTGATCTGTTCCGTCTATGGCGTAGGCTACAAATTCGAGCCCTCAGGCAGCCGCTAGTCACAGTTGCGTGTTGTTCAGGACTTTTCGGGTCTAAGAGCCTGTCGGACTTGGGGTGACTCTGCTGCAAATCCGACGAGAATACCGGTCGAGAAATCCGGAATTCCCGGAATTCCGGGGACACCTTACTTATTTGTCTACTGATTATTTGAATTAAGTATGGTTTCCCCGGAATTACCTCTGATAGACGCAGTGTCAACCAACTCCTCCATGCAATAGCATAACTGTCGATACTTTTTATATCTTTTCCCATACGGTACTATTTTGTCTTTACTGCCCCTGTTCCATTTGTCCCAGCCTAACAAAAAATATAGCGCAATTATAATTTTATATAGCCTTCTTTACTGTTTCTGATAGTGGGATGTACTTTTCCGTATAGTTGTGCGAATTTTATCGGAGAAGAGATGGGGTGAGATCGTCAACACGATGATCAAGGTCTACGGTGCACCGATACCCCCTGACGTGGCGAAAGTGATCATTATCTATCTTGGCAGTGCATACTCCGGCGATAAAGAGCGGAGGTTCGGTTGTCTTATCTTTTACATCCAAGGACCGGGAGGAGTCCTTATCCCCTTGTGACAAGGGGTGCTTTTACCTGATCTGAAAGATTGCACGGGGAGTAAAAATCAACAGTTAAGACTTGGGGGGGCTCAGCCGGGAAAGACGGTGTGCCTCCTTCTGGTTTTTCACAGGAAATTTCCATAGGGAAAGGCTGCACGGACTATCTGTCAAGCTCGTATCGAATGCCTCTCAGCAGGTCGCCGGGCGAAATCGGCTTGGCGAGGACATTCATTCCTTCATCGGGTATCGCTCGCTGCTGGAATACGTCGGCCGTATGTCCGCTCATGAAGATGACGCGGATGTCAGGGCGGACCCTGCGGATTATATCGTATGCTTCCCAGCCGTTCTTTTTAGGCATTATCACATCGAGCAGAAGCAGTTGTATTTCCCCGGCATGATCCATGAACCTGTTTATCGCATCCTCGCCATTGACAGCCTCTATAATGGAATAGCCGTTTTCCCGGAGCAGGTTTTTTGTCAATGTCCTTACCGAGTGGTCATCCTCTGCCACCAGCACCATTTCCGTCCCCGTCGGATAGAGCTGGGCCAGCGTCCGCTGGCAGGACCTCTTGTCCGTGTCGGAGTCACGACTGCCTGATTCAGGGTGCGGGGAATGGCAGCCTTCTTTTGTTTGCTGGGTTTCTGACTCCGCAATCATCGGCAGATAGATGCTGAAAGTAGTGCCCTTGCCGAGTTCCGAATGAACGTCGATATAGCCTTTATGCTGGTCGATGATGCCGTAGACCATCGAGAGTCCGAGGCCTGTTCCCTTTCCAACTTCCTTTGTTGTGAAGAACGGCTCGAAAATACGTTCCCGTGTCTTTGGGTCCATGCCGGTGCCCCAGTCGCTGACGTGTATGACCCCGTAAATTCCCGGTTCCGCCGAACCGTGGCTATGGACAAACTCCCCGTCTTTCCTGGTCAGGCCGGTACTCATGGAAAACATGCCTCCTTCCGGCATCGCATCGCGAGCATTAAGAGCGAGATTGACCAGTGCCTGGCTCAACAGTCCGGAGTCCGCCATAACACTGGCCGGTTCGGCGCAGAGCGAAACAGTGAGTTCCACTTCTTCGCCTATCATCATGGAAAGAAGCGGCTTTGTCTTGGTCACCAGTTCATTCAGATCAAGCAGTTTCGGTTCGATCTTCTGTTTCCTGCTGAATGTCAGGAGGTCCCGCGTCAGTCTGGCTGCTCTTTCGGAGGATTGGACGATACTGCCGACGTAAAAGCACAAAGGGTCGTCACTGGGCATGTTTTTCTTCAGCAGGTGGGCGTAGCCGAGGATTGCGGTGAGAATATTGTTGAATTCGTGGGCGATTCCTCCGGCTAATTGGCCGACAGCTTCCATTTTCTGGGCCTGGAACAGTTGGACTCCAAGGCGCTGCTTTTCTTCTTCCGACTGCCTGAGGTCGGTAATATCGAGGACAACGCCGACCAGGCCAGCTGGTTTCCCCTTGATGTCGGAATAGACGGCCTTGGAGAAAACCACGTTTCGTTCCGTTCCGTCGGAATGTCCCAACAGGGTTTCATACCTGAGAATACCGTGATTGTCTGGAGGATTGTTTCCTGCTTCGTCGGGAATTTCGACGAGCCTGACCTGATGCAGATCATTGGCCGGGCGGCCTGTTATCTCCTCTTTCGTTTTACCGAAGAAGCTTTCATAGGCCTTGTTGCATCCCGAGCAATTTCCCGTGCCGTCCGTGTAAAAAATCGGATTCGGAATAGTATCGAGCAGGGTGTGGAGGAACTTCATCTGTTCCGTCAGGGCGGTTTCCGCCTGCGTGCGTACCAGGATTTCCTTTTCCAGTTCGCTGTTCGATTCTTCTATCTGATGATTTCTCTCTTCGACAGTTCGCCGCAGGAGGAAGCCCGAACGCATGCTCTGCTCCAAGGTGTAACACATGTACATGCCTGTCAGGGAGAATGTCGTCAGGATGAAGGTGTTGCTGAACATGACGTTTGTCGGGATTTTTGTGTCCAAAATTGATATTGCTTCGTAGAGAACGAAGGTGATGAGCGTCAGGACCGAGGCGCTGAGAAAGCGGAGGCGGAAATAGAAGAGGATGCAGAGAATCAGACCAGAGAAGGACATGTAGTTTCCCGGCGGAGCGGCCTTGACGATCATCAACACCACACCTCCACCGGCGGCGAATGCAGCGATGGCCTGGGTAACCTGCATCAGGTTGCGGACCTGCCTGCTGTAGGTGAACAGGAATATCGCGAAAACCAGTGGACAGACAAAGGCATAACGAATCAGCCAGGCAAATTCCTTGATGTCCGGGATAACCCAGTAGTCATGTATGCCAAAGAGGAGATAGAGGAAAATTCCCGCCAGCAGGTCAAGGCGGAGATGGGGAAGTCTCCTGTTGCAGTAGTCTTCTCGGAAGGCGGCTTCAAGCTCCCGGTCCTGAAATGACAGGGTGAAGGCATTGTAGGGTATTTCTTTATTTGAGTACATGGCACCACTCTCGAGACGACAACTTTTTGTCTCTGGAAAATATCAGGGGCACTTTCCCGGCTCTATCAAACTGAAAAGCAGGCAAACATCCCAACGTTTTCCTCTTTTCCTTGTTTCGCGATAGCGGCAACCTGATGAGTTTGTCCCGGTGGGGTGCTTTCTGTGTAATAGATTTATTTTGATTCAACTTTCTATCAAAATAGAAAAGCGAATACTATTTAATTTTTACACATTAATATTTGCGACGGGGAGGGGGCAAGGCAGGGCTGTCCCACAGTCTTGCGGGAATTGTCATTCTGGGGTGATGGCGGGCATGGGGATCAGTCGCTTGCGTCTCTTTTTATGGGTCAGAACCTTCTCGTAAAATCTCAAAGATCATTTGTTTCCATTACATCCAGGTCGCAGACGAAGCTGTCCAAATCCATTTCGTCCAACAGATCTTCCGGTGTCGAGAATTGTGCCATAAATTTTTCGGCGATATCCAGCGCACCCGGTATCTGGCGAAGGCGTCTTTGCAGTACCTCGGCGGCCTGCAAGGGGTTCGTATGTACCATCATCGCCGAGGCTTTATCTACACCCAACTTTGTTATGACTGCCTCCACCGATAGCTTGGTTCCTCCCTGCTCATGAAGATCAATCCAGTCCCTCACTAAAATTTCTATGCCTTTTCCAAGATTCATATGCCCCCCTTTCCTAGAGAAAAAATCTGCCCCGGATTTCTTCCAGGACTTATTTGGCCGGTTGATTAACTAGTTTCCATCCGGAAACACCAAAATAGTGCTATCCCCCGTTGGGCTGGGGCTTTCTCGGAGTCTCTCGTACGGCTTTACGGCAAGACTGTGAAAGCAAGGAAAGCGCTTGAATCCGGCAGATAGCCCGTTCTGTGTCTAGGGTGGCGATCGATTACGAGAGGCTTCGAGGAAGTTCCAGCCCAGCCTATGCCGAGACTTTCCGGATGGAAACTGATACTTTGTGTCCGTGCTTTTTACAGTAAATTTCTATGTCACCGATATATGGCGATCTGCTTCCTGCGAGAGTAACCAAGGGTTTTCCCGGGAACATTATTGTCAGTTTTCTTGTCCTATTTTCATGGCAAATTTCGTTGCACAATACATTTGATTCGGGAAAGCACAGTACCTTTTCTAGGAAAGCGTGGCCGTTGCAGGCAGGGTTCAGGCAGTTCAAAGCTAAACGGCCTGCCGGGAAGTTGGTCGTGGTCAATGACAGTGAGTGCCTCAATCACCTGCTGCCGCACCAGTTCCCGCCTTTTCGTCCGTGCATCAGTCTTTCCGTCAAAACGGGGAAAAGTAGGGTTGGTATTAATTTCAAATGTCTGCAATGCACCATCTACCAGGGTGTAGTCGATGCGGCCGAAATCAATCTTGGCAATACGGAACAGTTCCCGCACCTGCTCCTGGTGGGGATTTTTCAGAAAAAAATCCAACTCCTCTTCCGCAAATGCTTCATCGTACTCCGAACCCTGTTGCTTGACATGCCAGTCCCTATTGCGAAGAATGTGCTGAGGGATGATTGCCCCACCGATATTCAGCACACCGTACTTTCGATACCAGCCGGCACTATCTGTTTGGGCACAGAACTCAACCGCAATGCGCCTCTTCAGGACGCGACCCTGCTGCTGTAGTGCCAGCAAGGCAGCTTCCAGTTCTTCAGGTGAGTGCAACAGCGGCGTTTCTGCGCCACGAGATTCATCCTCACAGCGGACAAACACCGGATAACGTTCCGGACGCTCGCCCGTATCGAGGCGCGTCACGCTAAACCTGTTCAAACCCATCCGGTGCAGCTTAGTTAGCAGGGGTACCCGTTCAAGAACTTGGCGAGGATCGTTGAGAATGATGCTGTTCGGTGAAACGGCGCGAATGGCATCGGTCAAGGCTATGGCGCATTCGACTTCATAGGGGCTCAAGCGATCGAAGTCAGTAAAAAGATAGTGACCGCGTGGAGCCTGCCGGGTGTAAAGCACCTGCTCATAACTCAGCGGGCAAATAACTTTGTCTGCCGTACCAAGCCCATGGCACAACTGTTGAACGGTTGAGGCGTAATCTTCTCTGGTCAACCAGTAGATCATGGCAGTGCTCCGGGTTCTAGAGCGTCGTAAGGTTTTTGCACAAGGATTCGCCAGCGTTTCGACGAAGTATCCTCGGGAGCGCCAGGGTGATCGGCCATGATCGTTTGCTGGGGCGGACTAAACTCCCTGATATGAAAACCGGCTTCGATAAAAAGATTCTTTAGTTCTGTCACGGAACTGATCACGTGGCTGGTATAGCGGCCGGCATAGGCGGTTGCCAACTGCTCGACGGTCGCCGGATCCAAGCCGACGGTATTGTGCCGGCTTTCGGCCAATGCCCGTGCTCTTTGGCCAAACGCAACTATCTGCTCAGGAGAATAGCCAATCAGATCAGAACGCTCCTGCGGTCTGACTCGTTGCGCGGTTACGATAACGCCGCCGGGCTTAAGCATGCGGAACCAGGCATTCACAAGACGTGCACGGTCTGTCGCCGTAAAGAACCCCAGAAAGGAGTGGGTACAGATCAAATCAAATTCGTGACGAGGAGCGTATTCAAGGACATCGGCCTGCTTAATGGCAAGAGGGATGCCTGATTGCCCTGCATACCACTGATTGAGCAGGAGTGGCGTTAAACAGCGATCGAC
>RPRC01000252.1 GCA_003857395.1 Geobacter sp.
GAGCAGAAGCGGATTGTGGCGAAAGTGGATGAGTTGATGGCGCTGTGTGATCGGCTGGGGGCCCAGCAACAGGAGCGCGACACCCGATACACTGCGCTTGCCCGCGCCTCCCTCGTTCGCTTTTCCGATGCGCCCACCCCGGCGAACTTGAATAACCTTTTCCACCATTCCTACTCCATTGATCCCGCTGACCTCCGCAAAATCATACTTACTCTTGCCGTCCAAGGCAAACTCGTCCCGCAGAATGTAGACGATGAGCCTGCAGAGTCTCTGAATCACAGGATTCTTCTATCGCTTAAGACAATTGCCGAGAGAGTAGGAGCTCGATTCACCAAGCCAAGTGCAATGATTGAATCGTGCGACGATCTTCCTGCGGGTTGGGGCGTTGCCCACCTTCAGAGTGTCGGAATCACGCAGACAGGGACCACACCGTCCAAGTCTGAACCGAACTTCGAAGGGAACCACATTCCGTTTATTAAGCCGGGGGACATCAAAGGAGATGTCATCGACTATGAAAATGAGGGCCTCTCGATAGACGGGCTTAGAGCAGGTCGGCTCATTCCGCGAGATTCTATTCTCATGGTTTCCATTGGTGGATCGATAGGTAAGACTGCCCTTGTCAATAGAGATGTGTCCTGCAATCAGCAAATAAACAGCGTCACGCCTGCCGCGTGCATTGAACCTCGCTTCATTCTCGCAGCGATTAGGTCCCAAGATTTCCAGAACGAAGTGATAAATCGAGCAGCGCAGTGCACGCTGCCAATCATAAGCAAGTCCAAATGGGAGACTATCAGGATTCCGATTCCGCCCCTCGCCGAACAACGTCGTATCGTCGCAAAGGTCAACCAACTTATGGGTTTGGTGGACCAGTTGGAATCGCAGCTTACGGCCTCCCGCGCCAGCGCTGCCAACCTTATGGATGCCATCGTCGTCGAGTTGACCTTACAGGAGTGATTTATGTCGCACCCTATCCAACCAGCTTTTGATCACGAAGCCACCCTCGAAGAACTCGCCGGCGTCGGGAAGAACCGACGCTTCGATGAGATCATCGACGATGAAGTGTTTGCAGACATTCAGGTCATCTGCAAACGAGGCGATGAGGAAATCCCCCTTGCGAAACCCAGCCGAGCTTTCTACTTCGGCGACCGCAATCTCTATGACCAGGAAGCAAAACGTTACGATCAGGAAGAAAAGGCACGCATCCTCAACACTGATCAGTTTCCAAGAAACTTGGCTCGTTTTGAGGAGTTCAAACGAGCGTGCCAACGTGGCTTCGTCATCCCCTTCGTCGGTGCTGGCATGTCCAAGAGTGTTGGTTGCCCGGAGTGGAAAGAATACCTGCTGGGTCTTTGCGATGATGCGGCCCTTGATCCCGACGCCATGCGTGTCCGACTAGAAAATAACGGAGACTACGAGGGGGTCATGAACGACCTCGTTCTAGCCCTCGGCGAGAATCGTTTTAACCTTGATTTCGAACGCGACTTCATGACACCAGATGAAATTACTGGTGCACTGACACTCCTTCCCAAGCTGTTCGACAACTCCGTCATTACGACTAACTTCGACCGTGTGCTCGAAAAGGTTTATGAAAATGATGCCAAAGCCTTCATAGAAAAGGTCACTGGTCGAGGTCGTGCCAACGCTTTCTTTCGCGCAATCCCCGCTGGTGAACGCTACCTCCTGAAACTCCATGGAAATTTGGATAATGCCGCTGAGCGCGTCCTAAATAAAGCCGAATATGATACTGCATACGGAAACGATGGGAACATTCACTTCGATTGTCTGCTTCCAAAGCTCCTGAGGCGCCTCTTCAGTAGTTACAGCTTTCTTTTCCTTGGTTGCAGCCTTTCCGCAGACCGTACAATCTTGACATTTATGAAGGTTGCTCAAGAGGTCGGTGGTGACAGTCTTCCTCACCATTACGCGATTCTCGCCAGCCCAGCTGATTCTGACAAGAAACGCAAAATCGACCAGCGCCTCGCTGATGCCCACATCACACCGCTCTGGTATCCCGAAGACGAACACAACCACGTGGAAGAAATTCTCCAACTTCTGCTTGAATGATCTAATAAGCGATGAACAGATGCCAGCATGAATTTATTAATCTGCATCAGGAGCCAACCATTGCTATCCATTGACCACATCATTGCCCGAGGCGAAAAGCTCAACGTGGAGTTCAAGTCAGACCGGCGCAACGTGCTCAGGATTCAAGCCTTGTTTTTTTGCTTAACCTGAAAACGTAAAAAATATATAACCTTTTGATATCAGTGTACATTTTTGCTTAACTGGAAAACGGAAATGATCAAGAACTGGATACAGAAAGCCCTGGATCTTCTAGGGCACAGCCTCACACCGATTCCGCAAGAATTGAACGAACTGGACTGGAAAGAAGAGCTTTCTCCGGACAATGCCAAACTTTCAAGGCACCTGTCGGCATTTGCCAATCAACCGGGCGGTGGTTTCATGGTTTTCGGCATCGAGGACAAGCCCTCCCGCCTCGTCGGTGTCAGCCAGCTGACAGCTGAAAATATCGTACAAAAGTTGGGCAACCTGTGCCGTGACTCGCTGAATCCGGTTGTTACCATTGACCATGCCATAGAAAATTATCAGGGTATTCCCTTGTTGTTCATCCATATCCGGGAAAGCGCCGTAAAGCCCGTTCATCTTAAAAATGGAACTATGGAAGATGCCTTCATCCGCAGCGGTGGAACTACCAGAAAAGCGTCACGACAGGAAATAGGCGGATTGATGCTGAACAGCAAAACCCCCCAGTTTGAAGAGCTGCACGCGTCCAAGCTAAAATCGGCTCCAGAAATATTGGATATTTTGGATTACCGCAGTATTTACAAACTATTGGGAAAACCTGTTCCACAATCAAATGATGAAGTACTGCAATGGATGAAAGATGAGAGGATGATTGACGAAGTGGATGGAGCAGGTTATTACATCACCAATTTTGGTGCCTTCGCGGCTGCGCAGAATTTGAAGGATTTTGACGGGCTGGTCCGCAAGAGCATTCGGCTCATAAAGTACAAGGGCATCAACAAGCTTGAGGCAGAAAAAGAATTCCCCGGATCAAAAGGCTATGCCATCGGTTTTGAAGGCCTGATTGCGTTTATCACGGCTATGCTTCCGGGCAGCGAGATCATAAAGAATGCCTTGAGGGCAGAAACTACGGTCTATCCAGAGATAGCCATAAGAGAGCTGGTTGCCAATGCTCTCATACATCAGGATTTCAGTATCCGTGGCTTCGGGCCGATGATTGAAATTTTTGTCGATCGTATCGAAATATCAAATCCCGGTAAGTTGCTACCATCCAAAAGAATTGACCGTTTGATCAGAACCACGCCGGAATCTAGAAACGAGGTGTTGGCGGCTGCTTTTCGCAGATACAACATTTGTGAGGAACGTGGTTCGGGATTTGAGAAAGCGGTTGCATCCATAGAGCTGTATGGATTGCCTCCCTTGAAATTTGAAGAACTCGAGAACTCCTTCAGGGTAACAATGTATTGCCCCAAGACGTTCGCGGAATTGACCCCAATGGAGAGGGTTGAAGCTTGTTATCAGCACAGCATCATAAAATATTATTCCAGTGGCGGCATGACCAACACCAGCCTAAGGGAACGATTCAAAATGCATGAAAAGCAACGACCGCAGGTTTCTCTGGTGATAAAAGAAGCGTTGGCGCAGGGCAAGATCAAGCCCAAAGATCCCAATAATGTTTCAACAAAATTTGCAGAATATATACCTGCTTGGGGATAGTTTTTTGCTTAACTGAAAACTGGAAAACGTATGTAACATATTGATATGACAAATCTTACTGCATAAGCAGAAAATAGATAGACGGTTGGAAGGATTACAGAAAAAACCTGGGAGACAAACATGGGAGAAACGATACGATTCGGTATTTCCATCGACGACAAACTGCTGAAGAGCTTTGACCATCTGATCGAAGAAAAAGGCTATCTGAACCGCTCGGAGGCGATTCGCGACCTGATCCGGGCCTCGCTGGTGGAGCTGAAGTGGGAAAAGGGTGACGAGGATACCGTGGGTACGGTTACGCTGGTCTATAATCACCATGTGCATGACCTTGCCGACAAGCTCACCGAACAGCAGCATGCCCACCATGATAAGATCGTCTCTTCCCTCCATGTGCACCTGGATGCGCACAACTGCCTTGAAGTGCTGGTGGTGCGGGGTAAGGCCAGCGAGGTGAAGAAGATCGCCGACGAGCTGATCGGTGTCAAGGGCGTGAAGCACGGCAAGCTGGTAATGACCACCACCGGCGAAGAGCTGCACTGAAAGAATAAAATCAGTCTGCAGTACGGAATTCCCCGCTCAATAGTGTGGCTCGTACTTCGGTCCTTCACAGAACTCGTTGTTACGATCGCTGATGAGACTATCGTTTTCGTAGATCCGCTTCCGAACCTTTTGCCTGTGGTAGCTGCGCCGGTTTCCATCGGCATGGCGATATACCCACCAGCCTCCCGGTGTGCTGTCCAACCGATAGCCCACCGTTGATTTCCACGATATAACTCTGTAGTACTTCCATAAAATAAACGGGTCGCTCCGTTGCTTCAGGATCGCCGAAGTCCCTGAAATTTCTTTGCTTGCCTTTAGAGGGATTTGACTTTAGACTTATATGTTCAAGCGCACCGTGCCCTTTTCCGTGGCTGACATACGGGCTGCTATGAATATATTCTATGCTGTAACCGAGAAAGGAACCACAAAATGCCGAAAATTTATATCGTTGACGTGACAAATCGGGACGGGGTGCAGACTTCGCGCCTGGGCCTGGCCAAGCTGGAAAAAACCATGATCAATATGTATCTCAATGAGATGGGGATTCACCAGAGTGAATTCGGGTTTCCCTTTACCCATCACGAGAAAAACTATATCGAGGCCAATCTTGAACTGGCGGCAATGGGCGTCCTGCAGCCAATCAAGCTGAGTGGCTGGTGCCCGATGCGGGCTGAGGAGATCAAGGAATCGTTCAAAAGCGGGAAACTGAAAAATGTGAATCTCTCCCTATCGACCTCACAACAGATGACAGAAGGAAAGTTCAGCGGCCGGATCGTCAGAAATCCGGAAGAAAACCCTGCTGCATCCAATCTCCTTGATATCATGACGAAAAATGTGCAGCTGGCAAAAAGCCTCGGTGCTGAGATTGTCGGGGTTAATGCCGAGGATGCTTCGCGTACTGACGATGAATATCTGGTCCGATTCGCTCTTCGCGCCAAGGAGGCTGGTGCTGACCGCTTCCGCTACTGCGATACCCTTGGCTATGACGACCCGTTTACCATTTATCGCAGGATACGGATGATTGCCGAGGAAGTGAAGATGCCCATCGAACTGCACTGCCACAACGACCTGGGGCTTGGAGTTGCCTGCTCCGTTGCCGGTGCCAAGGCAGCCATTGACGGCGGCGTCGATGCCTACATCAACACCGCCATCAACTCCATGGGCGAGCGGGCCGGCAACGCGGACCTGGTATCGGTAATCCTGGCCATGAAAAAAGCAAGCGGGCTGGCGGGAAAATATCTGCTCGATGAACAGGTGGACCTGACCAAGGCCTGGAAGATTGCCAAGTACGCTTCCTACGCCTTCGGCGTGCCAATTCCCATGAACCAGGTGGGCGTTGGTGCCAATGCCTTTGCCCATGAATCCGGAATCCATGCTGACGGGGCTTTGAAGAATCGCCGGAATTACGAGTTATATGATTTCGAGGAGCTGGGCAGGGGCGAGCCGGAAATCATCGATACCGGCAGGGAGATCACGGCAGGTGAATACAGCGGCATCAAAGGATTCCGCAATGTGTACGACCACCTGGAGATAGAGTTCCACAACGATAAGGAAGCAAATGACATCCTTGAGCTGGTACGCTACGCAAACGTGCACACCCAGAAGCCTTTGGTGGACGATGAACTGCGTTTTATTGCCAAATATCCCGATATGGCTCGAAGGATCATGACAATGACCCCGCTTCGGTAAAAGAGCAGGGTGTGGAAAGACCCTTTTCAGGATGCTGCACGGTTTCAGCGTGGTGGTGCCGCAGACTCCAGGAATGCGGTGCCGCCCGTTGCGGCCAGAAATGATGGTGATGCCTGAACCGTTGAAGTTTATTCGTGAAGATACCGGAAAGGTAGCGTCGCGTGAACGAAAAGAAACGGATATTCGAAGCTGTCAGGGAGAGCGAGGAACGATACCGGAGACTTGTGGAGTTGTCTCCGGACGGAATTATTATCACCTCGGAGTTCAAATTCCTGTTCATGAACCCTTCGGGGATCAGAATTCTTGCCGGTGATTGTGCTGAGGAATTTCTTGGTAAGTCTGTTTTCAATTTCATTCACAGCGACCACCACCAGGTCATCTTGGAACGATTTCGGAAAATGGAGGATAAGGGAGAGAGTGTTCCCTGGATGGAGGTACGGTTCGTCTGCATGGATGGACGGGAAATTGATGTTGAGATTGCTTCAACCCCCTTTACCCTGAACGGGAAATTGGCTGTACAGTCCATCTTCCGTGACATCACCGAGCGAAAGCTGGCGGAGCAGCATCTGGAATTCCTTGCCAATTTCGATCCCCTCACCGGACTTCCCAACCGCAGGCTTTTTTTTGACAGGATCGGTCAGTCATTGCTGAACGCCAAGCGCCAGGAGCACCTGGTCGGCCTCCTGTATCTCGATCTTGATCGCTTTAAAGAGGTCAACGATTCCTTTGGCCATGCAGTTGGCGACTTGCTTCTCAAAGAGGTTTCCGAACGTCTTGCGCAAGCCCTTCGCCTCAGCGATTCCGTTGCCCGGATGGGAGGGGATGAGTTCACCGTCATTCTCACCAAGATTGTTGATCCGGAAGATGCGGCCATTGTCGCACAGAGAATCGTTGGCAGTCTTACAAAACCCTTTTTGCTGGAAGGCCACTCGATTTCCATCGGGGTCAGCATCGGCATCGGCATTTACCCCATTGACGGGGAGGATCCTGACACGTTGCTGAAAAAGTCGGACACTGCCATGTATCGGGCCAAGGGCGAGGGGAGCAACCTTTTCCGCTACTATCACAGATGCACGGCCTGAGAACTGAACCTTTAGGGAAAATCAGGCGGCAGGGTCATGAGCCGCCATCTCTTGTTTTCTTTTTCCCCGAGATATTTCCATACCTGTTTGTCTTCTACGGTTTTTACTGTTACTGACGGCTCCCGGTAGTAGTCGATATCCAGAATAATCGTAGCCTCTCCTTTTTCCGGGGAACAATCCATTTTCTTGACCCTGAAGTCGGTAACCGTGGCACCGTTTGCTGACAGCGCTTTTCGCGTGAACTCTTCCTGAAGTTCTCCCGGCGGGAAAACAGCCCCCGCCTTATCCAATTCATGCCAGCGGATCATTTTGTTGTAGCTCTTGGAATACTCATCCAGTTCCCAGGCGATATTTTTTTTCTTTATGGTCTCACAGCCACCCATCAGGGCAAAGACGATTATCAGCAGCATGATTCGGAGCAGCATGTTTATTTCCTCCACAGTAATTCAACTTTACTTTCCGGTTCTGATGTAGCGTACCAACTCGGCGGCAATCCGGTAGTTTCCAAACGGCGGCATGAGGTAAAATCCCCCCACTCGGGACCGGGCTGCATCAATAAATTCCCGGGCTATGGCAAGCCCCTCCCGAAGGCCTTCTTCTTTGCCCTTGCCACGCATTCGATTGCGAATTTCTTCTGGAACCGTGATGCCGGGAACCTCATTATGAAGAAATTCGGTATTCCGTTCGCTCACCAGGGGGAGAATACCCGGCAAGATCGGAATCGGAAGGCTGCTGGTCAACTGCAGCATCGTGTCGAGTTTTTCCAGGTCAAAGATGGGCTGGGTCTGCACGAACTGGGCACCGTTGGCGAGCTTCTTTTCCAGTCGGGCAACCTGTGATTCCATATTTCGGACATTGGGGTTGAAGGCGGCCCCGATGGTGAAGCCGGTGCCTCGGTCTATGGAGTTGCCGGTGCCGTTCAGCCCGGCATTGAGGTCGTGCAGCAGGGCGATGAGGCCGAGTGAGTTCAGATCGAAGACCGACGATGCTCCGGACTGCTCGCCCATGCTGGCCGGATCGCCGGTTACAGCGAGAATCGAGCGGATGCCCAAGAGGCTTGCCCCCATTAACTCCGATTGCAGGCCGATGAGGTTGCGGTCGCGGCAGGTGACATGGATAATCACTTCGATGCCCACTTCCCGCTGGATCAGCTCAGCGAGGGCGATATTTCCCATCCGCAC
>RPRC01000253.1 GCA_003857395.1 Geobacter sp.
CCATCGGCCGGCAGCTGGGACTGCTGTCCCAGGGGCGGAACGCCATGCAAGGCAGAGATCTTGACGGACTCACGGAAGAGCAGCTGCACGCTGCGGCCAGGGAAACCAACGTCTTCGCCCGGGTCGCGCCGGAACACAAGCTCCGCCTGGTAGAGGCCTTGCAGGCCCAGGGCCATGTGGTCGCCATGACCGGGGACGGCGTCAACGATGCACCGGCGCTCAAACGGTCCGATATCGGGATCGCCATGGGCATCACCGGGACATCCGTTTCCAAGGAAGCCGCCAAGGTCGTGCTGATGGATGACAACTTCGCCTCCATCGCCGCGGCGGTTGAGGAAGGCCGCAGGGTTTACGATAATCTCATCAAATCCCTGGCATTCATTTTGCCGACCAATTTAGCCCTAGCGGGTATTCTCGCGGTCGCCATGTTCTTTTTCCCCACCGTAATGGTGGACGGTGGCACTGTTCTGTTGATGGCCATGTCTCCCACCCAGATCCTCTGGATCAACCTGGTGGCAAGCATTACACTTTCCATCCCGCTGGCCTTCGAAACCCTGGAACCGAATGCCATGGGCCGGTCACCGCGCCCGGCCGACGAACCGGTCTTTTCCCGCTTCATCGTCTATCGGCTCATACTGGTGGCGACGCTCATGACCGCCAGTGGCTGTGGACTTTTCCTCTGGGAATATTTCCGGATTGCCGGAGCCGCGCCGGTCAGCGCGACAGGCCATGCCCTGGCCCTGGCCGAGGCGCAGACCATTTGCGTCACCGTGGTGACGCTCTCGCAGATATTTTATCTGCTCAACTGCCGATCACTGCGCAATTCTTTATTCTCATTGGGTATCTTTAGCAATCCCGCGGTATTCGGCGGTATCGGTATGCTGCTGGTTCTCCATCTCTGCTTCATGTATCTGCCGGCACTGCAGACGCTCTTCGGATCGGCGCCTCTCGATATGAGAGCCTGGCTGATTGCAGCACTCGCGGGAGCGATCGTGCTGCCGGTTATTTCCGTGGAAAAGTGGCTCAGAGCCAGACGCTAAATACCTGAGCATTCGTCCGACATGGCTCCTCCCGATTACTGGTACATGATATAGACCGGCTTCGGGTTCAGCCTCAGGATGTCCTTTGGCGTCATGAGCGGGTCGCCCTTCTTGGTATCGTTGTTGTAGAAGAGCTTGAAGCCGCTATACTGGACCGGCTCGGCCACGATATAATCCTTGTAGGAGGCCCGCTTCAGATGCGGCCCGCCCCAGCCGTCCATGTTCATGACAATCTGCACCTCGGGACGCAGAATGATATTGCGGTAGTTCGTCACCCCCTTGCGGGTGAAGCGATGCACCGTCAGAACCTTCGGCGGCAAACGGTACTTTTTCACCAGGTCCTTCAGATAGCCGCTGACATAATTTATCTCGGAGGCATCGAAGGTCCCGACCTTGGTACCCGGGATTTTTTTGCTCGCCACGAGATTGAACTCCGGATCGATACCCAGGTGCACGTCGGGGTTCTTCAGGATCCATTCGAAGCGCGGCAGGAGAGTGCGAATGTCTTCATGGCCGGTCTGAATATCGATAAACAGAAGGCAATTCGCACCCTTGGCCCAGCCATATACTTTGTTGACGATTTCATCCGGCATAACCATCCGATATTTTCCCGCCTTGCCCGGTTCACCCTGAGCAACCACCGCGATCAGGTGCAGCGCCGGTTGCACCGGCAACGGAGGATCAGCATCACTCCAGCGCTTGGCCTCGGCCATGAGGCGGCGGAGCATATCCTTTGTCTCGTACTCCCCAAGTGCCCCCATTCGTTTGGAGAGTGGATTGCCGTAGTAAGTGAGGATCCGCTTCCGCGGCAGGATTGATCCCGGCAACAGTGCGGGAGATTTCACCGGCCAGCCCATTTCTTTCGCATAATCGGGGTCCTCCCCCGCCACACCAGGAATTTTTCCTGTAGCAGGTCCGGCGGCGTCCTTGCCCTGCACGCCGGCAGATGTCTTCTCCCCAGGGCCGGTAGTTGCCGAGGAATGTGTTGCAAAGCTCGAGCTGGTCTGCGCGAATACCTGGACGCTCTTGTTCACGTTTGCCGCTGAGGCCGGCGCAGGAGAAGAATTGACCGCCTTTCCCTCTTTGCAACCAGCCAGAACCAACAGGAAGATCAGCAAAAGCAGAAAGCGGAACAGGAGTGTGGGTGAAAAACTGTTGCTGAAATTATTCACGGGTCGCCTTACGTGGAAATGGGATGCATTGGTACACGACCGGTGATACTACACGCATACGAGTGACCCTGTCAAAATGAAAAACCCTGCGTCATCATTTGCCGGAACCGCCATAGCACACCACCCTGCCACCTACAGCCAGATTGACACAGCCAGGGCGAAAAAGAACCGTTTCCGGATGAAAGCTACATAAAATATGTCAACAGATCGCTAAGGTTTTCAGAAAAATCATCCGACACGTTTATGCCGGGCTGAGCGATCTCGCCAGACAGCAAGACAGGATTTCTTGTCTGGGACCTCCCGGTCGGCTGTCACGGTGCCGGTGTCAGCGTTCGTTGGCAAAGAAGTTACCCATCGAAGCGGAATTCAGAAATTTTTTTGAATTCCTCAACCAAGGAGTAGGAGGAAACGGTTACCCGGAAGAGTGCACAGGAAGGGGAAGAGACAAATTCTGCAAGACCAGGCAGATTTGCGATATAGGCAGCAAGAGCAGATTCGCGTTCGGCATCTTGCAACTCTGTCGCCATGCCCAGAACCGTAACTGCTATGCCCTCCTGGAAATCACCGCCCGTCTTGGAACGGTTATCCACCAGGAACGCCACCCGGCCATTCTCCTGCAGGTAGCGATATTTCCGGGTCTCCCTGTCGGTGGCAAAATAGATTTCCCGCAGATCATCGGAAGCGGCAAAAGCAACGAGACTTGCATACGGACTGCCATCATGCTCCGTTGCCAATACGGCAAGCTGGACAACGGAAAACAGTTTCCGGAGTTTTTCCCTGAGGGGATCGAAATTCATCATCAAGCTCTTCTCCTTCACACGTTCGCAACTGGAGCAGCTCACCAGATGCTGCCGGAAATTACCGTAAAACAGACTATTTGACCATTGTTTTTTTCAAAGTAGACTATATCGGATACGGATTCAAGCCCAAGGAAAGGGAGGATACAGCATGGGATCAAAAGGACGCGAAATAATCGGCATGGATGTGGATGAACTGCTGGGCTTGCTGCGGCGCGCCTTCAGTGACGAATGGCTTGCTTACTATCAGTACTGGCTGGGCGCCAAGGTAGTCAAGGGGCCGATGAAAGATGCCGTTGGTGCTGAACTACTCCAGCATGCCACCGAAGAACTGCTGCATGCCGACATGGTGGCCATGCGGATCATACAACTGGGCGGCACGCCGGTTACCAAACCCGAGGAGTGGTACAAGCTGACAAACTGCGGCTACGACGCCCCCGACGACCCGAATGTCAAGACTATCCTGAACCAGAATATCAAGGGTGAACAGTGCGCCATCGGCGTCTACAAGCGCCTGATGGACATCACCAAAGACGCTGACCCGGTAACCTACAATATGGTACTGCAAATTCTCCAGCAAGAGGTTGAACATGAAGAAGATCTTCAGTCCCTGCTCGAAGATCTTGAACTGATGTTTGAGGACATACGGAAATAAACACCTGTAGGGGCAGGCCCCTGTGCCTGCCCTTTTGCAGAACTGTGCCTGCCTTTTTGCAGAACTGTGCCTGCCTTTTGCAGGGCGGCCACGGGGGGCCGCCCCTACCGAGACTCATGAACCTCTCAGACGTAGGGTAACTCTGTTGCAAATTCGACTGGACGGTCCAGCCGAATTTTCGCTTCAATTTCCTAAGTCCGACAGACGCCTAGGCCGCTTTGATCACATACGCCTTGAATTCATCAAATTCCTTCCTGATCTGCTGAAGCAGCGACGCGGCTTGGCTGAGGTCCCCCTTCTGCAGCAATGTCTCCATTTTTGAAACCAATTCCCGTAACGGGTTCGCCGACATATTTGCCGCGGCACCTTTCATCAGATGTACCAGGCGATACGTGGAGTCGTTGTTTCGGTCAAATAACGCCTGCTGCAACTTCTCAAGATGAACGGTATAGTCATCGATAAAGCCTTGCAGGATGTCTTCCAGAACATCCTCATCGCAGCCAATCCTGCGCATCAGATCATCCCGGTCAAAAACCCTTTTCGACATCATGCCAAACTGCACCTCAGTAGCTTCCTTGCGGAAAGAAAAACCGGAAAGTGCACGTTGTATCACCCCTTGAAGATCCTTGGGATAGAGCGGCTTGGAGATGTAATCGTCCATCCCGGCAGCCAGACATTTTTCACGGTCACCCTTCATGGCATGGGCCGTCATGGCGACAATCGGGATATGTCTGCCGGAAACTGCCTCTCTCCGCCTGATGGCCTCCGTTGTCTCGAAACCGTCCAGTTCCGGCATCTGAATATCCATCAGCACCAGGTCATAGGGAACCATGTCCAGCGCTTCCAGCGCTTCCCGGCCATTTGCGGCCACATCGGCACGATAGCCGAGGTTGTTCAGAATTCGCATGATGACTTTCTGGTTCGTGCTGTTGTCTTCGGCAAGCAACAGACGCATGTTGTTCCTGGCCATCGTGCGGTCAACTCCCGGCTTTTCGACTTCCAGGCGATCCCCCTGACAGGTGGGTTCGCTGCTGCCGGACAGTGCCATCAGACAATGATGCAGTTCGGCAAGTTTTATCGGTTTTTGCAAGCGGGCGGTAAAAATGTCGTCAGAGTGTGAAGCGGGGGCTATTTTTTCACCCAGGGGAGAAACATGGATCAGAACCGTGTCCTTCAGTTTTTCATCATCTTTGATTTTCTTTCCGAGACTGGATGCCGTGCCCCGTGAAAGCTGAGGACCAATGAAAACATAGGAATACTGGTCTTTCTCAGCCAAAGCCGCATGAAGGTGGGAGAGGGCTCCGTTTTCGTCACTCGCCTCGGCAAAACGGTAGCCCCAAAGCTGCAGTTTTTCGGTAATCGCCAGGCGACTGGTGGCATTGGCATCAACGACCAGGAGACGCTCCTTGTAGAGTTCAGCGGGGACAAGAAAAGACCTGTCATGAGCAGCGGCCTGCTTGGCAAATTTCACCGCCAGGAAGAAGGTGGACCCTTGCCCTTCCACACTCTCTACTTCGATGGTTCCGCCCATCATCTCGGCCAGCTGCCTGGATATGGCCAGACCCAGCCCGGTCCCGCCATATCTTCGGGTGGTGGAGGCATCCACCTGGGAGAATAAGGCAAAAATATCTTGGATCCGCTCCTGCGGAATGCCGATGCCGGTATCACGCACGGAAAAATTGATCCAGGCATGGTCTTCATCTTCCCGGTCCAGGGTCGCCCTGAGAACAATTTCACCGTGATGGGTAAACTTCAGGGCATTACTGAGCAGGTTGACCAGTATCTGACGCAGCTTCCCCGGGTCGCCGGATACCAGCGCCGGCAGCTCCGAACTGATCAGACAGTTAAAATCGAGACCTTTGGTGTAGATGCTCGTCGCCATGAAATCAGCGATATCTTCAACAGTCGAGCGGAGGTCGAAACCCACGGTTTCGATACCCAGCTTGCCGGCTTCTATCTTGGAGTAATCAAGAATGTCATTGATGATCGTCAGGAGAGAATCCGCCGAAGCACGGACGATTTCCGCATACTCGCGCTGCTCATGGTCCAGGTGCGAGTCAAGGAGCAGCCCGGTCATACCGATCACCCCATTCATCGGTGTTCGTATTTCGTGACTCATGTTGGCGAGGAACAGGCTTTTTGCCTTACTGGCGGATTCGGCCGCCTCCTTGGCCTTGCGTAACTCTTCTTCCACCAGCTTTCTTTCCGTAACGTTATCGTAGGTTGCCAGGACGCCAAAGACCTTATTGTCCGTGCCACGGAGAGGAATCTTGTTTTTTCGCAGCCAGGAAACCTTGCCGTCGATCAACCGCTGGGCCTGCTCATAATTCATCTTCGGGACACCCTGTTCGATCACCTGCAGGTCGTCCCTGCGCATTTCAGCCGCATGGTCTCTCCAAGGCATTTCGGCATCACTCATTCCCGGTATTTCGCTCGGATTCTCCAGGCCGATGTCTTCGGTAAAGGATTTGTTGCAGCCGAGGAACTTGAGATTCGCGTCCTTCCAGTAGACGCGCTGCGGGATATTGTCCAGAACGAGCTGGAGCATCTGTTGCGAGCAGAATAGTTCTTCTTCCATTTTTTTGCGCGCCGTGATGTCGATACCGCAGCCGATCAGGTAGGTTACCGTACCGATCTCCAGACACCTGCCGTCCAGCAGAAAACAGTGCTCCGTGCCGTCCCGGCCCAGCAGCCTGAACTCGGTCTCTGCCTCGCCCTCCGCAAAGACTTCGGCAAACTTCTCTGCCACAAACAGACGGTCCTCCTCGTGAACGAGGGAAATCAGGTCAACGTCCAGCAAGGCGTCGAAAGACATGCCCGTCATCTCTTCCAGTTGGCGATTCCAGCGGCAGAGTCGCCCCTGCGTGTCGAGAGTAAAAACCACCCCCGGCAGACTTTCCATAATCGTTTTCAAGAAAAGCTTCTGCTCCTGGAGGGCATCTTTGGCCTTGGTCCGCTCAATTACTTCCTGGCGCAACATCTCGTTCAGGTTCGCCAATTCGATGGTGCGCTGATGGACCCGTTCCTCCAGCTCATTATGCGCCTGAAGCAACATTTTCTCTGCCTGTCGACGTTCGGTGATATCAAAGATGATCGAAATGACACCGCCGACCACCCCCTCTTTGGTGGTAAACGTTGCTTTCTTGAAAATTATATTATGCTGCCTTCCATCGGCCAACTGTAGTTGCGATTCATTGGTTTTCACACCAGGTGAAGACAAGAGCTCTTCATCCATACCGGCCAGTAACTCAGCGGTTTCTTTCGGCATGATCTCAAATAAAGCCTTGTGCAGGATTTCCCGACGTGGCATTTCGACAAATTCCTCAAAGGCCTTGTTGCAGCCGAGGTACTTACCGTCAAGATCCTTGTAATACAGCGGGAGTGGAATGCTATCGATAATCTCCTGGAGGAAATACCATTGCTCCTGAAGGTATTCACTCGCCTGCTTCAGTTCGGTCAGGTCTTCAAATGCCACCATAGAACCGATGGTGGCACCCTTCGAGTCCTTTATCAACGTTGAGGTAAAACGTATCCATTTCCCCGATTCTCCCATCAGCGGAAAGAAATCGGTTACCTGATAGATGCCCTCTCGATACTTGGACTCGTTATATTTACCGGCGTACCAAGTCTCGATTTCATTGCTCAGGTTATCCAGAAGCAGGTCGGCAACCATCGGACGCTGGCCGCCGTAGAAGATGTCAGCGTGCCGGTTGGTGCCGATAATCGTCTCGGCGCGGATGCCCGAACAGAGTTCCATCGCCTCATTCCAGTGGATTACCCGGTGATCAAGGTCCAGAATGAATTGTGGAAACGGTGCACCATGGATTACCGCGCGCAGACTTGCTTCATTGTCTTTCTGTGCCTGTTCAGCCTTCTGTCGATACCTGACCAGAAGGACAGAAATAATCGTAAACAAGAGGATCAACAGAGTCGAGGTAAAGAGGAGATTGTTGCGGAGCCCTTTATATGTTTCAAAGAAGTCGGATTTTTTCACGCCCACATAGAGAGCGCCAATGACCTTGCCATCGGCATCCCGGATCGGGTCGTAGGCAGACAAGTAGGGAATGCCGAAAATAGTCGTCTCCCCACGGTAGGATTGTCCATTGCTGAGAACCGGATCATAGGCCGCACCATGCAGACCGGTGCCGACTGCCCGGCTGCCGTCGCTCGTGCGCAGATTGGTGGATACCCGGGTATCACCCATAAAAATGGTAGCGGTACAGCCGGTGAGCTCTTTGATTTTGTCCGGAAGCTCGTAATTTCCGTTCAGGACATAGTCGCCCACCATCAGCTTCCCCTTGACAAGGCGAAAGCCCTCCCCTTTTAACCGGACCAGTTCCCAGAAGGTTCTGAGGTTATTGTCAAGGATATGTTCTGCCTTTTCCTCGGCATCAACATAAATTTCCGAAATAAAGAATGAGGTGGCACTCGCAATGGCCAAGGCAACCAGAAAAACATTTATCGGCACCAGATAACGAAGTATCCTCATTTCCTGATCCCTTTAATCCTCTGGTGGCGTATTGCTCGTGACGTATCAGGGAAGTCC
>RPRC01000254.1 GCA_003857395.1 Geobacter sp.
TATAGCAAGGGGCACATTGAGTGTCAAGTGTTTTTATCATGCTGATATAAGTAACAAAAAACTAAATTCGTGTTCAATGGTTTATTTCGAAAGTTTCAACTAACACTGCCTTTTCACCGCTTGGCAAAAACTGTTCAGCAAGAAATTGTCTTTGTATAGTCCCAGACCTAAAATCTCATCTAGATGACCGATAAGATGATTGGATATCCCTGCGAAGAAGTCTTCAAAAAGATCACTGAGAACCTTTTTTTGCTCTTTTAAGATCACTTTTACGAAAAACCAAAATTAACGTTAGGACAAAAGAGCGAATCTTGCATGATTCGCTCTTTTGCTACCCTTAGCTGATATTTTGCAACAATTCAACACCTTACAATCAGGCGGATTCCGCCACATTTTCATAAACGATTATCGGTTTTTCTTTATTGTAAATCACATCCTCGTGAATCACCACTTCCTTGACCAAGTTTTGGGAAGGGATGTCATACATCACATCAAGCATAGCATTTTCGAGAATTGAACGAAGACCGCGAGCTCCTGTCTTACGCTTCAATGCTTCTTTTGCAATGGCAACGAGAGAACCATCGGTAAACTTGAGTTTAACATGTTCAAGATCAAACAACTTCTGATACTGCTTCACCAGAGCATTTTTCGGCTCCTTAAGGATCTGAACCATTGCCTCCTCATCAAGTTCACTGAGGGTTGCAAGCACCGGGAGACGTCCAATGAATTCAGGGATGAACCCAAATCTGAGAAGATCTTCCGGTGTGGCTTCAGAAAGAAGCTCTCCAGCTCTTTTTTCTATCTTTTTCTTAACATCAGCACCGAACCCAAGCGTCTTCACGCCAATTCTCTGCTGAATTACATTATCAAGACCAGAAAAGGCCCCACCACAGATAAAGAGGATCTCGGTAGTATCAACTTTCAGAAACTCCTGCTGAGGGTGCTTCCTGCCCCCCTTAGGCGGCACACTGGCTACCGTCCCCTCAATAATTTTCAGAAGGGCCTGCTGGACACCCTCACCGGAAACATCCCTGGTAATAGAGGGAGAATCTGATTTTCGTGCGATCTTGTCTATTTCATCGATATAGATAATGCCCTTCTGGGCCTTTTCCACATCATAATCGGCAGCCTGCAGGAGATTCAGGATAATGTTTTCCACATCCTCACCGACATAACCTGCTTCAGTGAGGTTCGTTGCATCCGCCATTGCAAAGGGAACCTTGAGGATCCTCGCGAGGGTTTGAGCCAAGAGGGTCTTCCCTGAACCGGTCGGACCGAGGAGAAGAATATTGCTCTTCTGCATCTCGACTTCACCCGGTTTTTTTACCATCTCAATTCTCTTGTAGTGATTATAGACTGCTACGGCAAGAATTTTCTTAGCTCGCTCCTGTCCGATTACGTACTCGTCAAGAACTTCCTTGATCTCCAAAGGCTTGGGAAGTTTCTTGATATCCGGCCCCATTGCCTCTTCAAGCTTGGTCTCTTCGGCAATTATGTCGTTGCATAACTCTATGCACTCGTCACAAATATACACCGTAGGACCGGCGATGAGCTTCTTCACCTCGTCCTGACTCTTACCGCAGAACGAGCATGTCAGATTATTCGATCTGTCATCTCGTCTGTTCATTTTTGGCCTCCCGCTATGATATTCCTCGATATTATTTCATCTATAATACCATAACTTTTCGCATCTTCACCAGACATAAAGTAATCACGCTCGGTGTCGTTTGCCACCTTCTCGATAGGCTGACCGGAGTGATCGGCCAAAAGCTGGCTTAATATCTCCTTCATCCGCAAGATCTCCCGCGCATGAATGTGGATATCCGTCGCTTGACCCTGAAAGCCACCAAGTGGCTGATGAATCATTATCCTGGAGTTTTTCAGGCTATATCGTTTACTTTTTTCTCCTGCAGCAAGTAATAGCGCCGCCATAGAAGCTGCCTGACCAACACATATGGTTGAGACAGGCGCTTTGATATACTGCATAGTATCATAGATTGCCATTCCTGAGGTAACCACACCACCCGGCGAATTAATGTAGAGGTGAATATCCTTGTCCGGATCCTCAGCCTCAAGAAATAGAAGCTGGGCGATGATAAGGTTTGCGATTTGGTCGTCAATGGCGCCGCCAAGGAAGATAATCCTGTCCTTCAGTAGCCTGGAATAAATATCATACGACCGCTCGCCTCTCCCGCTCTGCTCGACAACAATTGGTACCAGCATACCGCCTCCTGTGACGTGTGCCTCTTTCGATCTTCCCACAAGAAAAGAAAATTACTCCGACTGCTTCTCAACCTCTGACACAGTAGCCTGGCTCAGAAGGAAATCAATAACCTTGTCTTCTCTCATCTGCATGATAAGAGTATCTTTTGCGTAAGGATTTGACTGGTAAATCCCGAAGACAATCTCGAAGTCCTTGTTTGCCCGGGCGGCAATGTCTCTAATCTTTTCTTCTATTTCAGCGTCTTCGACGGCAATTTCTTCCTTTTCGGCAATTGCAGCAAGAAGTAAAGAACCTTTCACCTGGTTAACCGCAACACTTCGTGACTGCTCTCGTATTTTTTCTTCACTGGTTCCAAGCTGTTCAAAGGACATATTTTGGCCGGCAAGGTTGCTCTTCATATTTTCGATCAGAACGTTGAGTTGCTTTTCGACCATCGCTTCTGGAACTTCGAATTCGTGTTTTTCGATTAAAGCCTTTACGAGGTTGTCACGCACTTCGTTTTCGATTTTCTGGACTTCTTCTTTTTCAAACACCTCGGATATCCGTGCCCTGAGTTCGCCAATGCTTTCAAACGAACCAAGCTGTTTTGCAAACTCATCATCTAGGGGAGGAAGTTCTTTGGCTTTGATCTCTTTAAGTTTCACATCAAAGGTAACATCTTTGCCAGCCAACTCGGCATTTCCATAATCCGCGGGAAAAGTAACTTTCACATCCCGGGCATCACCGGGAGACATGCCGACAACCTGAGCCTCAAATCCCGGGATAAAGGTGTTTGATCCCAACTGAAGCTGATAATCCTGAGCCTCGCCTCTTTCAAAGGGTACCCCGTCAAGGAATCCCTTGAAATCGATGGATACGAAGTCGCCATCCTTCGCGGGTCGGGCGTCTTCCACAGCCTTTAACTGCCCCATACCCTCCTGGAGTTCCACGATTCTCGCGTCGACAACTTTCTCATCAGCAACCAGCTTCCGTTTCTCAACCTTGATGCCGAGATATTCTTTCAACTCAATTTCCGGGGCAGTCTCGAAGACTGCTGCATATTGAAAGGATTCTCCCGGCTTCAATGGATCACTTTCAAACTCTGGTTGTGAAACAGGCAGTATTTTCTTATCAATCAAGGCTTTAAAGTAGGTATCGTTGATGAGGTTCTTCAGAGCATCTGCATGCATTCTTTCACTATAGTGTTTTTCTATAATGGCCCTGGGCACCTTGCCTTTTCTGAAACCCTTGATGGTAACGGTTTTCTTGATTTCTTCATACACCTTCTCGATTTCTTTGGAAACACGCTCGGAAGGGATTTCAAAGGATATTTTCTTTTTAATCGGGCTAAGATTCTCGACATTGACAAGCATGGAATTACCTCACTCATTTTCTCTATTCGAATTCTTAGAAGAATATTCTAGTTGGAATCGGGATTTCGGCAGGAATTTTTCCGCAATTGTGCGGATAATTTGGTGCGAGAGAGGGGAGTTGAACCCCTAAGCCTTTCGGCGCTGGATCCTAAGTCCAGTGCGTCTGCCAGTTCCGCCACTCTCGCAATTAATTTCGATAATATGAATAAGCCCCGTGACTACGGGGCCTATTTTAAATGGGGTGGCTGATGGGATTTGAACCCACGAATGAACGAGTCACAGTCGTTTGTGTTAACCGCTTCACCACAGCCACCATAAAGATTATTCAATTGGCACGCCTGAGAGGATTCGAACCTCTGACCTACGGATTAGAAGTCCGTTGCTCTATCCAACTGAGCTACAGGCGCAAAATGGTCGGGGTGAGAGGATTCGAACCTCCGGCCCCCTGCTCCCAAGGCAGGTGCGCTAGCCAGGCTGCGCTACACCCCGATAAAAAGAGCATATTTATAGCATGGAATCAGGAGGAGCGCAAGACTTTTTTTATCCATCATTGCTGCGAGAAAAAAAGTCCCGTAATTTCAACAAAGCCATACCCCTGTGGCTGATTCCGTTTTTGACTTCATCGCCCAGTTCCGCCAATGTTTTCCCGTATTCAGGAAGCAAAAAAAGTGGATCATAGCCAAACCCTCCGCCCCCCCGGGGGGAATCGAGCAGCGTTCCGTTCAACGTACCACAAAAAGTTCTGCATGTGCCATCAGGGAAACAAAGTGCAACAGCACAGTAAAAAAAACAAGATCTCTGCCGGGCCGTAAAGCCTGCCATTTCCTTAAGAAGCTTCTGATTATTTTCCGCATCACTGGCTCCAATTCCCGAATATCTTGCCGAGAGAATTCCCGGGTGCCCTCCGAGAGCGGTAACAACAAGACCGGAATCATCAGCAATTGACGGAATTCCTGTTGCTCGCGCAGCAGTCATGGCTTTCTTGCAGGCATTCTCTTCAAAAGTGAGCCCATCCTCAATTACCTCAGGAAGATCGGGAAAATCCGCAAGACAATACAGACGATCGACACAACCGGCAAGAATTTGTCGAATTTCGTTCATCTTTCCCTTGTTCCCTGTGGCTACAAGCAGTTCTTTCATTGACTGAGCGTCTCGATCTGGATTTCAAACAAACGCTGAATCCCTGACACAGCAAAGGAGCGCATTGCATCCATCTCCTCAATGCCAAAGGGCTTTGTTTCCGCAGTACCCTGAACTTCGACAAAACGATTTGAGGAGGTCATGACATAATTCATATCGACTTCTGCCGAAGAATCCTCTTCATAATTCAGGTCAAGTAAAACCACTCCACCAACGATTCCGACACTGACTGCGGCAACTGCTTCTATCAGGGGGTTTAGCAACAAAACTTTCGCAGAACATAGTTTCTGCACTGCATCGGCCAATGCCACATAAGCGCCGGTGATTGAGGCGGTTCGAGTCCCGCCATCGGCCTGGATCACATCACAGTCAATAAAGATCGTCCGCTCCCCAAGAATTGCCAAATCAGTTACCGCTCGCAACGAACGTCCGATAAGTCGTTGAATCTCGTGAGTTCGACCACCCACTTTCCCCCGGGAAGACTCCCGTGAAGAACGAGTTTGCGTAGCACGAGGCAACATGGAATATTCCGCGGTCAACCACCCGGACCCTTTCCCCCGCAAAAAAGAAGGGACTCCATCTTCAACAGAAGCAGTACAAATAACCTTGGTATTGCCGAATTCCACCAAAACAGAGCCTTCGGCATATTTTGTATAGTTTCGAGTAATTTTTACTTCTCTGAGGCAGTCTGCCCCGTGCTCCGGTCCACGCATAATATCTCCCAACATCTCCGACGACAATCCACACCGAAGTAATCTCTCCAAAAACCAGGCGCAGAGAAGAAGCACCAGAATCTGGATTCAATAAACTCAACAAACACCCTGCAGGACAGCAATTCGACAGCACCAATCACAAAACGGCAGGGACAAACGGGAAACCACCTCATCTCCACCCCGTTAAAAGCTAGCTTAACTACCGCCACTTTGTCAACAGAGAAGGGAAAAAGATCCCGCATAACAAAAAAGGGCCTGTACACGATAGGCACAGACCCTTTATTTTAGCTTCAGCCGTGGAGCAACATGGCATTACATTGTTTTTCCTTGGAACTATTCTGCTGTCGTGGGATCTATCATCCGCTTCACTTCGGAAACACTGTTTGCCGGGAAACCGCCACGCTTTGCATGCTCCAGCACCATTTCTTTATTCGGGGCAATGTAAACGCAGTAAATTTTGTCTTCAGTCACATAACTCTGTACCCACTGCACCTCGGGACCAAGCTCTTTGAGAACGCTGCAGGACTTCTGGGAAATTCCCTGCATGTCCTCAGGGCCTATATTCCCTGCACCTGGAATTTCTCTCTCGATAACGTACTTCGGCATTGCCTACTCCTTTTCGTTACGGAAATGTGAAGTTGCCTTTTTCTGCATGTGTGATTGTATCAGGCAACCCATAAAATGCAAACCATTTTTCTCATTAAAAACTGAGCGCCCAATACTGAAAAATACCTCACATCCACTTGAAACGAAAACCGCCCACCCCGGATCCGGGACAGGCGGTTATTCTTTTCCTGCGCTCAACTTGTCATTCTAGAAGGGCAGTTTACCGAAAAGGAAAAGGTCAAATACGGGCAGAGCCAAGCAGATGAAGTTCAGAACGATCAGCATCCATCCGACTACTGTTCCAGAAACCTTTTCGTAGCAGTTAGCCCAAACGGTAACCAGCAGCACGGTGAACGTACCAAACATGAAGGCAAGGTACGGTGTTGCAGCAACAGTGACCAAACCCACATAACCGTTCAGATTAGCCACGCAATAAATGGCACAGAGGATTGCCAGCATCAAAGAAGCATTACCAACTGACTTCATGTTTTCTACGCCCCACAACAAAGCATGGGCAATCACAAGATAGAGAAGGCCGAAGGCGATCAATATTGTTGCATCCCAAAGATTCACCGGGGGTACGATTGCCTGGGCAAAACCGCCTAGCGTTACCAGAAGACCAACGCACAATGTCATCATCCCACAGGTTTTCGCGTCACCAGTACCAAGGAAAAACAAGCCGACCGGAAACCACATCATGGTAATTGCTATCAACAGTACTAATGTCATCTTTTTTCCTCCCTCAAAAAATTAAATTTCCCCAATCAAAAGCCTTTACATGAAAACCAAAACAAACAAAAGTACTCCTTTGAAGCCCTTCTCGCTGACCCTCCTTTCTCTGTAATAGTGTACCGATGATTTTCACATCCAGCAGGCAATAACAACAACGGTCAAGGCGAATCAAGGCCAAAAGCGTACTATGCCAACCGGATCAATCAAAACATTGTTTGTTTTGTAGCAATTTAGGTGCCAAGAAGAAACTGTTTTCACTGCGAGGAGAGAACGGGACGCAAGGTCGATTGGTATATATTATAGGGGGCTTTTTTGCACTTTCCGGTAAAACTACTTTTTATACTACCGTCACACAACTATTGCCGCAATGTTAACTTTCAGAACATTTTTCTATTATAGAACAGTTTTAGCACAAACGCCTGTGCTGTTCCGCAAAATTAATACCGCGAATTTCGATCCATCGAGAATTTACCTAACCTAAAATCATCTGGAACGGGGCAGGATCTGTTTTTTGAAGCAATCCCCTTACGAAGAGCGTGAATCGGCCAGAACTTTTCTCTCAATAAATTTCGTACTTAAGCAAACGGCATTCTATTGGGCCGTTAAAAAGCACAATACGACGGGACGGTCTGAGCCCGACACATGAGGCCAGCACTGGATTTCCGGTCAAGACATACGCTGTATAACCTTGAAAGGATTTCTTCATGGTATCGCCCAGTTTTTTATACAGCAACTTCAGCGATTCCTCGTCTCCCAAGCGTACACCGTATGGGGGATTGCACAATAGAATCCCGGGAGGCTGTGAAGGAACAGACTCGCCAATTCCTGCCCGCGAGAATGACACAAGACCGCCGACCCCTGCTCGATCAGCGTTTTTCCTTGCCATGTCCAAGGCACTGGCGGACATATCAGCGCCATGAATCGCAACTGGCAGAGATTCGAGTGATTGCTCCTGTGCTTCTTTCAGAACAGCATTCCATAAAACCGGATCAAAGGACGACCATCGCTGAAAGCCAAAAGCAGGTCTCGTGAGCCCTGGGGCCCGCCGAGAAGCTTTTAACGCTGCCTCGACAGGAATTGTACCCGAACCACACATGGGGTCCAGCAGGGGAATACTTCCATCCCAACCAGACAGTTCTATCATGGCTGCTGCAAGCGTCTCCCGCAAAGGTGCCTCCTTTTTATCTAGCCGATACCCTCTCTTATCCAGACTGGCCCCTGAGGTATCGAGACTGACCGTACAGTGATTACGGACAAGGTGCAGATTAATCAGGAGACCGGGCGACCGGGTGTCCACATCAGGTCTGCGGCCGAATGAGTCCCGTATCGTATCGACAATGGCATCCTTTGCCTTCAGAGCTGCAAATCCAGAATGAGTAATCTTCGAATCTCGAAGATTACAGGA
>RPRC01000255.1 GCA_003857395.1 Geobacter sp.
CCAGGGGGCGACCGGGGATATGCATGCCCATGGCGCTCACTATCACGGGAATCGACAATGCCAAAGCAATCCAGAAACGTCTTTTCATATCCAGCAGTTCCTGGTTCTCCTCCTCTGCCACGACCACCAACCGTGCCTCAAGAGCCATGCCGCACTTCGGGCAGTCCCCCGGCGTGTCCTGAACAACTTCGGGGTGCATCGAACAGGTCCATTCGGTTTGCTGGAGTGGTGCTGTCTCTCCGGCAAATTCCAGCGCCATACCGCACTTCGGACAGGGTGCAGGTTTGGTGGAATGCACTTCCGGACACATCGGGCAGAAGTAATACCCCTCTCTGGCCTCTTCCTGCCCGGTTTTGCTCTGGGCTGCCAGGTTGAGAAATTTGTCGGGATTCTCTCTGAACTTGATGCGGCAATGTTCGCAACAAAAAAAATAACTAACACCGTCATGGTCGAAACGGTATGGTGAGGAATCGGCATGCACATCCATTCCACAGACTGGATCTTTCATAATTTCTCCTGACGATAAAGTCATAATATGGTCTGACAATATGGGTACACTTGCTGGTGCGCGTGGGTACCTTCGGTTCGAAAAGATATCAGACATCTTGCTCATCTTTCTTCAGGTCTTTACCGTGTTTTCCAACTCCCGCACATTGCCTGGCCAGTGGTAGGAGACCAAGGCTTTCACGGCTTCAGGTGAAAATTTGACGGCATCCGCTCCATGATTGGCGACTCAACTGCTTATAGGACTGTTCAAGGCCCAGGGCCGTCTGCCGTAACTGAGCTGCTTTTACTTGCTCCCGCTGGGAAAGCAGTCCGGTAATGCCGCCGACCACGTTGTAGAGGATAATTTCCAGATATTTCTCCAGTTCCAGGTGAATGTGTTCACCCCACTGAAAAAGAACATGGGGTGCGTAGGCGATGCTCACGACCAGTGCGCAACCGAGACCTCCCCGAAGGCCGAACCAGAGCGCGGCCATGATGATCGGGATATAGTAGAGTCTCTGGTAGATATCATGGAGCATCGGCAGAGTGAGTGGCGTGAAGTAATGGAGCACACTGATGCTGGTGACAAATATCAGCAGGAAAATGATACGCACTACAAAGGTCTTTCTGATCGTTTCCATGGGAGGTATCCCCCGAATGTTCTTTCTGTATTCACTGCATCTGGCAGTTTTTTGCTTTTGTAATAGGTACGTTTACAAGGAGCATACCAAAATCCAGTGCAGCGAAATCCCCTGCAATGAAGCAGGGCGTAGGGATATTTTAGCAAAAGGATAGAGTACTGTCTGTAGAATATTCTTGACGAAAATAATATTCCACAAGACCTCTGTACCTTGTCCCCTGTCTGCCAGATTTGGTTCTTTACTTCTCCCAATTGTTATTGGATTCATAAATAAAAGCAAAAAATCGGTCCATGTTCTGGAAGTAAATGCGGCATTCTATCCAAACAACAGGCTGTTTTCACAGTTGAATACGGCCTGTTGTTTTCCGGCTGAACTGGCGTTCAACCGGTTTTTAGAGTTTTATTTTTGTGTTTGAAAGGCAGAAAAACGATGGCAGGAAGGCGAAATGCTCAGAGCGTTATTGACGGGCAGGTTTTTACTGGTAGCTATCCCTTATCTTGACGAAATCCGCCAGGTGACTAAAGAAGAGCTCGAGAAGTACCGGATCAAAGGCGGTACCCTTCCCTTCTATCATGATATCCATGACCTTTTCGAAAGAAAATGGCTTTTTATAGGGCCGTTCCGACAGTAATGAGTCGAAGACATCGGTTATCGTTACGATTCTTCCGTATATGTGAATATTATTACCGGCAATCCCTGCTGGATAGCCGCTTCCATCCCATTTTTCATGATGTTGCAGGGCAATTATGCGTCCTGCCTTGATTACCGGGAGGCTGTCGTCATCCGAAAGGATCCTGCCGCCGATGGTAGTGTGTGTCTTCATTATTTCGAATTCTTTTTTATCAAGAGGGCCTGGTTTGAGGAGGATGTTGTCAGGGATACCGATCTTGCCTACATCGTGGAGCGGTGAAGCATAACGCACCATCTCCACCTCGTCCATAGGCAGTTTGGCATATTCAGCCAATTTCATGGAAAGTTCGCTGATCCGGCGGGTATGCATTCCGGTTTCACTGTCACGAAATTCGCCCGCCCGGCCAAGCTGAATCGAAATTTCCAGTTCGGCCTTCTGTGATAAGGCCAGCGCTTGCCGAAGGTCCAGGGTCTTTCTGACCACTTCGGCTTCCAGAATGGCATTCATTTCGCGAATAAGGTCTCCCTGTTTTTTGCTCCTCACGTGGTTCATCACACGAAGCTTCAACTCGGTCGGATCATACGGCTTCGTCATGAAATCGTCGGCACCCATGGCGAGGGTTTTTTGTACCTCATCACTATCAACAGTTATGACAATAACCGGGATATTTCGATACCTGTCGCTGGTCTTAATTCGCTGCAACGTTTCAAAACCATTCATGACCGGCATTTCGAGGTCAAGAAGCACGATGTCGATTTCCGGTCTGTGTTCCAGTATCTCGAGTGCTTCCCTGCCATTGGAAGCAGTCTGGTAGTCAATTCCGCCCAGATCGCTGAGCATGAGTCTGATCATCTCTATGTTCAGCTCTTCATCGTCAACGGCCAGGATGCCGATCTCATCACTCATGACTAAAGTCCCCCTGTAACGAAGCCCTTCTTTGTTTTCCCAGAACACCGGTACGCTTACCTGGTTGCTTTCCGCACTCCGATCTTGGCCAACGTCTCGCGAAACTTGCCGGGTTCAACCGGTTTCACCAGCTGCGCAGCAGGGTTGATTGTCATGAACGCCTGCATGATCTCCTGTGGAGTATTTACCGAGGACAGGACGATGATCTTTACCTGATTTGACAAGGTGATGCCAAGATTTTTTTCCAAGGTACGAATAGCTTTGCCCGCCTCGTGGCCATCCATTTCCGGCATGATAATATCAAGAATAATCAGTCGGAAAGGATCTCCTTTATCATGTGAAGCTTGAGCTTTTTCTAAAGCTTCCCGCCCGTTTGACGCAGTCTCGCAGACGGCATAGCCGTCCAGGTAATGCACAATCATCTCCCTGCTCAACTCATCATCATCTACGACCAGACATTTGCACAAATCCATTCATGTTCTCCTTTACACGGTAGTGGTATCACAGTACTGCCCACTTGCGGCAGCTCGAAAAGACTCTAGTTCTAGTTTCAGTTGCGGCAGCAGGGTAACCGTTTCGGCAACAGCGCCGTTACAACCCAGTTCTTCAAAGCGTGCCGCCAGCTCTCGAACCCTCTCGGCTCCTATGTTGGCGGCCATGCCTTTGATGGAGTGGGCGTGAACCCTGAGCGACTCGTCATCTCTATCAGCGACGCTCCGGGAAAGTTGTTGCCATCGATCAGTAACCCCTTTCAGGAACATACCAACAAATCGCTCAAGTAATTCCTCGCGCCCGTCAAGCCGCGAAAGTAGTCCATCCCGATCAAAAACCGGAGTTTCGCTATCGTTTTCTTCACAGCTCGTGATTTGTTTCAAAGGAGGCGATGCTTCGACCTGCAGAGGATTAACGAATTCGCGGACTGCCGCGAGGAGTTCTACCGGTTTGAACGGTTTTGAGAGATATCCATCCATGCCTGCATCCAGGCATTTGTTTCTATCTTCACCGGCTGCATATGCTGTCAATGCAAGAATCGGTGTGTTGCCACCCTTTTCCGCCTCCAGCACCCTGATCCGGCGAGTAGCCTCCAGACCGTCCATTCCCGGCATCTGAACATCCATCAAGACCAGATCAAATCTGTTTTCCGCAAAAGCTTCGATAGCTTGCTGGCCATTCTCCACGAGCGTCACCCGGTGCCCCTGCCTTTCGAGGATTACCGAAGCCAATAGTCGGTTAACTTCCATGTCATCGGCAACCAGGATATTCAGGATCGATTCACTCCGTACAGGCGTTACAACTTGATAGTTGGCAGGTTCCCTTGATTCTTCGTCGTTGGCATAGATCAGCTCCATCGTTTTCACGAGTTCACTGTACACAATCGGTTTTGCGAGGTAACCCTCAAGCTGCGGCAGTTCAAACCGCACTTCCGGGGAGCCGCTTCCGATGGTGTACAGGGCCACTGTCTTCACGGAAAACATTGGAAGTGCCGACAACTTGAAAAGCGTTTCCGCCACGGCTTCATCCAGAAAGCGCAGATCGAGGAGGAGTGCAACAAGAGAGTTGTGACCTGTAGCAAGGGTATTCAAGCAGGAAACAAGTTCCGTCCCGTTGCCGGCTGTGAACGTAACCATTCCCCGGCTAGCGAGAAAGCCGCTCAGCATCAATCGGTTCGTCTCGTTTTTGTCAGCAACAATAACCTTTTTACCGGCTAAACCAGGGCAGGTTTGGTTAGAAAGAAGCCGGTCGTCTATAGCCAGTTGTACCGTACAATGAAAAATGCTTCCGCGACCGGGTTCACTCTCCACATCGATTGATCCCCCCATGATTTCAACCAATCGCTTGGTGATTGCCAGACCGAGACCTGTTCCGCCATAGTATTTGGATGTCGAGGCATCAGCCTGTTCAAAGGGGTTGAAAATTCTCACCAGAGCTTCCGGTGAAATCCCGATACCTTGATCGGAAACAGATATCCGCAACATCACCTGATTGTCTGATTCAGCGGATACCAGCTGGACATTGACTCCAATTTCACCCTGGTCGGTAAACTTTATGGCATTTCCCACCAGATTGATCAGCACCTGACGCAACCGCGCTGCGTCGCCCCGTAACACATCCGGCACTGCCTGATCGGTAAAGAAAACCAGTTCCAGCCCTTTCTCTCCAGCTTTTGTTGCAAGGGAACGCAGTGTCTGGCCAATGATATTTCGTAACTCGAAGGACGTGGGATCCAAGGCAACCTTTCCTGCCTCGATTTTGGAGATATCCAGAATATCGTTGATAAGCACCATCAAATTTTCCGCGGAATCCCTGATTGTTCCAAGAAACTGGCGATTCTGCTCAGGAGAGAAGCCCCCCTCCAGCAGCAGTTCCGTCATGCCCATGATGCCGTTCATGGGGGTTCGTATCTCGTGGCTGATATTGGCAAGAAACTCGCTCTTGGCATGATTTGCCTTTTCGGCCAGCCCTCGGGCAGCCTCCAGTTCCATTGTTCGCTGTCGGACTCGCTCCTCGAGGGTCGTCATGTTCTCCCGCAACATTGCGTACAGCATGGTACTTTCCAGGGAGTAGGAGCAGGTAAAGAGCACCACTGAAAGAGCATTCAAAGCAGCGGCATCCATGGTGATCGATTCTTCGCTGAGCAACGCAGTGAATAAACCTCTAATCCTGGAGCGGGTGGCGATGGAATGCAGCAGCATGACCTGCCCATTGTGCAAGGGATGCAGTATTGCCTGATTCCTTTTCAACGCCCAGGCGAAGGAACCATCCATGATTCTGGCGTCAACCTCCTCCTGCAGTTGGTCGCGGCTCAGTAGCGGAGAACAGACCACAAGCTCAAAACTGCCGTCTTCCATAGATTCGAGGCAACCCATTGCCCGGCAGGGAAACAAGCGTCCAATCTGGTTCATGGTGGCATGAAAAATACCATGAGCATCCCTGGCCTCACTGAGTTCATCATGGAAGTCACCGCTCGAGGTGAGCATCTCAAGTATCGAGACATAACGGCTATTGGTTTCCTCCAGGAAACGGGTCCGTTCCTGGTAGAACTCCAGCGGTGGACTTTCCAGGCTGCGCAGACTCATATTTCCTCCGTAAGGATGGCGCAGGTCTCAGCAATCTGGGGCTCGGCGAGTTTGACGATTGTTTCCAAAATGCCTGTCGGCAGACCCAAACGTTGCCAGGCACTCTCATCCAGCGACGATACACACCATTCGGCATTGGCACCGAACTCCAGCCCCTGGCAGATCAAGTCCGACAGATGGATGACCGCCGCCTCCAGGGGGAACAGTTTGGCGTTGCCGGGAAGGTGATGGCAGGCGACAGGTTCGTACACACTGGCCGGAATTTTCCAGGCCTGAAAAAGTGACGACCCAACCTCAGCATGGTCGAAGCCCAAGAGTTGCCGCTCAGTAAGGTGGTAGAGTTGCCGGTTATCCTTGCTTGAAGTGATGGTTAGCGTCATGGCATCCGGCATTGCCGCGCACATCACAAGCTGACCCACGTCATGGAGAATGCCGGTTACGAAGTAACGCTCCACATTCCCCTCCCGAAGGTAGGTCGCAAGGCAGCGGGCGATAATGCCGCAGGAAATGCTGTGTTTCCAGAACTGCTCCATGCTGAGCAGTTCTTTCGGAATGCCCCGGAATACCTTGATGACTGAGCTTGCCAGCGCCAGGTCGCGCAATTGCTGGGTTCCGATGATGGTCACCGATTTCAAGATGGAGTCCACTTTGGAGTAGTAGCCAAACATCGGACTATTGGCGAGCTTCAGAATGCAGGCCGAAAGTCCCTGGTCTTCGTTAATGATCCTGGTGATGTCGGAAATGGAGGTTCGGGGATGGTTGATTGCATCGTTGAGCCGCGCATAAAACAGGGGAAGAGAGTAGACGGTCCTCGTTTCTTCAATGAGTCTCTCAACCGTCATCGAGGTAACTTTAGGAGACGCCATGATTCACCTTCCGAATAGCCGCCAGACGTAATAACTCCTGCACAAAGGAATATTCCAGTCCGGCATGCATGAACAGCCCGTCGAGAGATTTCCGGGCCTCGGCAAGGTCCTCCAGCGAAACATCGGAGGGCATCTTCGCATCATAGCCAAGATCCTCAGCTCCCGCAATGTTCACTTCTATTACACCCCAGGTGCGAAAAATCATCAGGTGTTTTCCGGTAAGTTCAGCCCCGCCCCCAAGAAGTAATCGACCGTTTCGATCCTGGACGTCACTCGCCAGGACCATGCCGACCTCCAGGGCATCAAGGGGTATCATCCCCATAGAATAATCCTTTCTCCAAAAGATACTGACCGGCGGCTTTCCCTGCGGAAGTCTAGAACCAGAACTTTTGTTATAATACTTCCCTGGCAAGGAAGCAGAGCTCAATTCACGATAGAAAGCCCGGCCATGTCATCCGGTTGGTGTACCCGGCAGCTGAGAAGTATTCGGTTTCTAGGAGTCTGTCGGACTTAGGAAATCGAAACGAAATTTGTCTGGGCGAGGACAGATTTTGTCGATTTTGCAGGGTAATAATTATTCTATTGCCCAAAAAAGCGGCGAAATATGGACCGTCCAGACAGATTTGCAGCAGATTTACCCTAAGCCCGACAGGCTCCAGTATGGTCTATACGAGAATGTATCGGTTGGCTCTATGAAAAACTTGAGTACGAAGCAGGATTTTACTGTGGGTAGAAGTGTGAGGAATTTGTTTCCATTCATCCCGTACCAGACGGGGTGTATTTTTAGTGTGTTGCGTTCATTAGGAGGTCACCTTCAGTTTCACTTCTTTACTAAAGAGTTTCCCTCCAAAAATTCCGGATGTAATACGAGCGTTTTCCAACTTGGAAACAAAGACGTCGCATAAACAAGACCGCTGATTGACGCAATCAAGGCGAAAAGGACCGTTTTCGGATGAAAATTATAAAGCATACACGATTGGGAAGGTGATCTAAAATTATCCGACTGCAATCAAACGCAAGTTTCTTGAAAAAGAATTCTGCTATTTAAATACATGGACACTGCCAGGCGGGAATAATGTAATATCCAGAGGGGTTCTTCGTAGAAAATTGAGCGAGAATAAATCAGAGAAACAAAAGGGGTTAGCGTAAAAACGCTAACCCTTGATTTAAGTGATGGTGCCGGAGGTCGGAATCGAACCGACACGGAGTTGCCCCCGCGGGATTTTGAGTCCCGTGCGTCTACCAATTTCACCACTCCGGCAAAATGTTTCGGGATTATAGCGAAAGCCTCCATTCCCGTCAAGAAAGAAAACAGACAAAATAAACACTGCGCAAGGTCGACAGTGCAGGAGAGAAATTTTATTGACACACCATTTCGTATTTGCTATAAGAGGTCTTCTTGAATGGGGCTGTAGCTCAATTGGGAGAGCGCTTGACTGGCAGTCAAGAGGTAGTCGGTTCGATCCCGTCCAGCTCCACCAAATATTTACAAAGGGTCCGGCGATTTTCGCCTGGCCCTTTTTTCTTTTCTGCACGACATCTGATGCCTAAGA
>RPRC01000256.1 GCA_003857395.1 Geobacter sp.
GGTCGGAATCGACCAGGTGCGCGGCAATCAACTGCCCGAGGACAAGCTGCAGGCAATCGAGCAGTTCGGTGCCGAGGGAATGGTGGGAATGGTTGGTGACGGCATCAACGATGCGCCGGCCCTGGCACGGGCCGATATCGGCTTCGCCATGGGCGCCATGGGAACCGATACCGCCATTGAAACGGCTGACGTAGCTTTGATGGTTGATGATTTGCGCAAAATCCCGACCTTCGTCCGCCTGTCACAGGCCACGCGGGGCGTGCTTATCCAGAATATTCTTCTGGCCTTGGGCATCAAGGTCGTTTTTGTGGTGCTCACCCTGGTCGGCCTGGGCACCATGTGGATGGCGGTATTTGCCGACGTTGGCGCCAGCTTGCTGGTGGTGTTCAATGGCTTGCGATTGCTGCGGAAATAACCAGATGTCGCATGCAGTGATTCCTTGTACTGCTATTGGTGCAGCCAAAGCTGCGCCTGCCGGGGCGGGATGGCGAACTCGAATACTTCCCCGTCGACCCGCATGTCATGGCCATGCAGCAGGCAGTGATAGCTGCCGTGACGCAGGCTGTGGGTCAGAATCCGCGGGTGTTGCCACTGGCCGGTCTTGTTGATGGCAACGATACCACGGTCACCGCGGGCAAAGACGATGAATCCGTCGCTCTCGAACAGGGCTCGCTGCGGCGTTGCGTGCACGGCATTGTGGAATGCGATCATTGCCACGGTGTCGGCGCGCTGCCAGGCCTCGTTCCAGCGGCCCCGGTCCTCCCCGTATTTCTCCGTGCTCTCGTTGTGGTCGGAAAAGACCAGCGGGACGCCGCCATCCCGGCAGGTGATATAGACGTTGGCCAGAAACTCGTCCTGGCGGTCGAGCAGTTGCCAACGGAAACCGTCGTTGTAGGGGATGTCATGGGTGATCGTGAAGGTAACCCCGCGGTCCCAGGGCAACGCCTGGCGGTAGGCCGCCGGATCGACCAGTTCCCTCATGCTCCCGGCTGGTGAGAAGACCCGGCGCAGAGTTTCGTGCAGGGGAAAGTCGTAAAAGGAGATGGCGGTCGTGTCCAGGAGGGGCCAGAGGAAGATGTTTTCTTCGCCGTCGTTGGCGGTGAGTGCCTCGCCGAAGACGAATTCACCATGCATCTCGGGTGTCTGGAAAACTTGGGCGATATGCTCCAGGGGCAGGTGCTTGATGGCGTCGATACGGTAGCCGTCGAAACCGAGCGCGTTCAGGGCGGCCAGGCAGGTCTGCTGCTGCTGGATTACCCAGTCGTTGAGGTCCAGGTCGGGGAGCCCGGAAAGCCAATGTTCCTGTGATTCGTGGAGGTCATTCCAGTTAAAGATGTCCCCTTCATGATTGAAGTCCCAGGGGCTGAACAGCCCAACATTCAGGTCGCCGTAGAGCCGGTCTTGTTCGAACGACTTCCGTTCGCCGCGGTAGCGTGAGAGTTCATATTCTCCGGGAAAGTTGTAGGGATCATTTCGCCGGCCCTTTTCATTTGCCATGTGGTTGAAGACGATGTCCACATAGACCCGTACCCCCTGGTCGTGCAGGGCCTTGATCGCCAACTCCAGCTCCGCCTTGCCCCCCAGGTACGACCTGATGACCCGGTAATCCTTCGGCTGATAACGCTGCCACCAGCTGCTGCCCTCCCGCTCGCTATAGAGCGGCGGCGGGATGAGCACCGCACCGTAACCGAGCCTGGAGATCTCTTGAGCCCGGGAGGCCACTTCCGCAAAGGACCAGTTAAAGGCATGGAGGATCACGTCGCGCATACTGTTCTCCTTTGTTATCTTGATAACAGCGGGAGGGTAGGGGACTGGCTGAGGTTTGGATTTTACGGTGGCATCTTTGCACGTCTGGTGCGGGCAAACCCCTCTCTGTCTGCCCGCGCCATTGATGACCAGTGACGGTTACTGGTAAAGGGCCTGATCGAGATTGTCTATGTCTTTCTTGAGTCTTTCCAGAAATATCTTGATATTCATCGCCGACAGTGCATTAGCCATGCCATTTTGCGCCTGCTGTCCGGCTTTGCTCAACATACAGTTGCTCATCAGCCGGTCAAGGCAGGCCTGCACCCCTTCATTCTCCTTGCACAGGGCTTGCAGGTCCTGAAGTGTGTAGTTCTTGGTGGAACATTCCGCAGTTTTCTGATTGGCACGAGCCAGGACGCCATCTACTTCCGCTTTAACTTTTGCCGCATCACGCGTCAATGCATCATTGGCAAGTTTTACTTTTGATTCCCAGGAAAGTACCAGTAGCGGTTTCTTAGCGACTCTCTTGGCATTGTTCAACTCTTGCAGTGTAAATTGAAATTTATTCGACTGTTTTACCTTGGGAGCACCAGGGGAAAGCCCTTCCATGGCAACAGGATTTGCGGCGATTGTGGATGAAGCTGCAAAAACTACCAACAAAACGGCAATAAACAGGGATCTGAAAACTGTACGCTCTTTCATAGTATTCTCCTTTTCGGTAATGGGGTAAAACGGTAGTCCATGGTTTCAATCGGAACGGTGGATTGGAATACCGCCCTCCCGATTCTGTTTCCGGTGTCCCTTGCAAAGAGACTCCCCTGCGAAACTTTCCAAACCTGCTTCTTCCTGATCTTGGAGTCCCTTGTATCGTTACTGGAAATAAATGGCCGATTCACCCTCCGTGTAAACCTGGATGGAGACCTTGTCCTTCTGGACCAGCGCATCGCTGAACTGCAGGGTTTTGATGTTTCCTTTCAGAAGAATGTGATCTGCCAGTTGTACCTGCGCAATCGCTTTTCCAGCCATCTCACGGGATTGTTCCAATTTTTGCGTCAGGTTCATATTGAGTTTTTCCTGAATTCTGTTCTTGATCGTACCGTGGAGAAACCAGTCGGCCGATTGCAACAGGAGACTCCGGGTCTGCAGATCGAAATCCACATCTTCCACGGAAAAGATATTAGTCCGAGGGTCGAAGCGAGGTTTGCCCGTCAGGTAAAAAATCCCTTCCAGAGACCCTTTGGTCGCAACTTTAATCACGAATTTGTCCCGGTTACCATAAAGATCAAAATCTGTTATGACAATTTTTTTCCCGTCGGAAACGAACTCTTTATTGAGGAGTAAAGGAGACGCAATAGCAAGAAGATCGCTGTAGAAAAGCTCGGCATTCAGGGCAATGCGGAAACTCTTGTCAAAGGTTTTTACCAGCTTCAGGTCGGGGAGTGGAACTAGAGGCGGGGTTGCAGGCTCTTTGCCTACCACCAGTTCGGTAAACGTGTTAATTCCCACACTCAATTTGATCCTGTTGTTCTGGGCCTGCAGCGGGGAAAGCATGACTTCCCGAGGTGTCAACAACAGCCAGGTGTTGTAGTTTTTGTTTGCTAGAACAGGTTTCTGAGCGGCGTTCCAGACAGTGGTAATCTTATTCTTCAGCGGAAACTTGGCATTGATTTTCTTCGTGATAACATCGGAAAGTACCTGCTGCAGCGGCTGGGTAATTCCCTCCACGATGCTGCGTGGTCTCATGGAAAGCGGGCCGATTCCAATCTCCTCGGCAAGCAGATCGCTCAGCCCCAGGTAATATATCTCCGTCATCAGTTTCCAGTCCTGTGTGACCCTGGGGTTTGCCCTGAATTTCAGCTTTAAGGGAATGGCCGCTGTTTCGAATATTCCGTAACTCAGAGACATGGTGACCGGTAGGGTAAAATACAGGCAATTATCGGAGGCTGACAGGGCAATCGGCCCGTTTCGCAGTATATCCGCGGTCAAGCCCTTGGTTTTGGTCGAACCTTTATAAAGCTCCTTGCGGATCGTCTGGTTCAAGAGCGTACTGAGTTCATCCGACGAAGCTTCAATCGGTACGTTGAGAATGGACAGCTCCTTTTTCAGCACCGTGCGGAAGGTTTCATCCGTGGGTCTCTCGGCTGTTAAGGTTGGCTTGACGCTTGAACAGGCAGTAAGGGTTACTGCAATTAGGAGCAGGAGTAGTACTGCTCTGGGCCATTTTACTTCTGACATAAATATCCTTCCAATGAAATCGACCTGAACGCCTGCTGGAGGTTAGTGGCGAAGAAGCGGACTGTTTTTCGCTGTTTACTTGTTGCTTTCCTTGCATTTCTTCAAATACGGAAATTGAATTCCGTTAGCCCTTCACGTTGCTTCAGTGTTTTAACTCGCGGTACGCAAGTTCGACAGACTTGGAATTGTCGCCCGGGTTGCAATCTTCACCGGGTTTGTAGGTGGACATGTCCTGCTTGACCACACGCAGGGTGAAGAGGCGTTTGGCATTAGCCTGTATGCTTCCGGAGACCCAGCCGTTGAAATCAGGGATCTGGTAGGTGCCGTTGACCGGAAATGAGGCGCCTGCCCTGAGCTTGGTGAACGGTGTGCTGATGCGAACATCTGATACTCCGGTCATGGCATAGGAAAATTGCGGGGCATAGCTCAAGTTCATGATCACTTCGGCCTTGGACATGATGTCGTAATCCCCTTTGCCGACATTCGTTACCGTGCCTTGCATGGTGACGAGACCATTGCTCCCCTTTATCAAGGTGAAACTGACTTTCAGGTCGGGGCACAGTTTGAGCTTCGGAGGCTCGTTCACCTGGATGTTTGACCGGGGCTGTATCTGGCCTGACGGCGTTTTTAATGTTGGCTGGGCCTGAACCCTGCCCTGTGATGCCAGCAGGATGGCAACGCACATACCCAGAGTGGAAAGTAACGAAATGCTGAAGCTGGTGAATGGTTTCATAGATATCTCCTTGTGTAAAATTCATGGGCTTTGCCAGGCAGCAAAAAGCAGAGTCTGTAGGTCTGGAGGCCTTTAGTTCAGATTTTCAACTGATGTGGGTACACTACTACCTACGGCACTTATTTCGTTTCGTAACGTGGCGATCCGCTCTTCGTCGGCCCTGATCTCGTCAAGTTTTTGAAAGTAAGCTACACGATAACGTCCCGGCGAACTCAATGGGCTCTTGTTTACAAAGGGGTTGTCTGCGATTTCCACCGGGCCACTGGCTGATTTCTCCTCAAAGGTCTTAAGCTCTTTTGTGGTGGGCATCCTTCCTTTGGCAATAACCCATTTCCGGTGGAGACGCGCCAGTTCCTTCTTCTTGGCAGGCAGTCCGGACTCAAGCTGCTGAAGTTCGCTGTTCAGGCTCTCATACTTCTTCTGGCCGGCATTTCCGACACGTGCCGTTTGATCAGAGGTACTGCCGGAGTCGGCCATAGCGGCGTACGGTATAGAGAGTGCCAGAATAACGATAAAAAGCCTGACTGTTTTTGGTATCATTTTTCCTCCCGTGAAAATAGAGAAATGCTGTATTAGGAGTAGTTTCATAAGTCCGACGGTTAGGTGCTTTCTGTTCTCGAAACTCTCTCGTAATCGGTTTTACTCTGCAATTTTCCTTCCTGGCAATTGAGCGTCAGATTATTATAAATATCCATATGACGCAACACATTAGTATTTGGATGAAATATGCATTGGGCCGCTTTCTGTGCGTACTGCTGGAGAATTTATTGCCCGACGTGCCTTGTGCTGATTTTATATGTTTAATCGCCGATTTGATTGGAATCGATAGTGGAAGATAAGCCATTACGGATAGAAAAGAAATTTATTTGCAGTTGTCAGGGCGAGAGCGTGCAAGGAGGTGCGTAAAAGTGGTATCGACGAGTTATTCATCAGGCAATACGCATGGATTACAGCATCATACCTGCTAACGGCCGATTCGAGGTAATGCAGGAACTGCTTCCGATCTTTCTGGCTTTTGAATACGTCGTTGCCTCGTTCCCCCTTGAGGTGACATGCTAATGCGCGCCGGGATTTTCGATTCTTAGCGGCCTGCCCATCGGTACTCTCCTGTGACATTGTAGTAGTAGGGAGGAGTGAATATCTTAGGAAATTCTGTCAATTGTGTAGGTTTGACACCTCAGGTTTGCATATGAATATACATGTGGATAATAATGTCATTGGAATTGCCAGCGGTTAGGGAGATTCCAAATAATGCTGTCCCGCGTCTCGGTGCACTATCACCATAGATGTCTATCGGGGACAGCATTATTCCTCGGCAATTTGTCAGCGATTAATAAGAGCAATATCCGCAATGCCGGCAAGTTTTACTTTGACTGATTTGAATCCCTTTGGTACTGGCCATAAAAAACAGATGTCCACAAAACCGTCTTTCGGCAGCTGGAAACCAATCTCGCCGTTGGGACCGTCAACCTTCGAGGCACTCAATTTGATGAAAGTATCTCCGGTTGTAGCGTCAAAGATGCTCATTACGATTGGTGCTGAATTGGAAAACGACAGGCCTGCCGATCCGCCGGTAATTGCAATCCAGCAAGTGGAAAATTTTCTACCACCAGAATCTGAGAGGACACATCCGGTTTGCTTGAATGAAAAAGCAGTCGCAGACTTGGCTTTAATCTTTACTTTTAAGTAGTAGAATTCGCTATCCTTTCCCAGTACACTGGCTGGGCCATATTTCGTATCTGAAATGATCACTGTACTATTTATAGATTTTGCTGATGGTTGAGCAGCGCTTGCCTGTACAACTGGTATGCAGCTGCATACGGCTGAAAATAGGAGCATTTTCATAAATACTTTCGCAGCATTTCTCATAATACCTCCTTGGTTCCATGTCTTGATCGGATTTTTGTTGCTTATTTTTGTGCTGGTTGTTGTTTCTCCAGGTATTTGGCATCTATCCTGGGTAAGGTCTTCTGCTTGATAGTGACTGACTTATAGTCGAAGCTCCCATAGACCTTGCCGTAGATGGTGACCGAATCATAGATGAAACTGTCGGTTTTCCCTTGGTATGTAACGTACACGGGAAGCAATCCGCTGGGAAGGACATGACTATCGTCTGTGACCGTTATGATTAGTCCCGTCGGGGTAGTGCCGGTAGCGGTTTTCTGTGGGAAATCCATCACCAGTATCTGGCCAGTGTAGGTCACTTTCTGTCCTTTGTATTTGTTGGGATTACTGGTGAGGTCAGCAACTGTCACTTTTCGACAGGCAGCTTTGTAAGCCGCCTCGGAACTTTCCTTCGAAGTTTTGCCCTTTTTTTGCTTCATTTCAGCGGCCTCAGCAGCAACCACTGCGAGGCAACAGAGAACCACAGCGAACAATACCAAAACTCTTTTTGTCAAATTTTTCACGACAACCTCCCTTGGGACTATTTGATTTTACGACGGGACGGGTTTAAAACCCGCCCAAGAATTTGATTCAGCTGTTGCATGGAAATGACAGATTCTAATGAGTCTGGCATCCATAGGGATTACCAATGTTGATCTGGAATTGTATAGCACAGAATTGCCAGTAACATAAGGTAAATGTGGTGATAATTGGGTTGGTCGTCGGGGAAGCAGGCGAGAGGTCGATTTTATGTTGTGTCACAGCAATCAGAGGCACAAGGTGTTCATCGTTATTTCAGATTTTTCCGTACGAAAGGGGAAAACATTGATCCACCCAGCAGTCGATCCCTTACGATAAATAAAGCATTCAGACTTCGGGTCATTTCCCCGTCCGCCCATTTCCAGGAGTAACGTGCGTATTTTCTGCAATTACGCGTCATACTGTTTCAAGCTGTGCTTTGTTTCCATGGAGCAGCTCGGATTGTGTTCAACGTTCAACTTTCAAGCCTCTGCTGAGTTGTCATTTTGTCGTTGCCTGTTTACGGCTTATGGCTCCTGAAACCAGCAAGAACGGCCGGTGAGTGCCGGCCGTTCTTCAGAGGACATTGTCGTGGAAGATACTGCTACTTCAGCTCTGCAATGCTTTTACTCGACATTGCAGCGGTGAGCGGGAGGAAGCCGTCTTTAATTACAACTTCCTGGCCTTCCTTGGAGAGAACAAACTTCAGGAATTCTTCCTGCAGTTTCGGCAGGGGTTTTTTCGGATCCTTGGCCACGTAGACATAGAGGAAGCGGCTCAAAGGATAGGTGTTGTTGAGGGCGTTTTCATAAGTTGCTTCAACAGCGGGCTGTCCCCCTTTTTCGGAAAGTGCCAGAATCTTTACACCGGAAGTCTTATAGCCGATGCCGGAGTAGCCGATGCCGTTTTTGTCCTTGGTAATCCCTTGAATCACTGATGCGGAACCGGGTTGCTCTTTGACACTGTCCTTGTAGTCTCCCTTGGCAAGGGCATGCTCTTTGAAGAA
>RPRC01000257.1 GCA_003857395.1 Geobacter sp.
ATCTCTTCGCCAAGGTGCTTTTCAGGCGCATTCCCGAGATATATGACCACGCCATCAGCGGGCGAAAGTACCAAGTTCTCACCTTCCGGGCTGCGTCGTTGCGGATTGCGGAAAAAATATGCGATAAAGCAGGTTACGCAAAGCAGCAAAAGTGCCGGAATCTTCCATGAGAGCAGCGCCAAAACCAGTGTTACGAAAGCAGCCCCAAAAACAAAGGGGTACCCTTCAACGGCTATCGGTGTATTTTGATTTCGCATGGTGTACTAACCTCAAAGAGGAGCTTGCCGGACTTAGTAAGTCGGTGCGAAAATTCGGCTGGGGAGGACAGGTTTTATCGATTTTGCAGGGCAATAGTTGTTGTATTGACCTAAAAAGCGGCAGAATTAAGACCGTCCAGACGGATTTGCAGCAGAGTTACCCTAAGTCCGACAGGCTCCTGGGTCGCCGGCTTATAAAGAAAGGCCGAATACGAATCATGGATGAACCATGACCCCGAACCCGGCCGCTCTTCATCTCTATTCTCTCTAATTTTTCGATTTATCAACGATTTTGGAGGCACCAATCCAGGACATCATGGAACGAAGCTGTGCGCCGACCTCTTCGATGGGATGCTCGGCTGCGTGACGTCGAAGTGCACTAAAGACTGGCTTGTTGATCTTGTTCTCCAGCATCCACTCCTTGCAGAATTCACCGGTCTGAATCTCAGCGAGGATCTGTCGCATCTCATCCTTGGTGTCCTCGTTGATCACGCGGGGTCCGCGGGTCAGATCGCCGTATTCTGCCGTGTTGGAGATGGAGTAGCGCATATTTGCGATTCCGCCTTCGTAGATCAGATCAACGATCAGCTTCAATTCATGGAGACACTCGAAATAGGCCATTTCAGGAGCATAGCCGGCTTCTACGAGGGTCTCGTAGCCAGCCTGGATCAAGGCACTGACACCGCCACAGAGTACAGCCTGCTCACCAAACAGATCGGTTTCGGTCTCTTCACGGAAAGAGGTCTCAATGATGCCGGCACGTCCGCCGCCATTTGCAGAAGCATAGGCAAGCGCCACGTCACGGGAATTTCCGGCCGGGTCGTGGTGAACCGCGATCAGGCTGGGAACTCCGCCACCTTTTGTGTATTCGTGACGAACCAGATGCCCCGGACCCTTGGGAGCAACCATGATGACATTGACGTCATGACGGGGAACGATCTGGCCAAAATGGATATTGAAGCCGTGACTGAAAGCCAGGTAGGCGCCTTGCTTCACAAAAGGACCAATTTCTTCCCGGTAGACATCGCCCTGGATCTCGTCCGGAAGCAGAATCATGATAACGTCGGCAATCTTGACAGCTTCAGACGTCGGGAGAACCGTCAGTCCAGCATTTTCCGCCTTCTTGACTGAAGTCGAGTCTGCACGCAGGCCAACTACCACGTCGATACCTGAATCCTTCAAATTATTCGCATGGGCATGTCCTTGGGACCCGTATCCAATTATCGCCACTTTTTTGCCCTTGAGCACTTCAAGGTTACAGTCCTTGTCGTAATATATCCGCATTATTTCCTCCTTGATGTATGTACATCCCCTTTATTGGGGCGATACCTTTGGCATTTATCTTAAGAAAGGCTGACTAGCCTTTCCATCCTTTAGCACCGCGAACAATGGCAACCGGCCCTGTCCGCACCAATTCCTTGAGGCCGAGCGGTCGCAGCAATTCAAGTATCGCGTCGATTTTTGACGGTGCACCCGTTACCTCAATGGTATAACTTTTTGGCGTTACATCTATGACACTTGCCCGAAATATATCGACAATTCTCAAAACCTCAGCTCGGTCGTTATCCTCTGCAGTTACCTTGATGAGTGCAATTTCCCTCTCAATGATACTGCCGTCGGTGAAATCAAAAACCTTGATGACATCGATCAACTTATTGAGATGCTTGGTAATCTGCTCAAGAATCTGCTCATCACCGCGGGTAACGATGGTCATGCGGGAGATTGACTCCTCATTCGTTGGAGCAACCGAAAGAGAGTCGATGTTGAATCCCCGACCGGAGAAAAGTCCTGCAACACGGGACAGGACTCCGAATTCATTTTCCACAAGTACCGTTATAGTATGTCTCATGGGGAAGTCTCCTCAGTGGGTGAGAAATAAAGGTCTTGGAAAGGCCGTTTTTCCCGGCAGATCACGATGCGAGAACCATTTCATCAAGGGAAGCACCCGCGGGAACCATGGGAAGAACCTGCTCCTCCCGTGCTATCTTGAACTCCATGATAACCGGACCAGGGGTTGCCAGCCCTTTCCGGATGGTCTCCTCAACTTCCTCCGGCTTAGCTACGGTAAAGCCAGTAGCTCCAAACGCCTCAGCCAATTTGACGAAATCGATCGGAAGGTCCATAACCGTCTGCGAATAGCGTTTCCCGAAGAATAGCTCCTGCCACTGTCGAACCATCCCGAGATAGTTGTTGTTCATGATACATATTTTTACCGGCAATTTGTTTTGCACCAAAGTTGCCAATTCCTGCAGATTCATCTGGAAACCGCCATCACCGCAGATAGCTATCACCTGACGCCCGGTAAAAGCTGCCTGAGCTCCCATGGCCGCGGGAAGACCATAGCCCATCGTGCCCAAACCGCCAGAAGTGAGGAGGGTCCGCGGCTTGGTAAAGGTAAAGAATTGTGCGGTCCACATCTGGTGCTGTCCAACATCGGTCGCGATGATGGCATCCGGGTCACAGAGTTCGCGAAGTTTTCGAATGACCGACTGAGGCTTGATGACCTCCGAAGACTCTTTATACGATAAAGGATGCTTTGCCTTCCAGCCATTGATTTCGTCAAGCCATGGTTGCACGGCAGATCTGAAAGACTCGACTTCGTTACGTTGCTCCTCGAGAATTTTCAGAAGCTTATCCAAAACTCCGTGAACGGCACCTACGATGGGCAGATCGACTCGAACGTTCTTTCTGATCGAAGTAGGATCCACATCCATATGAATTATCTTGGCATGGGGAGCAAATGCTGGGATTTTCCCGGTAACACGATCATCGAAGCGAGCTCCGACAGCCACAAGAAGATCGCAGTTGGTAACCGCCATATTCGCATAATAGGTACCATGCATCCCGAGAAGCCCGAGAGAAAGGGGGCTGTCCTCCGGGAAAGAACCAAGGCCCATGAGAGTCGTGGTAACCGGGGCATGCAGCGTCTCGGCCAGTTGACGCAATTCGTCGTAGGCATTGCCAAGAATCACCCCGCCGCCGACATACAGCACGGGCTTTTTAGCGGCAAGGATCATTGCGGCCGCTTTTTCGATCTGTTTCACATGCCCCTCAACGGTCGGCTTGTAACTTCGCATCTCAATTTTGTCAGGATACTTGAAGTCTGTTATGGCAACCTGTACGTCTTTGGGCAGATCGATCAAAACCGGACCGGGACGACCGGTACGGGCTATATAGAAGGCCTTTTTTACGATTTCGGCGAGTTCCTTGACGTTCTTGACAAGGAAATTGTGCTTCGTGCATGGCCGGGTAATACCGATGATATCTACTTCCTGGAAGGCATCATTCCCGATCAGCGCCGTTGGCACCTGGCCGGTTATGACAACTAGTGGAATGGAGTCCATGTACGCGGTGGCAATACCGGTAACCGTATTGGTAGCGCCCGGTCCGGATGTCGCAATAGCAACACCGACTTTGCCGCTCGCCCGTGCGTATCCGTCGGCGGCGTGAACTCCTGCCTGTTCGTGTCGTGGCAGAATATGTCGGATTTCCGGAAAAGAGTAGAGTTCATCGTAAATATTGATGACGGTGCCTCCCGGATAGCCGAAGACCGTATCAACACCCTCCAGCTTGAGGCATTCCAGCAATATTCTCGCGCCTGCGAGTTTCATACAATAACCCTCCCGATAGGAGTTGGGCGAAAGGATCGAATTAGCCTTCCACCGTCAGTAAAAAAGGTTTCCACTAGTCTCCGGTGGTAATCGCTCCCGTATAGGCCGATGTTACCACCTTGGCATACCGTGACAGCCAACCGCTCTTGATTTTCGGTTCAGGACGCTGCCAAGCTTCCAGACGTTGCGTAAGTGTTTCTTCATCCACAAGGAGTTGCAGCTTGCGATTCGGGATATCGAGCACAATCTGATCACCCTCTTCTACGAGAGCGATCGGCCCGCCTTCCATTGCCTCGGGAGAGATATGACCGATACAGGGGCCGCGAGTACCTCCGGAAAAACGTCCATCCGTTATAAGTGCAACCGAATCACCGAGACCAAGTCCCATGAGTGCTGCAGTAGGAGCCAGCATCTCTCGCATTCCGGGACCACCCTTCGGGCCTTCATATCGAATCACGACAACATTCCCGGCAACAATCTTGCCACCCATGAGTGCCGTCATAGCCTCTTCTTCCGAATTGAAGCAACGGGCCGTTCCGCTGAATTGCATCATTGCATCAGAAACACCTGACTGCTTGACGACAGCGCCTTTCGGGGCAAGGTTCCCAAACAGGACGGCAATTCCGCCTTCTTTCTTCACCGGCTTGTCCACAGGTCGAATCACGCTCTCATCCACCTGGTAAATCCCCGATACGAGATGGAGAGTAGAGAGCCCCATGACCGTCTTGCTGTCTTTTACCCGATCACCGAGTTGTTTCAACACGCCGAGAACCCCCCCAGCTACGTCCAGGTCCTCCATGAAGTGCTGTCCGGCCGGATTCATCGAAGCAATCTGCGGTGTCTCACGCGACAAAATATCGAAGGTTTCAAGGGGCAGATCGACGCCGGCTTCGCGCGCAATAGCAAGCAGATGCAGGACCGTGTTCGATGATCCGCCAAGGGCCAGATCAACGCGGATTGCGTTTTCAAAAGCCTCGCGGGTCAATATCTGGCGGGGTGTTACCTGGTTTCTTACCAGTTCGACGATTTTTTCTCCGGATGCGAAGGCAATCCTGCGCTTGAGGGCCGAAACAGCAAGTGCGGTTCCGCAGCGGGGAAGACTCATCCCGAGGGTTTCCGTCAGGATAGCCATGGTGTTGGCAGTGAAAAGTCCTTGACAGGAGCCAACACCGGGACAGGCATTCTCCTCACAAACCTGTAGTTCCTTGGCATCTATTACTCCGGCCTTGTAACGGGCCATGGCCTCGAAGGTATCGGTAACGAAAGAGTAGCGACGTCCGTCAGAACCTCGACCGGACAGCATCGGACCGGCAGTCACCACAATGGAGGGAATATTGAGCCGGGCTGCAGCCATCAGCATTCCCGGAGTAATTTTGTCACAATTGGTAAGAAGTACCAGACCGTCAAGGCGATGTGCCTCTGCGACCGACTCCACCATATCGGCTATCAGCTCACGGGTCGGAAGCGAATAGTGCATCCCTTTATGCCCCATGGCAATACCGTCACACACGCCTGGTATGCCAAAGAAAAAAGAATAGCCTCCACCGGTATGCACGCCTTTTTCAATAAACCGTTCGAGATCCCGCATACCTACGTGCCCCGGAATCAGGTCGGTGAAGCTGGTGGCAACACCGATAAAGGGTTTCTCCATCTCGCTCTGGGGAACACCGGCACCCTTCAAAAGGGCACGATGAGGTGTCCGCTCAAGTCCTTGGGTTATCATGTCACTGCGCATATATCGTATCCTCTTGAATCAAGTCCCTTTTGTAAGGGAATAAATAAGCACCTTAATACATTCGCCCATCACTGTCAATACTGAGAAACCAGGCCTTTATGCCTCCGATTCCTTTTTCATACGCGCCACCTCCGCCTCAGATGCCCGCAAGTACGAGGGGACAAGTGCTGCGGACGCTGCAAGGTCTCCCCGGGTAAAGAGGTCGGCTGCCAGGACAGCTCCTGCCGAAGCGCGTGGCTGATGGGAAAGCGGCGGAGCAAAAATGGCAAGCTCGCCCAGTGTTTCCATAATCAAGTCACGGTATCGCAGTGCGCCACTGCCGACAAACAGGGTAGGAGTCCGAAGCTGGGAAAGAAAATCCGCGGGCGGCACAACACACTCGGCAAGCAGGGTTTCCGGCAACTCTCGACAGCGGTACAGTGCGGCATACACCTCGTTTTTTTTCGCGTCGAACATGGTACAGACCGGAAAGGCGGCGTAAGGAAGGTTCATGGCCAGCATGGCAAGAGAGGAAAAGGCGACAACAGGTTTTCCCGATGCGAGTGCCAACCCCTTGGCGGTCGCAATGCCAACCCGCAGGCCCGTAAAAGAACCGGGACCCAGCGAAACCCCGATGGCATCCAATTCGTCTAGCGTAAGCCCGGAATCTTTCAAAACCATGTCAAGCCCAAACATGAGACTGGAGGAATGATTTCGGTCCGGATTGACAAGGTACTCCGCCAGAAGACGCCCATCCACCGTGAGAGCCACACTGTTTGTGGTTGTGGAAGTGTCAATAGTAATGATCTTCACTTCAACCTTGTCCGAGCAAGTATCTGGCGATATCGTTATAAAAGGCAAGCACCATGAGCCCCACGAGCAGCACCAGGCCAATCTGCTGAGCTATCTCCCGGGCCTTCAGGTGGACCGGTTTCCCCGTTACCATTTCCCAAAAATAGAATACCAGGTGGCCTCCATCAAGAATCGGGACAGGCAAAAGATTGAGGAGCCCAAGATTGATACTTAACAGAGCCATGAACGAAAGGAAGTAGACAAGTCCCGTTCTGGCCTGATCACCGGCCGTTTTGGCTATCATGATGGGACCGCCGATATTATCCACGGAAATGGACCCGGTGAAGATCTTGCCCACGGCAATAACCGTCAATTTCGTAACATTCCAGGTGTGCTCGCTCCCTTTGACTATTGCCGCGAGTGGCCCCACTCTCTCGGTGACAACCTCCTTCGAAACCATTACGCCTATGGCCGGGGAAGTGACTGTCTCGCCAAGCAGGTTTTTCGCAGTGCGCATTTCAGGGGTTACCTGGACGGAAAAGGTTTTGCCGTCCCGCTCAACCGTGAGCGCAACGGGCTTGCCGCTGCCTTCTGAAATAAGCTGAGCAAGATCATTCCAGCGGCTTATCGGCTGGCCATCGATACTCGTGACCCGATCCCCTTCCTTGAGTCCGGCAAGCGCTGCCGGCTTATCCTTCAGCACCTCACCAATCTTCGAGGTCGCCGTAGGAATACCGACCATGCAGACAACAATAAAGATCAGATAGGCAAATATGAGATTGAAGCATGGTCCGGCAGCCACGATTGCCATACGTCGCAAAGGTGTTTTTGCCATAAAAGAGCGCTCGACATCTTCAGCGGGAAGCTCATCATCCAGGCTTTCGCCGATCATCTTCACATAACCGCCGAGAGGGAACGCAGAAATACGGTATTCGGTTTCGCCGACCTTCTTGGCAAAAATCTTCGGGCCAAATCCCAGGGAAAACGCTTCAACCCCTACGCCAAAATATTTCGCAAAGAGAAAGTGGCCAAGTTCATGGACAAATATCAGTATCCCGAGAACAACAATTGCGGACAGTATGCTTATAATCATGCTTTCTCCCTACAGGCCTAACAGTTTTCTAGTTTTCTTTCTACCCCAGAGGTCAGCACTCATAACCTCATCAATGGAGCCGAGAAGATGCGCATCATGGGCACTCATCGTTTTTTCGATAAGCAGCGCGATATCGGTAAATTTGATTTTTCCGGCAAGGAAGGCATCGACAGCCACCTCATTCGCCGCGTTCATAACCGCGGGCATGCTTTCGCCGTCTGCTGCAGCACGGTACGCCAGTCGTAATGCTGGAAAACGTTCAAGGTCCGGCTCGAAAAAGTTCAAAGAAGCAATAGCGGCCAGGTCAAGTCCATGCACCCCGGTCGCTACCCTTTCAGGCCAGGTCAGGGCATACGCAATCGGGGCCTTCATATCGGGGACCCCCAATTGCGCTATGACACATCCGTCAACGTATTCCACCAGCGAGTGAATAATGCTCTGAGGATGGATAACAACGGAAATTCTGTCAAGGGGAAGGTCGAACAACCATTTGGCTTCAATAACCTCGAGGCCCTTGTTCATCATAGTTGCCGAGTCGATTGTGATCTTGCGCCCCATGCTCCAATTGGGATGATTAAGGGCATCGGCAATGGAAACTTCCTGCAGTTTTTCGAGCGGATACTGCGAAAATGGCCCACCGGAAGCGGTA